>DATJHR010000162.1:0-23327 GCA_035493735.1 Acidocella sp.
AACTTCTTCTGCAAACTCAAGGAGTTCAAACGCATCGCCATGCGCTCAGACAAGACGGATCAGGCCTTTAGCGCCATGATCCATCTCGTCGCAGCCATCATCAATTCACGATGATTCCCAACAAGCCCCAAAAAAGAAGCCTTCCCTTCCTTCCTTCTACCTTCCCATCGCCGTCAGCATGAAGCGCCGTTTCAGGCGCGGCATGCGGTTGACCGCCGCCAGCCCGAGATCGCGCGCCAGCCGGATCGCCGGGTTGTTCGTCGAGAACAGCCGGTCCAGCGCGTCGGTCGCCGCCAGCATCATCAGGTTAGCGGGGCGTCGCGCCGCCTGGTAGGATGCGAGCAGCGCCGGATCGCCCGGGTCAGGCGCATCTTGCAGCAGATCGACCAAGGCCAACGCGTCCTGCAGCCCAAGGTTTAGCCCTTGCCCGGCGATAGGATGCACCACGTGCGCCGAATCGCCGACCAGGGCCAGCCGCGTATCGAAATACCGTGCCGCATGCATAGCCGAAAGCGGATAGGTCCAGCGCCGGCCCACCAGGGTGATGGCGCCGAGATGGTCGCCGAGCCGCTTGGCCAATTCCCGCGTAAAGCGCGCATCATCGAGCAGGCCGAGGCGTTTCGCGACGTCGTGGCGTTCGGTGAAGACGATGGCGGAGAGATGTTCGTATTGGTCATTGGCGCTCATCGGCAGCTGCGCGAACGGCCCGCCGGGCAAAAAATGCTCGAGCGCCACGCCGAGATGCGGCCTTTCATGCGCCACCGCGCAGACCACGGCCGACTGCCCGTAGACCAGCCGTGTGACGGGAATTCCCGCCTGGGTTCGTAAGCTGCTGTTGCGGCCATCGGCCGCCACCACGAGACGGGCTTCGATCACCTCACCGCTGTCGAGGCTGACGCGGACACCCTCACGGCTCCGCACCACCGAAGCCTGGGCCGGCGCGCGCAGCAGAATATTTTCATGCTCATGCAAGCGGCGGTTGAGGGCCACGCGCAATGAGCGCGCCTCGATGATCCAGCCGAACGGGTCGTCTCCGACCGCCCGATGATCAAAATGCAGACGCAAGGGCGAAGCCGGGCGTCCGGGCTTGCCGTCCGTGACGTCGATGTCCAGGATCGGGCAGGGCGGGAAGGGCAGGATGTCCCATAGTCCGGCCGTGTCGAGCAGGCGCTTGGAACCCGCCGCGATCGCATAGGCGCGGCCATCGAAATCCGGATGCTCCATGGGCGGTAACGCCGCCTTGTCGATCAAGGCCACGCGCCGTCCGCGTGCCGCCAGGGCGCAGGCCAGCGCCCCGCCCACCGGGCCTGCGCCGATAATCGCTATGTCATGGTGACTCTGCATGAGGTCTTATGTGGCAGAGCATGGCGCCTGCGCCAAGTTCTTGAGCGCCGTGGCGGGCGGCGGAATCTTTCCGTCCCTGCGACGTCTTAAGGCATCCAGCCCAGGCAATGCTCAAAAAATAAGCGCGATGTGGTCCTCTAAATGAGCAGTCTCGGTCTCATGACCGGTCCGCAATTCGTTCTTTGCCCCAAATAAAGATCGCGGGAGGTTGGCATGGAACATGCTTTGAAACATGGTTGGTTCAGCCGACGCCGCCCGGCTTTGGCGGTGCGTATGATGGAGACGACAGAATGGCAATAGTTCCCGCACTACCGGGCAATTGGCTTGATACGGGCGATAATGCCTGGCAGCTCACGGCGGCGACGTTGGTCGGCCTGCAGAGCGTGCCGGGCCTGGTGGTGCTGTATGGTGGCATCGTCAAGAAAAAATGGGCGATCAACTCCGCCTTCATGGCGTTCTATGCCTTTGCGGCGGTGCTGCTGGTTTGGGTTCTCTGGGCTTATAATATGTCCTTCGGGAAACCTTGGTTGGTGATGCCGGGCACCGGCGGCAATGCGTGGCTTGGCCATCCCGGGCAGATCACTTCCGCCTGGAATGAAACAAAGGAAGCGGTGATTCCCGCCGCCGCCGCCGGGATGCCGCCGATCGGCTTCCCGATGGCCACGATGGTGTTCTTCCAGTTCGTGTTCGCCGCCATCACCGTGATCATCATGCAGGGCTCGATTATCGGCCGCATGAATTTCAAGGCCTGGATGATTTTCGTGCCCGTGTGGATGAGCATCGTCTACCCGATCGGTGCGTTCTCGCTCTGGGCGGGCGGCTGGCTCGGCTCAATGGGCGTGGTCGACTATTCCGGCGGTTACGTGATTCACCTGACCGCGGCCGCATCCGGCTTCACCGCTGCGGCGGTCATCGGCCCGCGCATGCCGCGCGACCGCGAAAACTTCCAGCCGAATAACCTGCTGATCACCATGGTCGGCGCCGGTATCCTGTGGCTGGGCTGGGACGGTTTCAACGGCGGTGACCCGTACTTCGCGAACGCCGACGCCGGTGCGGCCGTGCTGAACACCAACGTCGCCACCGCGGCGGCTCTGCTGGCCTGGACCGTGCTGGACGTGTTCGCCTACAACAAGCCTTCCGTGCTGGGCGCGGTGAACGGCATGATCGCCGGCCTCGTCGCCATCACCCCGGCGGCGGGCTATATCAACGGCGGCGAGGCGATCGGCCTCGGGCTTGCGGCTGGCATCCTGCCCTGGATGAGCTGGAACTGGCTCGGCAAGAGCTGGCTGTTCCGCAAGGTGGACGATACGCTCGGCGTGTTCCACACCCATGGCGTGGCGGCGCTGGTTGGCGGCATCGGCACCGGCATCCTGGCCGACCCCGGCATGATCGAATTCTTCGGCACCGGCAAGGACAGCAATGTGAATGTGACCGGCGCCCTGTTCGGCAACCCGCATCAGGTGCTGCTCCAGTTCTATGGCGCGGCGTTCATCATCGCCCTCAACGTTGTCGGCACCTTCATCATCCTCAAGGTTATCGGTCTGATCGTGCCGCTGCGCGCGAATGACGAGGTCATGATGATCGGTGACGACGCCATCCATGGCGAGGAGGCCTATGCGATCTTCGCCGACGGCCAGAAAATCCCGGTGATGGGCGATTAGAGCCGGATGATTTTAGATCGAATCGCGTAGCGATCCGCTCTAAGCCGAGAAACAGCGCCGCACGGCGCTGTTTTTCTTTGGGGCGCGCCACGCCATGGCCGCGGGCGTTCTCCGGCGGTGACGCCAAAATGTATTTTGAAATCAGATACCTCCAACGTATAACGCCGCTTATGGCGGTAAATCTCGAAGCCCGACGGTTCATCTCTCCAGCGATCCGGGCGCAGTTCCGTCGCCGGATTTCCGAGTTCTCAGCGCTCCTCTGCGCCTTGGCCGGCCTGGCCTTGCTGCTGGCGTTGCTATCCTACAATCCGCACGATCCCTCGCTGGACACGGCAAGCGATCTGCCGGTGACGAATTTGGCGGGACCGGTGGGGGCAATTCTCGCGGATCTGGCGCTGCAAGGATTCGGCGCGGCGGGGTTGATCCCGCCTCTCGTGCTGCTGGCCTGGAGCTATCGGCTCGGCACCCGCGGCGAGGTTGGCTATGTGAAGACGCGCATCCTCCTCGGGGCATTGTCGATGCCCTTATTGGGCGCCGCCTTGGCGATGGCCTTCACTGTCATTCCCGGACCTCCGCTGGCCTGGCCGGTGCCGGCCGGGCTCGGCGGCGCGGCGGGGGTCGTGCTGTCCAAGCTGTTCGTCGCATTGGGCAGTTCCATCCTGGGCCGAATCGGCAGCGGCTTGATGATGCTGCTGACCATGGTGGGCGGTCTCGGCAGTTTTGGATTCGCGCTCGGCTTTACCCCCGGTGAATGGCGTTCGGGCGGGCGCAAAGCGGCCTTTGTCGCCAGGGAATCCGTCCACCGCAGCCGGCGCGGCGCGGAAGCCGTTTCATCGTGGATCACGCCCTTGCTTCAGAGCGTGTCGGAACGCGCCGCCGCTGACGAGACGCCGGGCCGGGCCTGGGTTCCGGCCGCGCCGCCGGGCCGGCTGGATGAGGATGATGACGCGCCGGCCATGCCCATGCCGATGCTCAAGACCCCCACGCCGATCAAAGCGGTGCTGCCCCCCAAAAAGGCGCCGCCCCGCCAGGAGCGGCTGCCGTTGCTCGAGGTGGGTTGGAATTACCCTTCGCTCGATTTGCTGCGCACGGCGCCGCCACGCGGCGCCAACGGCCCCTCGCCGGAGGCGCTGGAAAATAACGCGCGCCTGCTCGAGAACGTCCTCCAGGATTACGGCGTGCAGGGAAAGATTGTCGAAATCCGGCCGGGCCCCGTGGTGACTTTGTACGAATTGGAGCCGGCGCCTGGCATCCGCTCGGCGCGCGTCGTGGGGCTCGCCGACGATATTGCCCGCTCGCTGTCGGTGGTCGCCGTGCGTATCGCCACCGTTTCGGGCCGCAACGTGATCGGCATCGAAGTGCCGAATACGAAGCGGGAGACGGTTTACCTCTCCGAACTGCTCGGCGCCGAGATCTGGGAGAAGCAGAGCTCGAAGCTCACGCTGGCGCTGGGCAAGGATATTTCGGGTGCCCCGGTGCTGGCGGATCTGGCACGGATGCCGCATCTGCTGATCGCCGGCACCACCGGTTCCGGCAAATCGGTCGGCGTCAATGCGATGATCATGAGCCTGCTGTATCGGCTTTCGCCTGAGCAATGCCGGCTGATCCTGATTGACCCGAAGATGCTCGAACTCTCGGTCTATGACGGCATCCCGCATCTCATGGCGCCGGTGGTCACCGAGCCGGCCAAGGCGGTGGCGGCGCTCAAATGGGTGGTGCGCGAGATGGAACGGCGCTACCGCTCCATGAGTCAGCTCTCGGTGCGCAACATCGCCGGTTATAACGACCGGGTGAATGAGGCGCGCGACCGCGGCGAGGTGGTGACCAGGCGCGTGCAAACCGGCTTCGATTCGGAGACCGGCAAACCTGTCTTCGAAGACCAGCCCCTGGCGCTCGAACCCCTGCCTTTCATTGTGGTCTTCATCGACGAGATGGCGGATCTGATGATGGTGGCGGGCAAGGAGATCGAGATCGCCGTCCAGCGCCTCGCGCAAATGGCCCGTGCCGCCGGCATTCATGTGATCATGGCGACGCAGCGTCCCTCGGTCGACGTCATCACCGGCACGATCAAGGCGAATTTCCCGACCCGCATCAGCTTCCAGGTGATCTCGAAATTCGACAGCCGGACGATTCTCGGCGAGCAAGGCGCCGAACAGCTGCTGGGGCAGGGCGATCTGCTGTATATGGCGGGCGGCGGGCGCATCACCCGCGTTCACGGCCCCTTCGTGTCCGACCAGGAGGTCGAGGCGGTGGTGGCTTTCCTGCGCGAGCAGGGCGAGCCGGCCTATCTGGATGAAGTCACCGAGCCGGTGGAGGATGAGACGCCGGCCATTTCCGGTACGATCGGCGGCAACACCAGCGGTGAAAACGCGCTTTACGATCAGGCCGTCGCGCTTGTCGCCCGGGAAGGGAAAGCGAGCACCTCCTTCATTCAGCGCCACTTGCAGATCGGTTACAACCGCGCCGCCAAGCTGATCGAGCAGATGGAAAAGGACGGCGTCGTGAGCCCCGCCAACCATGTCGGCAAGCGCGATGTGCTGGTCCGCACCGAGCGCGAGGACTAGAAAGTGGCCGCTTTTTGAAAAAAGCGGCGCAAAAACTTTTATGATGCTGGGCCATGGGCTGGGTCAGCGACGACGCCCATGGCCCAGCATAACAAAGTTTTTTGCTTCTTTTTGTTCACAAAAAGAAGTCTTTCCTTCGCTTGCGCCTGCGCCGCTTTTTTCAAAAAGCGGCCACTTTAAAAGCGCGGAGTCGCGCCATAAATTCTTGGTAAACCTGCAAGTGGAGCACAAGCCATGCTCGACAAGATGGTGAGCTTATTTTCCCATGTCCGGCCTGGCGATACGCCGTGGCGTACCGACGGATTGCGGGATTTCTTCTTGTATCGTGATCTTGGGATCGCCGGGGCGACCGGGGGCCGCGTTTTGTGCCAACTCGTCAAGGCCAATCCGGAGTGCCCGCCGGAGCAGGGGACGGGATGGCATCGCCATGTCGCGGACTTCCACATTGTCATCATGCAAAAGGGCTGGGCCCGCTTCATGTACGGGGACAAGGAGCATCTGGTAGCCGCCGGCGACTGCGTGCACCAGCGGCCCGGCATCATCCATTACCTGTTCGATTACTCGCCCGACATGGAATATATCGAGATCATCGCCCCGGCTGATTTCGAGACCGTCGATGCCGAGGCGCCCTGCGCGGTACCGGCCCCGACGCCATGGACCCCGTTACCGAAATAGACTGCCAAAGCACCCGCACCAACCGGCCGCTGGGCCGGTTGCCGAAACGTTGCAAACAGGCCTCAGAAATCGATGTCGAGTTCGATGATGTCCGCGGGCTCCTGGAGGGCGTCGGCGACCCACTGGCGCATCGGTTCCCAACTCATGATGGTGCTGCAGTAATCCTGGCAGGCCGGGCCGATCACGACGTCATAGCTCAAGAACCGGGTGACGACGGGCGCATACATCGCATCGGCGATGGTCGGCCTCTTGCCGAACAGAAAAGGTCCTTTCCAGCTCGTCAGGCAATCCCGCCAGATGGTGGTGATCCGGTCAATGTCCGCCTGGGCGGACGACCAGACGGTGAACCCCCGCTTGTGGACGCGCAAATTCATCGGCAGCGAGGCGCGCAAGGCGGCGAAGCCGGAATGCATTTCGCCGGAAATCGACCGGCACCGCGCGCGCGCCGCTTTTTCAGTCGGCAGCATCTGCGCCGCGGGAAAGAGTTCGTTCAGATATTCGGCGATCGCCAGCGTATCCCAGACCGAAACCTCCCCGTGAACCAGGCAAGGCACGAGTATCGAAGAGGTGCGCATCAGCAATTCTTGACGGGCCCGTGCGTCATCGGGGGAGACCCTCTCCTCGACGAAGTCGATGCCGGACAGCTTGGCCAACAAATAGCCGCGCAACGACCAGGAGGAGTAGTTTTTGCTGCTGATCAGCAGGGTCGCTTCTGCCATAATTACTCCCTTTTATTATGAATACTCTACCGAAACGCTACCCTTCTCGTACTAGACGCGGTGGACGGCGGCGTGAGAGAATTATGCCGTGGATTCGGGCGATACCGGCATCGCCGCCCAAGGACTGGACGATGATTTACGACCTCTACCAAGCCCAGGCGGATGTCTTGGATCCGCTGCGAATGATGGCGCGGCATACCAGCACGCTGCTGCGAAGCGTCACGCCGAACCAGCCTTACGGCATCATGCTCCGCCATGTGACGGCCGCGCTCGATGTGTTCGGCCATTCGGGCACAACCCATAAGCGCCCCGCTTACGCCATCAAAGACATCATGGTCGGCAACAAGCCGGTGAGTGTCACGGATGAAATCGTTCTTGCCACGCCCTTCGCCAGTCTGATCCATTTCAGGAAAGACACCGATTGCCCACAACCCAAGGTTCTGCTCGTCGCCCCAATGTCGGGCCATTTTGCCACTTTGCTGCGCAACACGACGGAAACGCTGCTTCAAGATCATGACGTTTACATCACGGATTGGCATAACGCACGGGACGTGCCGGTTGAAGCGGGGCGTTTCGGTTTCGATGAATATATCGAACATGTGATCAAGTTCCTGGAGTTTTTGGGGCCGCGCAGCCATGTCTTAGGCATCTGCCAGCCTGCGGTTGCCGTCTTGGCCGCCGTAGCCATCATGTCCGAGGACAATAACGCGGCGACGCCGCGCAGCATGACCTTGATGGCCGGTCCCATCGATACGCGCCGCAATCCCACCAAGGTGAATAAGCTCGCCAAGACCAAGGATCTGCCCTGGTTCGAAGATCGCATGATCGGTGTCGTCCCGTGGCGCTTCCGTGGCGGCGGGCGGCGGGTTTATCCCGGCTTCATCCAGCTTTCGGCATTCGTCTCGATGAATCTCGACAAGCATGTCGGCGCCCATTTCCGGCAGTTCCGCTCGCTCGCGGCCGGCGACAAGGCGGCCGCGGAAATGCATCGCGCCTTCTATGACGAATATCTCGCGGTCATGGATCTACCGGCCGAGTTTTACCTTGAGACCGTCAAGCGCATTTTCATGGACCATGAGTTGGCCAAGGGCCAGCTGACCTATCGCGGCCGGCTGGTGAAACCGGACATGATCAAAAAGACCTTCCTGTTCACTATCGAAGGCGAGCGGGATGATGTTTGCGGCCTCGGCCAGACCGCCGCGGCGTTAGATCTTTGTTCCAATCTCCGCCCGGTGCTCAAGCGCCACCATGTGCAGACGGGTGTCGGCCATTACGGCATTTTCTCCGGATCGCGCTGGGTTCATGAAGTCTACCCACGGGTGCGCGAGGTGATTCAGTTCAGCGCGTGACAAAGAAAGTGGCCGCTTTTTGAAAAAAGCGGCGCAAAAACTCTTATGATGCTGGACCTGATTCTGTGTCGCCGACAACGCCCATGGCCCAGAGTCAATAAAGTTTTTTTGCTTCTTTTTGTTCACAAAAAGAAGCCTTCCCCTTGCCTTGGCCGTGCTCTAACCGAGCGCGGCGCCCGCTGCGGCGCAAATCAGCACGACGACGAGCGGCGGCGTGCGCAGCAGGGTGAGCAGCAAAAGAGCCACGATCAGGAGGGCGAGATCGATCGGCGCGAGCACGGCGTGCAAGCGCAGCAGGTCGACCAGGGCGGTGACAAGCAATCCGATCACGGCCGCGTTAACGCCGTTCAAAGTGGCGGCGATCCGCGGGTGCCGGCGGATCGCCTGCCAATAAGGCAGGCAGGCGGCAACCAGCAATAGGCCGGGGAGAAAAATGGCGACGGTCGCGATGGCCGCCCCAAGAACGCCCTGCGGCCCGACCGAGGCGATGGTGCCGAAGAAAGCCGCCACGGTGAAAAGCGGGCCTGGTAAGGCCTGGGCGGCGCCATAGCCGGCCAGGAACAAAGACGGAGAGATCCAGCCCGGTGTGACCACGGCATCTTTCAGCAGCGGCAAAACCACGTGGCCGCCACCGAACACCAGCGCACCGGCCCGATAAAAAGCGGCGAACAAGGCGAGCCAGCCGGTCTTGGGGGCGAGAAACGCCAGGCACAAAAGAATGAGGAAAATGGCCACCAGAACCGCAAAATTGGCCCTCCGGATGGTGCCGCCGGCCGGGGGCGGGGATGGCGCTGTCACGGCCGGCAGGACCGTCAGCCCAAAAAGCGCGCCGAACAAGAGCACCAGGATCTGGCCGAACGTGCCGGGCAGCGCCAGAGCGATGCCTGTTGCCAGCAAGGCGGCGATCCGGCGCGGCAGGTCCGGGCACAGGCTGCGTGTCATCAGCCACACCGCCTGGGCGACCACAGCGACGGCCGCGAGCTGCAAGCCGTGCAGGGCGCCTCTGGCAAGCGAATGGCTCTGCAAAGCGGCGGCCCAGTGCCCCGCCAAAAACATCAACAAGGCCGAGGGCAGGGTGAAGCCGCACCAGGCGGCGAGCCCACCCCGCCAGCCGGCGCGCTGCAATCCAAGACAAAACCCGACCTGGCTCGAAGCCGGGCCGGGCAGAAACTGGCACAGCGCTAAAAGGTTGGCGTATTCCTCCTCGGTGACCCAGCCGCGTTTGGCGACGAATTCACGCCGGAAATAGCCAAGATGAGCGACGGGCCCCCCGAAGGAGCTGAGGCCGAGCAGGAAAAAGGTTCGCAGGACTTCGCCCGCGTTGCCCGGCTTGCTCATGGGGCGACGAGCAGCGCCCCCAGCCTGTGGCCACCGAGAATATGCACATGAAAGTGCGGCACTTCCTGCCGGCTGTCAGGGCCGGCATTGGCGATCGTGCGATAGCCGCTCTCGGCCACCCCCACTTTCTCCGTGACCAGAGAAACCGCCCGGAAAAAGCCCGTGATTTCCTCAGGCGTGGCCTTGGCGCCGAAATCCGTCATCGAGACATATTTGCCCTTGGGAATCACCAGCACATGGCACGGCGCCTGCGGCCTTATGTCGGGAAACGCGAGCGCGAACTCATCCTCATAGAGGCGCTGGCAAGGAAGTTCACCCCGCAGGATGCGGGCAAAAATATTATTGTCGTCATAGACGGTCATGCTTTAAGCCCCTTTCGCTCGTCCGGTTGTAAGCTTAGGAATAAGGAAGGAAAGTGCTTCTTTTTTGAAAAAAAGAAGCAAAAAACTTTTTTGAACTTAGCCGTGCTGGTTTCACCGCCACAGGCCCAGTGTAAACAAAAGTTTTTGCGCCGCTTTTTTCAAAAAGCGGCCCTTCCTTCCCTTTACTTCGCTGTCCGGGACGCTTTTTCCGCGATGCCGCTCACACCTTCGCGCCGCGCCAGTTCCGTCCAGATTTGTTCCGGCCGAAGGCCGGCATCAACCCACAGCACCATCAGGTGATACAGCACATCCGCGCTTTCCGAGATCAGGGCGGTCGGCCGGCCGGCGACGGCTTCGATTAGGCACTCGACAGCCTCTTCGCCGAATTTCTGCGCAACCTTGGCGGTTCCGCGTGAGAGCAGGCGTGCCGAGTGGCTTTCATCGGGGGAGGCGTTCTTGCGCGACTGCACCGTGGCCCACAGCCGGTCCAGCACACGCGCATCCGGGTTTGCCGCGTCCGGCGTCGGGTCGATGTTTTCAGCCATGATTAACTGCCTTTGTTGGTGCCGGCGGGCGCACGGGAAGCTTAGCGTCGAGCAAAGCCTGCTTGACCTCAGCGATGGAAGACCGGCCGAAATGGAAGACGCTTGCCGCCAGCAGCCCGGTGGCGCCGGCCTCGGCACCCTCGACAAAATGTTGCAGGCTGCCCACGCCGCCGGAGGCCACGACCGGCAAGCGAACCGTGGCGCAGATGGCTTTGAGCAGCGGCAAATCGAAACCTTTCCCGGTGCCGTCCCGGTCCATGGAGGTGAGCAGCAGTTCGCCCGCGCCGGAGGCTTCCATGCGCTGCGCCCATTCGAGCACATCCAGGCCGGTATTCACCCGCCCGCCATGAGAAAAGACCTCCCATTTGCCGGGCGAAACCATACGCGCGTCGATCGCCACCACCACGCACTGGCTGCCGAATTTCTGCGCGGCTTCGCGCACCAGCTCAGGCCGGCTGATCGCCGCCGAATTGATGCTGCATTTGTCGGCGCCGGCCAGCAGCAGCCGCCGCATATCCGCAACGCTGCGAATGCCGCCGCCCACGGTCAGGGGCAAAAAAACCTTCTCCGCTGTTCGGGACACCACGTCGAGGATTGTGTCGCGGTTGTCGCTGCTGGCCGTGATGTCGAGAAAGGTCAGCTCATCGGCGCCGGCGGCATCATAGACGACCGCCTGTTCCACCGGGTCCCCGGCATCGCGCAACGAGACGAAGTTCACCCCCTTCACGACCCGCCCGTCTTTAACGTCCAGGCAGGGGATGACGCGCAGTTTCAGCATGCGGCGAGCGCTTCCGCCGGGGCCAGGCTGCCGTCATACAAAGCGCGGCCGAGGATGCTGCCGGCGAGGTTTTTTTGCGTCTCTGCCGCGGCTTTCAGGGCGAGGATATCGGCAATGCCGGCAACGCCGCCGGAGGCGATCACCGGCAGGCTGACTGATTGGGCCAAAGCGGTGGTCTCCTGGAGATTGAGCCCCGTCTTCATCCCGTCCCGCGCGATATCGGTGTAGATAATCGCGGAAATGCCGACATCCTGCAGGCGCTGCGCCAGTTCCGTGGCTTTGAGGCTGGAGGTCTCGGCCCAGCCTTCGGTCGCCACCATCCCGCCCTTGGCGTCGATCCCCACCACCACGCGGCCCGGGAATTTTTTCGCGGCTTCGATGACCAGGCCAGGATTCTTGGCGGCGGCGCTGCCCAGGATCACGCGCGAAACGCCGGCAGCCAGCCAGCTTTCGACCGCGCCGAGATCGCGAATGCCGCCGCCCAGCTGCACCGGGATATCGACGGCGTCCAGGATGGCCTTCACCGCCGGGCCGTTGGCTGTCTTGCCGGCGAAGGCGCCGTTCAGGTCAACCACATGCACCCAGGAAAAACCCGCGGCCTGCCAGGCTTTCGCCTGGGCGGCAGGATCCTCGCCATAGACGGTGGCGCGGTCCATCTCCCCGCGCTGCAGGCGCACGCAGGCGCCGTCCTTTAGATCGATGGCCGGAAACAGAGTCAGAGTCATTTTTGCAGCATCTTATAATAGAAATGTCCCCGCAGGGTCTTGCCTTTGACCCGCGCATAGGCCGGATGCGTGCCCCAGCGGATGAAGCCGGCAGCCTCGAATAAGGTGATGGCGGCTTCCTGGGTTTCACGCACGTCCAGATTCAAAACCTTGTAGCCCAGCGCCCTGGCGAGGTCCTCGGCACGTTGGATGATCAGCCGTGCCAAGCCATGGCCGCGGGCGTAAGGCGCCACGAAATGATGCATCAGATGCGCCGAGACCGCCTGCGCCTCGTTGTTCCGTGAGGGGCGATGCAGCTGCACGGCGCCATAGATCACGCCATCCATGCGGCCGACAATGAGCTCACGCTCCGGCACCAGCAGGACGCCGCGAAAATATTGTTCAAGCAGCGCGGCCTTCGGCGGCTTCACCCAGCCGAAACCGCCGCCATCCAGGATCGCGGCCGTCGCGGCTTCGGCGAGCGCATGCACATCCGCATCATCGTCGAACCGCTCGACGCGTTCGGCTGTTAGGGTGGTCGGTGGGGGCAGGTCGTAGTTCACCGCTGCCTCTTCGCGCGTGTCGGAGGGCTGATCAAGGTGCTGGGCATGACAGTTTGCTAAGTGTCATGCTTCAGGAGCCCAGCGCAAGAAATTACCAAGGATTTGCAGCCCGACCTGCTGGCTTTTTTCCACGTGAAATTGCGTGCCGGCGCAATTTCCTGTCGCCACCATGGCCACGACCGGGCCGTCATAATCCGTGGTGGCCAGAACCTGCTCAGGCCGGCTGGCCCTCAGAGCGAAGGAATGGACGAAATAAGCATGATCGCCCGGTTTCAGGCCGGCCAGCAGCGGGTGGGCCCCCGGCTCGAACGTCAGCTCGTTCCAGCCCATATGGGGCAGGCGCAGGTTGCGTGCGGGCAGGGGGGCGATCTCGCCTTCGACCCATCCCAGGCCCTCGGTCACGCCGAATTCCAGGCCGCGCTCGGCCATCAGCTGCATCCCGACACAGATGCCGAGAAACGGGGCGCCCTCGGCCACGCGGCGGACCATCGCCTCCTTCAGCCCGGCGACAGAGGCAAGGCCGGCGGCCAAGTCGGCAAATGCGCCCTGGCCGGGCAGGACGATACGATCCGCCCGTTCGACCACATCAGGATCCGCGGTGATGCGGATCTCGGCGGGCAAACCCTGCTGTTCCGCGGCGAGCCGGAGCCCGCGCGCGGCTGAGGCGAGATTGCCGCCGCCGTAATCGACGACGGTTACCAGCATGGCGCGCACCGCATCAGAGCGAGCCTTTCGTCGACGGAATCTGGCCGGCGCTGCGGACATCCACGGCGACAGCCATGCGCAGGGCCCGTGCCGCGGCCTTGAACGTCGCTTCCGCGACATGATGCGCATTGCTGCCGGCCAACTGGCGCAGATGCAGCGTGAACAGCCCGTTGCTGGTCAAGGCGCGGAAAAATTCCTCGACCAGCTGCGTGTCCATCGTGCCGAGCATCGGCCGTTCGAAACCGACCTGCCAGCCGAGATAGGCGCGGCCGGAAAGGTCAATTGCCGCATCCACCAGCGCCTCATCCATCGGGATGCTGGCCTGCCCGAAGCGGGTAATGCCGCGCTTGTCTCCCACCGCGTTGGCAAGCGCCTGGCCGAGCACGATGCCGACATCCTCGACCGTGTGATGCGCGTCGATATGCAAATCGCCCCGCGCCTCGACCTCCAGGTCGAACAGCCCGTGCCGCCCGAACGCCGTCAGCATATGGTCGAAAAAGCCGATCCCGGTGGCGATTTTGGTCATCCCGGTCCCATCCAGGTTCAGACGGATCAGGATATCGGTCTCTGAGGTCTTGCGGCTCAGCTCGGTTCTGCGTGTCATGATATCGGCCTACATCAGCGCCGTTGAAAATTGAAGCGCGTCGCGGGGCCACCAGGGGAGCGCATCGGCGATGCGTTGGGCGGGCTTGCGGCCCGCTCGTGGCGTCGCCATAAAATCTAGCGGTCATGGAGACTTAAAGCAGATGGTCAGCCCTTGCGTTGTCGGAATTCCCGCCTGCACCAAGCTGGTGAGTCACTATGTCCAGCACGCCACGCCGGCGCGTTACGGTGCCGCCCTCATCGCCGCGGCGAATGCCGTTCCCGTGCTGATCCCGCCGGAAGGCGAGGCGATGGGCGCGCTGCTCGACCGGCTGGACGGTATCATGTTCAATGGCAGCCCCTCCAACGTGGCGCCGATGTGCTACGGGGCGGATTTCGACGCGACGCCGGATCTTCATGACCCCGCGCGCGACGCGACGACCTTGCCTTTGATCCGCGCCGCGCTGGATCGCGGCATGCCGATCCTGGGCATCTGCCGCGGCATGCAGGAGCTGAACGTGGCGTTAGGGGGCACGCTGTTTCAGGAGATCCATAACGTGCCGGGGCGCATGGATCATCGTGCGGGCCAAGGTACACGCGAACAGCTCTTTAGCCTGAAGCATGATGTCACCCTTTCCGGAGAACTGGCGCGGATTTCCGGCACCGAGACCATTCGCGTGAATTCGCTGCACGGGCAGGGGATCGACCAGCTGGCCGCGGGCCTGGTGGTCGAGGCGGTGGCGCCGGACGGCACCATCGAGGCCGTGCGGGTCGAGGGCGCGAGCAGCTTCGCCATCGCCGTGCAATGGCATCCGGAATGGGAAGTCACGCATTTCCTCGACCGCAAGCGGTTATTTGAGGCGTTCGGGCAGGCCTGTGAGCTGTATCGGCGCATGGTCAAAAAAGCTGTGGCCTGACAATCGCGTGTTTCCGTGACAAACGGTCACATTCTGCCTTGGTGTTGCCCTCGGTTTGCAAGAAAAACTCCTATATAGATGACCTACCCAAAGGAGGGGCAGTATGGATATTCAGACCATCGACAACCAGTATCGTCAGCTACAGACCCAATCCCAGCAAACCGTGCAGGAACTGCGCGCCCTGGCCATGAAGCTTCAGGGGTCTGCCCAGGCCGGCAATCAGGATGCGCGGGAATGGCTCCTGGATCTGAAGAGCATCGCGCTGGCAATTCAGAGCGAGCAGAACCAGGTCGCCAACCTCCTGCAGGCCCTGCATAATTTCATGAACAACCAGCAGCAGAGCCCTTGGGGCAATCAGCAGCCGATGCAGCCCATGCAGCAGCCGATGCCTTACCCCCCGCAGAACTATGGCGGTTATCCGCAGCAGCAAGGCGGCGGGATTTTGGGTGAAATCATGAATTCCGGCTTTGGTCGCGCGGTCGCCATGGGCGCTGGCTTTGCCGTCGGCGAAGATCTGATCGACTCGATCTTTTAAGTCTGATGCCATAGCGTGGTTAGCTAACCACGTGAGTAAACTTTAGCTCCTTTAGGCCGTGCTGGTTTCAGCGCCACCGGCCTAAAGGAGCAAGTTTTTTGCTACTTTTTGTTCACAAAAAGTAGCCTTTCCCTTTCTTCCCCCGTTACGGGTCGAGCCCAATGGCTCAACCCGTAACGCATGTCTCACGCGGCGTAGTCGGCCGCCTTGGTGGCGTCGCGTGCGCGGTCGGAAGCGATGGCGTTGAACGGCACGCTCAACACCCCTGCGACCACGATGTTCAGAATGACGGTCGCGAACGCGATATAGCTCGGGACCGTATAGCCGAGGATATGAAACGCCCAGATTGCCCCGGTCAGATGGTTCAACGCTGCCAGGTAGGTGGCGCTAACGATACCCACCGCCCAGCCGATCAGCAGCGCCCAGCCGTTGAAGAACCGGGTGAACACTGAGAGCGCGATCGCCGGGAAGGTCTGGATGACCCACATGCCCCCGAGCAGCTGCAGCTGCACGGCATAGGTATTGGGGATCGCCAGGATGAAGACCACGGCGCCCACGATCATGACGATGGAGAAGAGCTTTGCGATCAACGTTTCCACGCTGCCGTTCGTTGGGGGCCCGAACTCCTTCCAGATATCGCGCGTGAAGATGTTCGCCGAAGCAATGGACATGATCGCCGCCGGCACCAGGGCGCCGATCGCGATGGCGGCAAACGCGATGCCGACGAACCAGCTGGGGAACGCATAAAGCATCAGGGCCGGAATCGCGAAGCTGGTGCCGTAATGCGCGAAGCCGTCGGCAAATTGCGGCATGCTCTTCAGGCCTGCGGCCGCCGCCATGAAGCCGAGCAAGGCCAGCAGGCCGAGCACGAAGGTATAGGCCGGCAGCAGTGACGCATTCCGCTTGATCACCCGTGCACCGGAGGAGCTGAGAATGGCGGTGGTGGTATGCGGATACAGGAACAGGGCCATGGCCGAACCGAGCGCCAGTGTCGCATAGCTGGTGTAAGAACCGGTGCTGCCGGCGGGCGGCTTGGCCAGGAGGAGCTTGGAGGGTGCGATATGGGCAAAGATTGAACCAAAACCGCCCAGCTCGATGGGCACGACGATCACGGCGACGATCACGGTGAGGTAAATCAGCAGGTCCTTGACGATCGCGATCATCGCCGGGGCCCGCAGGCCGGACGTATAGGTAAAGGCCGCCAGCACCGCGAAGGCGACGATCAGCGGAATGTGGCCGGGAATGCCCAAGGCGCCGATCACCGTCTGCATACCGACCAGCTGCAGCGCGATATAGGGCATGGTGGCGAAAATACCGGTCACGCCGATGGCCAGGGCCAGCCAGCGATTGCCATAGCGGCCACGCACAAATTCCGGCCCGGTAATATAGCCGTGGTTGCGTGCCACCTTCCAAAGTTTCGGGAACACCAGAAACAGGATCGGATAACAGACCACAGTATAAGGAACGGCGAAAAAGCCGATTGCGCCGGCGCCGAACATCAGAGCCGGGATGGCGATGAAGGTGTAGGCGGTATAGGTGTCACCGCCGATCAGGAACCAGGAGACCCAGGTGCCGAAGCGCCGGCCGCCAAGCCCCCATTCCTCGATGTGGCTCATATCGCCGGCTTTCCAGCGTCCGGCGACGAAGCCGAGAACGATGACGAAGGCGATCAGCGCCAGAAAGACACCTGTTGCGATAGGGTGAATCATTCATCAGTCTCCGCGCGGTCTTCAGCACGGAAGACGGCGTAAATGAGCAGGGAGGAGACCGGGACGGCCACCATCTGGTACCAGTAGAAGAAGGGAAAGCCGAACAGGGTCGGGTCGGTCCGGTTGAAGAACGGAACCGCGAGATTGATCACGAAGACCACGAGCAATAATATTTTGGTCAAACGTACCTCCAAGAAACGGATCGTCGGTTAGACGTTCTATTTTGTTTTGACAAGATCGGAACCCCGGCATCGGGCCCCCGACGCTGGCTTCAGTCTGCGCGATGCGGTCACGAAAACGGTATAATGTTTATAGCGTTCTGATCCCAAGGGACAGTCGCCTCTTTTGTTCTAATCGGGGCCCCAGAGCGGAACGGCTGCGAACGGGGCCATATGGGGCGGGCCGGCGGCAAACCACCATTGCGGGTCTTCGCTGGGGTTCAAGCGCAGCAGGGACGAGCACACCGTGCCGAAGCCGTCGCGCTCGGGAATGTTGAGGGAACTTTCCCAGGGCGGCGAACGGTCAGCCAGTAAATCGCCCCATTGGGCAAAATCCGCCGCGGTGAATTTGGGCAGATGCCGGGCGATTCGCGGCAGGGACGTATCGTTAGGCTCGCCCGAGGTGAGCATGACGGTCCCGGGAGCCAGTTTTTGGGACAATGGCGCGCCGCGTTCCAACCCGCGGAGCAGAAACGCGCCATCCAGGTCCGCGAGCACAAGATTGAAGCTGCGATAAGCGCCGGCATCGAGCCGGCTCACCCGTTCCGCCGCCGCTTGGGCGCTGGTTTCACCCAGCGCCAGGAGCGGCAATTCGCCGCGGCTGCGCTTGCCCGGCGCCGGCCCAAGGCTGCCATGCCGGTTCAGGACGGCCGCCATCACGCCATGCCGGTTGAGCGCCATCCATGTCCCGCCGCCCAGAATGTCGCGGCCGCCGATGAGCCCCGGCCAGTATTCCGCCGGCCCCTCCCAGTTTCGCGCGACCATTTCGTCGCGGTTGGCGCCGACCAGCACCCCGTCTGCACCCGTTCGCAATATGATCGAGCACATGACGGCGCGGCTCCGGCTCGTTTAGTCGTTGAAGACGCGGGCGAAAATCACGTCCACCTGCGCCAGATGCAGCTTGGCGTCCATCGCCGCATCGATCGCCGTCTCGGACACGCGCCCCGCGACCTCCGGGTCGGCGAGCAGATTCGTGCGGAAATCCCGGCCGTCCGGCTTGCCCAGCTTCGTCCAGGTCGCCATGGCGTTTCTCTGGACGATTTTATAAGCGTCCTCGCGGAGAATGCCGGCTTTGGTCAGCGCCAGCAGGACCTCGCCCGAATGCACGACGCCGCCGAGGCTCTCGAGGTTTTCCTGCATCTGTTCCGGGTAGATCGTCAGCTTGTCGATCATTCCGGCCAGGCGGCTTAGGGCGAAATCCAGCGTCACGGTCGCATCCGGTCCGATGCCGCGTTCGACGGAGGAGTGGCTGATATCGCGCTCATGCCAGAGGGCGACATTTTCCATGGCGGGAATGACGGCGGAACGCACAAGCCGCGCCAGGCCGCAGAGATTCTCCGAGAGCACCGGGTTGCGCTTGTGCGGCATGGCCGACGAGCCCTTTTGCCCGGCATGGAAGAACTCCTCGGCCTCGCGCACCTCGGAGCGTTGCAAATGCCGCACCTCGGTGGCCAGCCGCTCAATGCCCGAGGCGATGACTCCGAGTGTCGCGAAGAAAGCCGCGTGCCGGTCACGCGGCACGACCTGGGTGGAGACCGGCTCAACGCTCAAGCCCAGCTTGGCGGCGACATAGGCTTCCACAGCCGGGTCGACATGCGCAAAGGTGCCGACGGCGCCGGAAATGGCGCAGGTGGCGATTTCCTGCCGCGCCGCCTCCAACCGCACCCGGTTGCGGCGGAATTCCGCGTAATGCCCGGCCAGTTTCAGGCCAAAGCTGGTCGGCTCGGCATGGATGCCGTGGCTGCGGCCGATGGTCAGCGTATGCTTATGTTCGAAGGCCCGCTTCTTCAGGGCGGCCAGCACGTCGTCGAGGTCGGCCAGCAGCAGATCCGCCGCCTGGGTCAGCTGCACGGCAAGGCACGTGTCCAGAACGTCCGAGGAGGTCAGCCCCTGATGCACGAACCGGCTTTCCGGCCCCACCGCCTCGGCGAGCCAGGTGAGGAAGGCGATCACGTCGTGTCGCGTCTCCCGTTCGATCTCGTCAATCCGCTCGATATCGGCCGGGCCGATGGACGCCAGTTTCGCGCCGCCGCGGCTCCGAATCACCGTGGCCGCTTCGGCCGGCATGGCCCCGATCGACGCCATGCCCTCGCAGGCGAGGGCCTCGATTTCAAACCAGATCCGGTAGCGGTTCTCGGGCGACCAGATGGCGGCGGCCTGGGGGCGGGTATAGCGGGGGATCATGGCGGCATTCCTCGGAAAAAGACAGGTTCGCCTAACCCTCTGGACCGGCGTTGACAAGACGCCGGCGGCCGGTCAGGTCCGGGGATCATGAATTTCGATGCATTGCTTGCCTTCGGGCCGATCCTGGCCCAGGTACTCCTCATCGACCTGGTCCTGGCCGGCGACAATGCCGTTGTCATCGGCCTGGCCGTCAAAAATCTTCCTCCCGCGCAGCGGCGGCGCGCCATATGGTTCGGGATCGCCGGGGCTACCGTCATCCGTATCGGCTTCGGCCTCATCGCGCTGCAACTGCTGGCTCTGATCGGACTGACCCTGGCGGGGGGTCTGCTTTTGTTGTGGGTGGTTTGGAAAAGCGCCCGGGAGCTGCGCCGGCCGGAGACGCATCCGGCCGGGCAGGCGGTGCCTGGCCGGCTCCGGACGGCCGTTGTGCGCATCATTGTCGCCGATCTGTCGATGAGCCTGGATAATGTGCTCGCCGTGGCCGGGGCGGCGCGGGCGCATCCTGCGGTCCTCGCGGCCGGCCTGCTGGTGTCGGTCGCCTTGATGGGCGTGGCCGCCAGCCTGGTCGCGCGCCTGCTGAACCGGTTCCGCTGGCTGGCCTGGGTCGGACTGGCCATCGTGTTTTATGTTTCCGTCACGATGATCCATGACGGGCTCGGCGAGGTGCTCCGGCACTTGCCGCCGCGCTAGCAAGGGCAAGCGAAGGGGCAGGCTTCTTTTTGTGAACAAAAAGAAGCAAAAAAACTTTTTTAAACTGGACCGTGCTGGCTCCAACGCCACTGGCCCAGGTTAGCAAAAGTTTTTGCGCCGCTTTTTTCAAAAAGCGGCCGCTTTTGATCTAAAGGGCGTCAGGCTGCTTGGCCCGTTCGGGCGGCCTCGATCTTGGCAATGTCGATCCGGCCCATGGTCATCATGGCGTTCATTGCCCGCTTGGCGGCGGCGCGATCCGGATCCTTCAGCGCGGCAATCAAGGCGCGCGGCACAATTTGCCAGGAAAAGCCCCAACGGTCCTTGCACCAGCTGCACTGGCCTTCGCTCCCGCCATTCTCGATGATCGCGTTCCAATAGCGGTCGGTTTCCGCCTGGTCGTCCGTCATCACCTGGAAGCTCACCGCTTCATTCGGCGTAAATTCAGGGCCGCCATTGAGACCGACAAAGGCTCGGCCCAGTACGGTAAACTCAACGGTCAGTTCGCTACCCTGTTGACCGCCAGGGTAATCGGATGCCGCTTGAAGCGCTTGTCCGACATGACTGTCAGGGAAGGTTGCCGCGTAGAACTCCGCTGCTTTCCGCGCCTCGCCATGGTCAAACCACAGACAGGTGACAAGTTTTTCGCTCATGGAAGCCCTCATTCGCCTAACGATATGTTCTGGTTTAACGCGCCAGGAGGCAGGGGCCCAAAACACATTAAGGGGACTGTGGGGATCGAAAAAGCAGCTTTTGCTCAAAAAGGGCGCCGGGACCGCGCTGCGATCCCGGCGCTTGAAAGTTAACGCGAAAGGTTAGGCGACGCGCCGGCGTAGCCAGGCCGACATGCGCTCCGCGCCCATGACGATGATGAAGGTCATCACCAGCAAGGTGGAAACCGTCGGATAGTCGAACAGGTTCATCGCCGTGAGCAGCTGGAAGCCGATACCGCCGGCGCCGACAAAGCCCAGCACGAGCGACGAGCGGATGTTTTCATCCAGGCGGAACAGCGAAATGCCGAGCATGGAGGGCAGCACGGTCGGTACCACAGCATGGCTGAAGATCTGCAGGCGGCCGGCGCCGGTCGAGGCCAAAGCCTCCATCGGGCCCATGTCCATATCCTCGATCACTTCCGCGAGCAGGCGGCCCAGCATGCCGACCGAATGGATCGTCAGCGCCAGCGCGCCGGCAAACGGGCCGAGGCCGACCGCGGTGACGAACAGCAGCGCCCAGACCAGATCCGGCACCGAGCGGCAGATCGCGATCACGCCGCGGGCGATGACATAGGCTGGCCGCGCCGGCGTGGTGTTGCGCGCGGCCAGAATGGCCAGCGGCAGTGCCAGAATCACCGCGAAGAACGTGCCGAAAATGCCGATATCGACGGTTTCCAGAGCCGGCCATAATTGCTGCTGCAGATTGGAGACGTTGGGCGGCACCGAACGGGAGATGAGGTTCGCCATGCCATGTACGCCGGTGATCAGCTCACCCGGCTGCGCCTGCACCACGTACAGCGCCTGGATCAGCACCGCCAGCAGACCGACGCCGATGGCGACTTTCGTGATCAGGCCGCTTTTAGGTGAGCGCGGCGCCAGTGCTTGGCCGGGCAAGGCCATGACATTGGTGTTCTGAGAGTTCATGCCGGGTGGAATCCTTCATAGAGGCTGTCGATCTGGCTGTCCGACACTTGGGCCGGCGCATCCGCGAAGGAGATCACGCCTTTGCGCAGCCCGAGCAGCCGATCGGCATAACGGCGCGCGAGTTCGGGTTGGTGCAGCACGGCAAGCACGGCCATGCCCTCTTCCTTCGCGAGCTGGCGCAGCAGGCGCATCACTTCCTCGGAAGCTTCCGGGTCCAGGCTGGCGATCGGCTCGTCGGCCAGCAGCGCGCCGGGGCGCTGCGCCAGCGCCCGGGCAATGGAGGCGCGTTGCGCCTGGCCGCCGGAAAGCGTGCTGGCGCGCTGGTGGGCGAATTTGGTCAGGCCAACCCGCTCAAGGCATTGCATGGCGTGGCCGAATTCGCTTTTCGGCAGAAAGCCCAGGGAGGTCAGCAGGTTGCGATGGCGGCCAAGGGTTCCGCAAACCACGTTGGCAATCACACTGCGCCGTTTCACGAGATTGGCATGTTGGAACACCATGCCGAGTCCCATGCGGGCCTTGGCCAGGTCGCGGCCGGAGAGGGTGGTGATGGTCTGGCCACCCAGCCGCACCTCTCCATCGGTGGGTTTGGTGATGCCGGCGATGATCCGCATCATGGTGGACTTGCCACTACCATTGGCGCCCAAAATTACGGCAAATTCGCCCGCAGAGACCGTAAAGCTGGCGCTTTGCAGCGCCAGCCTTCCGGTTGCGTAACGCATGCCGAGGTTTTTCGCCTCGATCTGCATTGACGTCATTAGGTTAGCTCAGTTTCGACAGGTTGATGTGCAGCACGTGCACCAGCGAACGGATCTGGTCGTAGGCCGCGTCGGTCGTGGGCACCAGCTCGCCGGACGGCGTGCCGAGAACCTTCTGTTCCGCCGGGGTCAGGCTGGTGAGCTTCAGATTCTGCACAGCCGCGGTGATCTTGGCCTTCAGAACCGGGTTCAGCTTCCCATAGACCGTCATCGGGTCCAGCGGGATCGGCTTCGACTGCCACAGCACCACGAAGTTCTTGGGGTTGTAGTTGCCGGCCAGCGTCGCCGCCTGGATCACCTGGCTGTTCATTTCGCCGGCCTCAACCTTGTGGTTGAGCAGCGTTTCGTAGCTGGCGGTGTGCGAGCCGGAATAGAGCGGGATGACGCCCTTGTTCGGGTCGATGCCGGCCATTTGCAGCGCGTAGGCCGGGAACAGGTGGCCCGAGGTGGAGGCGGGGTCGGAATAGGCAAAGGTGTGGCCCTTGACCTGCGCCAGCGTGGTGATGCCCGAGCCCGGCCAGGTGGCGATGGAGGCGGTGTAGGTGGACGGGTTGCCATGCGCGTCAGCCACAGTGGCGACCGCCTGCGCATCGGCGACCTGGTGGGCCAGCACGTAACCAAGCGGACCGAACTGGCCCATTTCCAGCTTGCCCGCGCGCATCGCCTCGATCTCCGCATTATAGGAGGTCGCGATGTAGATCTTCACCGGGCAGCCGACCTCAGCGCTGATCTGCTTGCCGATTTTGTTGTAGATCGGCAGCAGGATCGCGTTCGACTCGTAGGGTTCGACGCCCAT
>DATJHR010000163.1:0-3495 GCA_035493735.1 Acidocella sp.
TCCTTGCCCACCAGATGCAGGTCGGCCGGCCAGAAGGCCGCACGCGGCGCGGCTTCATCCGGGTAGCCGGTGGCGGTGAGATAATTCACCAGCGCGTCCAGCCACACATACATCACATGCTGCTCGTCCCCCGGCACCGGAATGCCCCAGCTGAACTTGGTGCGGCTGATCGAGAGATCGTTCAGCCCGCCGCGCACGAAACTGAGGATCTCATTGCGCTTGGCAGTGGGGGCGATGAAGTCTGGATGCGCTTCATAAAATTCCAGAAGTTTATCCTGGAAGGCGCTGAGTTTGAAGAAATATGATGGCTCGCTAACCTTCTGCACCGGGGCGCCCGAAGCGGTCGCCACCAGGGTGCCGTCCGGCCGCTTGGTCAGCTCGGACTCATCATAAAACGCCTCGTCGCGAACCGCATAATAGCCCTCATAGGCGCCGAGATAGATCATCCCGGCTTCGTCGAGCTTGCGCCACAGCGCCTGCGCCGCCGCTTTGTGGCGCGGCTGGGTCGTGCGGACGAAATCGTCGTGGGAGATGTTCATGCAGCGCGCCATGTCGGCGAAATCGGCGGCGACCTGATCGACGAAATTCTGCGGGTCGGTTCCGGCATTGCGCGCGGCCGCCTCGACCTTCTGGCCGTGCTCGTCGGTGCCGGTGAGGAAGAACACGTCAAACCCGTCCAGCCGTTTGAACCGCGCCAGCACATCGGCGGCCGTGGAGGTGTAAGCATGGCCGAGATGCGGCGCACCGTTCACGTAATAAATCGGCGTCGTGAGATAAAATTGATTCCGGCTCATGTCCTGTGCAACTGGCTGAGGGCCACGATCACCGCGGCGCGTTTGTCGAGATTGAGGCCAATCACCTCGCTTTCGAGCTTGGCGAATTCCTGCCAGAGCGCGACGTGACCGGCAAGCTGTGCAGCGGGCTCACCAGCCCTGGCCGCGGCGCGGGTGTTGGCCGCCAGCCCGGCACGCAGCAGCGTCATGAAGGTGGCGAACTTGTCCACGCCCTCCACGGCCCGCGTCACGAGGTCGGCGATGGCTTGCGCCCGCGCCGGCGATACCGGACCTTTCAGCACCTCATCCACCAGCCCGGCAATGGCGATGCCGTCCTCCGCCGCCAGGCTCAGCGCCGTGCCGATGCTCCCTTCCGCCAGCCGCGCCAGCCGGGCGCGTTCCTGCGCGTCACGGTCCGGCGCGTAATCGGCGAGCAAGGCTTCGACCTCTGACACCGGCAGATGGGCGAGCGGCAAAGCCCGGCAACGGCTGCGGATGGTGGGCAGCAAGCGCCCCGGCGCCGAGGAAACCAGCAGCAGAATCGCGCGGGCCGGCGGCTCCTCCAGCACTTTCAGCAGCGCGTTGGCGGCGTTCGGGTTCATGTCCTCAGCGCCGTCGATCACCACCACGCGCCAGCCGCCCTCGGCCGGGGTCAGGCGCATGAAGGCGCTCGCCTCTTGCACCGTGGCGATGACGATTTCCGATTGCAATCTTTCCGTCTTGGCGTTGACGCGTTTCTCCACCGTGAACAGGTCCGGATGCGTCCCCGCCGCCACGCGCCGGAACACCGGCGCGGTTTCCGCCAGGGAAAGATCCGCGGTGGTGGCGCCGGCCAGCAGCCAGCGCGCGAAGCGGAAAGCCAGCGTCGCCTTGCCGATGCCGGGTTGCCCCGAGATCAGCCAGCCATGATGCAGCCGGCCGGACATCGCGGCATGATACAAGGCGGCCACCGCCGCCTCGTGGCCGCGAAAATGCGGGTTGGCGCGCGGTTCGGGCATTAGAGCGATAGGGCTTGAAATCGAATCGCGGAGCGGTTCGATTGAGCCATGCAATCGCTCGTAAAAAAAAGGCTAGAGCATGATTGAGGCAAAGCAATCATGCTCTAGCGCCCGGTGCGGTCGCGGATGACCTGGCGCATCGCCGCCACCACCGTCTCGACCGGCAGCTCGGCATCGATCAGGGCGCAACGCCCCGGTTCGGAGGTGGCGATGGCGCGGAATCCATGCGCCACCCGCGCCATGAACTCAGCCCCCATTTCCTCATAGCGGTCAGACGCGCCGCCACGCGCCGCGCGCCGCTTGTTTGCTGTATCTTCAGACACTTCCATGATGAAGGTGAGGTCTGGTGTCAGGTTGATCAGCCGGATCAGGCTGGCCACTGCCGAGACATCCACGTTCAGTCCGTAAGCCTGATACGCCATGGTCGAATCATAAAAACGGTCGCAGATCACCACGTCGCCGCGCGCCAATGCCGGGCGGATCACCGTCTCCACCAGATCCGCCCGGGCGGCGAAATGCAGCATGGTCTGCGCCAACGGGTCGAGCTTGACCGCGGTGCCAAGCAGCAGCGCGCGCACCGCCTCGGCCCCTGGCGTGCCGCCCGGCTCACGTGTCACCAACACGGTGTGGCCTTCCGACCGCAGTCTTTCGGCCAGACGCAGAGCTGCGGTGGACTTGCCTGCCCCTTCCCCGCCTTCGAGCGTGATGAACAGCCCGGCGCGCTGGTTCATCGCACCACGATCTGCGGGTCCGACACCCCGCGCTGCAGCAAGGCCTGCAAGGCGGCGTCGGCCGCCGCCACGGAACGGTACGGCCCGACGTCCACAGCGAACAGCGTGCGCGCGCCGCCATTCACCGGCACCACCCGCGTCGGCATGCCGTAGAGCCGCTCGGCTTCACGATAAGCGTCTTCGATCCTGCCATAGCCTGGAACCTGCACAAAAAGCGGCCCCGGCGCCGGCGCGACCGTTGTGACGGTCCCCGAAAGTTGCGACGCTGACCCTCCGAGAGTCTGGGCGGTCGGCACGGGGCTCAGATTCTGCACCGTGCCGGCCGCACCGCCGCCGGGCGGCGCCAAGCTCTGCGCGGTGACGCCCGCCTCCGGTGCCGCCGTCAGTTTCGGCCCGGCACCGAGCGCGCCATCCACAGCCGCCGTCGCCTGGCCGTCCAGCGTCACCCGAACCTCGACCACACCGCCCACCGGATAATCCAGCAGCCGCGCGACACGCGGTGTGACGGCGATAACCCGGCCCGGAATGTCCGGGCCGCGATCATTCACCCGCACCTGCACCGAACGCCCATTCACCAGATTCGTCACGGTGACGATCGCGGGCAACTGCAGGACCGGGCTGGCGGCAGCCAGTGCATTCGGGTCGTAGGCCTCGTTGTCGGTCGTGTAGGCGGGCGCGTTGTCGCCGATCACGGTGGACAGGCCCGTCACATCGTAGCTTGTAAAATCCTGTGGGTATTGCCACTCGCCGTCGGTCTGATACGGGTTGCCAATGGTGTAGGTCACCGGCCCTGGCGGCGGCTCGCTGGGGCGGTTCATGCAGCCGGCCAAGCCCATGAACAGGCCGAGGATTGCTCGGTTCATCATGCGTCAAGCGCCATACGGCCAAGCGCGCCCACCGCCAGCGCGTAATAGTCCGAAGCGTTATAGCGCCGGATCACATCAAAATTGCGGAATACCAGAAAAGCCTGGCCGCCCGCGCCGTCAGGCAGCA
>DATJHR010000164.1:0-8240 GCA_035493735.1 Acidocella sp.
GCAGAGAATGACATCTTACGGTTTGAAATTGGTGCAGATGGACAGCTTATGGCAGAAGAGAGTGCTCGCTTTGAGCGAGCGCGGCGGCCAAAAATCCCAAAGAAACAACAAGCCTAATGACTACTAATGGTATGACCGACAGCGAAGAAAGAGGCCGCTTTTTGAAAAAAGCGGCGCAAAAACTTTCTTTAAACTGGGCCGGCGGCCGTGACACCAGCATGGCCCAAAACCAACAAAGTTTTTTTGCTACTTTTTGTTCACAAAAAGTAGCGCTTCCTTCACTTCCCTATTGGGCGCAACAAGGCCCGCAGCGCTTCCGTTGTGGTCACCGGCAGGGCGCACACGCCGCCTCGGCAGACATAGGCCGCCGCCCGGTCCGTGGCTTTTTCCGCCGCCGGGTGGAAGGGTGGCAGCGTCCCGCCGGAGATCTGCAGCACCACCACCGCCGGGTCTGGTGCGGCGAGCGCGGCGCGGGCCAGCGCCTGATCGCCGCCGGTCACCACCACGCAGGCGGCGTTTTCCAGCATGTCCGCCGCCGCCAGCAGGACCGGCGAGGCCGCCAGCATCTCCACCCGACCGCCGAACGCGGCCAGCAGCGCCTCCGCCTTGGCCCGGTAGGATGCATCGCCGGTGAGGTGGAACAGAAGCGCATAATTTTCCGCCATCAGCCCGATGCCGGACGGGGTGGGCCCATCCGTGACGTTCCGCGCTTTCGGGCCCGGGACGTCCGCCGCATCGTCCGCCACCATGAAGAACGCGCCGGAGCCGTCGGCAAAATGCGCTTCGGCGCCGCTCAAGATCTGCAGCGCCTGCTCAAGGCGGGCGCCATCGCCGCTATGCTGGTAGAGCGCCAGGGCGGCACGGATCATCGTTGCCTGATCGTCCAGAAGCCCCGCCGCGGAGATTTTTCCGGCGCGGTAGGCATGGGCGATACGGCCATCGGCCTGACCCAGCCTGGCCCGCAGAAAATCGAAATTTTGGGCCGCCAATTCGAGCCAGGAGGGCTCCCCGAAGACCGCGGCAGCCCGCGCCAGGGCGGCAATGGTCAGCGCGTTCCAGTCGGTGAGGATCTTGTCGTCGCGCGCGGGGCGGATGCGCGTGCTGCGCCGCTGCAAAAGGCGCACCCGCGCCGCCTCCAGGCGCGCCTCGGTGGCGGGATCGGAGAAGGTGGTCTTGCGCTCCAGGATGATGCGCTCTTCCCAATTGCCGTGCTCCGGCAGATCATAATGGCGGCCGAAAAACTCAGCTTCTTCAGCCCCCAGAATTTCGGCGATTTCGCTGGTTTCCCAGACATAGAACTTGCCTTCAACGCCTTCGCTGTCGGCATCCTCGGAAGCGGCGAAGGCGCCTTCCTCCCGCATGTCACGGAGCAGCCAGCCCACCGTCTCCCGCGCCCGCGCGGCGTAAAGCGGGTTTCCGGTCCGCGCATGGACCAGGGCCAGCAGGTCGAGGATCAGCGCGTTGTCGTAAAGCATCTTCTCGAAATGCGGGATCAGCCAGTTCGCATCGGTGGCATAGCGGGCATAGCCGCCGCCGAGATGGTCATAGATGCCGCCCTGGCTCATCGCGTTGAGCAGCAGATCCGCCGCGTCGGCCGCCTTTATGTCGCCGGTGCGGAACGCTTCCTGCCACAGGAAGCGGAAGGTCGGCGCGTTGGGGAATTTTGGTGCCCCGCCGAGCCCACCGCGCGTCCAGTCCACGCCGTGCAACAGCCGCGCGCGGATCTCGTCCAGCACGTGCGGCCCCGGCGCGTCTCCGGGCCGGGCCGCCGCACTTGCGGCCAAAGCCTTCGTCATCGCGACGACCGTCTCGTCAATCCGCGCGCGGTCGGTCTCCCACGCCTTGGCCAGCGCCTGCAGCACCTGGGTAAAGCTGGGCCGGCCGAAGCGGGGCTTGGGCGGAAAATAGGTGCCACCCCAGAAGGGCGCGCCGTCCGGGGTCAGGAACATGGTCAGCGGCCAGCCGCCCTGCTCGCCCATCGCATGCAGGGCGGTCATATAAATCTGGTCGATGTCCGGCCGCTCCTCGCGGTCGACCTTGATATTCACGTAATGCGCGTTCATCAGCGCCGCGACCTGGCTGTCCTCGAAGCTCTCATGCGCCATCACATGACACCAGTGGCAGGCGGCATAGCCGATGGAGAGCAAAATCGGCACATTGCGCGCCTTGGCCTCGGCCAGCGCCTCAGCGCCCCAGACCTGCCAATGCACCGGATTGTCCTTGTGCTGCTGCAAATAGGGCGAGGACGCCTCGCTTAACATGTTTGGCATCTCTGGCTTCCCGCTGGTGATGATCGCCCTTAGATAGGGGCGATTTCTGGGAGTAACAGCTTTGGGCGAAAGACGACAGACGGACCCCGCATTGCATTTTTCCACCCACATCTTCGTATGCGGCAACCGCCGCCCGGACGGGCATGAGCGTGGCTGTTGCGCCTCCAAAGGGTCCGAGAAGATCCGCGACTATATGAAGGCGCGAGTGAAGGAGCTGGGTATCAAGAACGTGCGGGTGAACCAGGCCGGGTGCCTGGACCGCTGCGAGCTGGGCCCCTGCGCCGTGTTCTATCCCGAGGGCGTGTGGTACCGGCTCGACTCCTTCGCCGCCGTGGACGAGGTGCTGGAAAAACACCTGCAGGAAGGCGGGCGCGCGGCGGAGCTGATGCTCCCGTAAGGAAGGAAGAAAGCAAGACCTACTTTTTGTGAACAAAAAGTAGCAAAAAACTTTGCTCGTTTGGGCCCGTGCTGTTCGAACGCCTCAGGCCCAGTTCAAAAAAGTTTTTGCGCCGCTTTTTTCAAAAAGCGGCCTCTTCCTTACCTTGGCGGCGCGGCGTGCTGCGCTAAAGTACCGCCCATGCAACATAAATTCCCCTTCGCCCAGGTCGATGTTTTCAGCGCGGTGCCCTACAAGGGCAACCCGCTCGCCGTGGTGCATGGCGCGGATGCGCTGACCGACGCGCAGATGGCAGCTTTCGCGAACTGGACCAACCTCAGCGAAACCGCGTTTCTGCTCCAGCCGACCGACAGCACCGCCGATTACCGCGTGCGGATTTTCACGCCGGCCGACGAACTGCCTTTCGCCGGGCACCCCACCCTGGGCGCCTGCCATGCCTGGCTCGCCGCCGGCGGCACGCCGAAAGGCACGGACATCGTGCAGGAATGCGAGATCGGGCTGATCCGCGTCCGCCATAAAAACGGCCGCCTGGCGTTCGCCGCACCGCCCGCCACGCCGGAAGAGATCGACGAGGCCACCCGCGCGCAGGTCGCCGCCAGCCTGCGCGTTGACCCCGCCGCCATTCTCGCCACCCAGCGCCTGGCAAAAAACCCCGGCTGGATCGCCGCTCTGTTCGCAAGCCGCGAGGAAGTCCTGGCGCTGCAGCCTGATTTCGCCGCCATGGGCGATCTGAAAGTCGGCGCGGTGGCGCCCGCGCAGGGCGAAGCCGATTTCGAGGTGCGCGGCTTCGCGCCCCATCTAGGTGTCGGCGAAGACCCGGTGACCGGCAGCCTGAATGCCGGGCTGGCCAGGTGGCTGATCGGCACCGGCCGCGCCCCGGCTCGCTACACCGCCGCGCAAGGCACGGCGATCGGCCGCGCCGGGCGAATCTATCTCGAACAGGAGGGCGCGGACATCTGGGTGGGCGGGGATTGCGTGACCTGCATCACCGGCGACGTGGTGATTTGACACCGGACCTCTTCCCGGAACAATTCGCGGGGCTGACGCGCCTGCCCGGCTTCGCCGCCGGCACCACCCCCGAACTATGGGCCGCCGTGCAAAACATCGCCGGTTCGGCGCCGTTCCGGCAGATGGTGACCCCCTGGGGCAAGCCGATGTCGGTCGGCATGACCAATTGCGGCGCCGCCGGCTGGGTCACCGACCTGACCGGTTACCGCTACACCGCGACCGACCCGGAAACCGGCCGAGCCTGGCCGGCGATGCCGGAGATTTTCGTCCATCTCGCCCAAGAGGCGGCGGCGCAAGGCCGCTTCAAAAACTTCACGCCCGACGCCTGCCTGATCAACCGCTACGCCCCCGGCGCACGGATGAGCCTGCACCAGGACCGCAACGAACAGGATTTTACCGCCCCCATCGTCTCGGTCTCGCCCGGCCTGTCCGCCATTTTCCTCTGGGGCGGCCCCGCGCGCACCGACAAAGCCAGCCGCATCATCCTGGAAAGCGGCGACGTGCTGGTCTGGGGCGGCCCGGCACGGCTGTATTTTCACGGGATCTTGCCTCTGAAGGATGGTGAGCATCCGCTAACTGGGCGGGCGCGGATTAATTTGACGTTTCGTAAGGCGCTTTAGGCAAGGCCAGGGCTCCGCCCCCCCGCTGGGGCCGAAAGACCCGTACAGGCGACCGTCGCAACTTAGAGCAGAACCAGCCCCGATCGTGGCATCAATCCGCCGACTTTTGTTGATTCGAACGATGCCAAATGGTAATAAAAACCATTGTTATATCGTGCATACGCTAAGTTGCTTGGGCCACGGGCGCCGAGCCATAACGATCCACTCACGGCCGGTGAGAAAGCAAATCCGCCCCGTGCGTTCGAACGGAGGGAGGTACGTACGCACCTGATCCGCGCAGAGAACTTCATCTCGTTCTGTCGCGCTTCGGGACTGTAACGAATTAACCACACACCCCAGGAGGTTCGGATGTCTTCAGTCAAGACGTTGCAGTTGATCGCGTTTAGCGCATTCGCGGTCGCCGCGATCGGGATTAGCCCCGGGTCGGCCAAGACGACGACCATGCCGGGCTTCACTGCATCGACCCCATCATCGGTCCCGGGATGCCCGTACATCATCTGGCGCCTCGCCCGTGACGAGGGCGGCAATGTCCGCGGTGTGGCGTATTATTCGGACCTGAGCGGGATGAGTTCCGTAACGGGCCAACGCAAGGCAAACGGCAACTTCACGCTGAATGTGACGCCGACCAGCATGGGCGCGGGACCGTCCGGCACGGTCACCGGCCGTGTTGACTCGTATGGTTCGATCCAGGCCCGGATGGTTGGGCCAGGCTGCGCCAACATCAATGGAACGATCAATGCGAATGCCGATCTTAACTCCATTCCCCGGGGCGGTAATGGCGGGGGATGAGACGCTATAGGTGATTCCTGGCGGCCGTGGCGATCTGCTGCCAGTAGCAACGAGCCCTGATGACACGAACAAAAAAGCCCCGGATGTCTCCGGGGTAAGGTTAGTGCGGCCAACGGTAAACCATCGACGATACTGCCCCTTGACCCCGCAGGGGCCGCGAGACCCCTGACCAGCCCGCCCTCCCGCGGCAGGGGGGCGCGCCCACATTCGGCTCCGCCACACGCGCCGTTATCACTTAAACAGAACCTTTGTATTGACGTTGTAATATTTCTTAAAAAATTTCTGGTACGCTAAAATGAAATCGGACGGCCCCCGTGCGGTTGGCAAAGGTCTGGCTTCCAGAGGAAGGGAGTTGAGTGACAGGCCGGTATCAATCACTGTCGTCGAATTAAAATCCCTTCCCGCTGCACGGTAAGCATTCAGAATTTTTATGGAGTTATCGTAGTATTGAGATGACGCTCTCATTGCATGGATTGCCGCACCAGAAATAAACAGCATCATCAAAAAAATCCTAGCCGTATCGGATAGAAAATTCCCTTCCAAAAAACATATGGTCGGCAGAACAATTGCAGGCACCGCGAAAAACGCTGCGATTAACAAAAGACCTCCCCAGGGGTATGTATTGAGGCTGAAATAGTTATAGTCGGTTTCCAGCGATATCAGGCTCACCACGATCATGGTTGGGAACAGAACGATTAACAAAAAAACCATCCAGCGTATGAGAGAAAAATTCCGCTGCAAAACCGGCGCAATCCAGCCCACCACCGTTGTGCCACCTTGCGCAAGGCGCCGATAAAAAGGCAGAAAAACGGCAATAAATAGCGCCCCAAGACCCCCCGCAAGCAAGACACCACAATACAGCTTGGCATCGTACGACAACAATTTGTTCGCGACAAAAAATTCCGCAACTTGTTTGATCGGCGATGATTTTTCGAGGGCTTCTGGTCGTTGCGAATAGCGGACGGTCACAACTAACGCGGCGACACAAAAGGCCGCCAGGAAACCGGACACAACGAAGGCCTGGCTACGCCAAACCCTGCTCGAACGCCAAGGGTAATTCAACACCCAGGCAAACATGATCGCCGCGAGTATGATCGCGCTGTAGGCTTCCAGTGAAAACGCGACGACGAAGCCGAGCGTCACGAGCCAAGGGATTGGAACGCCGGCTTGCCCTTGCACCGAAAACCGCGGCATTAATTTAAACAGCTCCGCAAGGACCACAAAACTGAGAAATGCCGGAACTTGGTAACACACCATAATCACTTCGGTGGTCCACGGCAGCATTGATAATGTTATAAATGCGATAAAGAGGCTCGGCAGAATCCCTCCATCACGCTTCTGCTGCCCCCCTAACGAGGGCTCCTGTACAAGGATCAGATCGACAAAGTATCGGTAAACAAAACAGAGAAAAATCGCGGAAAGTGTCGCGTTAAACATCTTGTAGGCAAAAAAGAAATGTGCCCCAAAAAGCAATTTGGCGGAGAAATAAAATACATCAAACACATGAACCAGCAGATTGCGCCCGTACATATCCACCACCCGGTTCGGTATCCACTCAGGGTGGAGCCTGGGCAGGAACATCGGTAGCCAGCGGGCGCCGTCAAAAGTGCTGAAATCATCTCCCGTGATGTACGCTTTGTTGTAGGTAACGCACCACGCAACCAAGAGCACCGTAACTTGACCGATCACTCTGCCCGGCATGTCACGGGCCTGGCCGCTTTGAGCTGGATCAGGCCGTTCAGCGGACCAATTTTTTGTTAAAAACATAAAAAAGCCTCCAAAAAGAGACAATAGACGCAATAAACGACAGGCCGAACGGAAATATCATACTGAAAGGGCAGGATGCCAATCTAAAATTGTTTATAATTGGTAACGATATTCAACTTCTTCATAGGAAACCGGCACTTAGATAGAGTAGCGATTGGCTTGGCGGCCGTCAGCTTCCCTCGGGTGGCGCTTATGCGATACCCAAAATTTCCGGGGTCTGGGTCCTTTCGGCCCAGCGGGTCCAGGACCGCGCCCTGGCCTTTTAACGCTTCGGCTGCTGCTGCGTGATGCAATGGATATTCCCCCCGCCGAGCAGAATTTCGCGGCCCGGGATCATGACGATCTGCCGGTCGGGGAACAATCTTTGCAGCACCGCCTGCGCCGCGGCGTCGGTTGGCACGCCGAAGCAGGGGGCGATGATGGCGCCGTTGGCGATGTAAAAGTTCACGTAGGAGGCGGCGAGGCGTTCGCCCGCCGCCCGGTTCATACCGGTGGGGCTGCGCTCGATCCCGGCGGCTTCGGCTTCAGCGAGGTACATCGGCGTGGGCATGGGGATGTGCTCGACGGCGAGGCGGCGGCCTTGCGCGTCTTCGGCCGCCAGCAATCCTGCCTCAGCGTCGTGGGAGACCTGGTAATGCGGGTCGGTTGGATCGTCGCACCAGCTGAGCAGCACGGTGCCGGGGCGCACGAAGCAGGCGAGGTTGTCGACATGGCCGCCGGTCTCGTCATGCGGCACGCCCGCGCCGAGCCAGATGATTTTGCGCACCCCCAGATAGTCGCGGAGCAAGTCTTCCATGCCGTCGCGCGTGGCGCCGGGATTGCGGTTCTGATCGAGTAGGCAGGCTTCCGTGACCAGCACGGTGCCTTCGCCGTCCACATGCAAAGCGCCGCCTTCGAGCACTTTCGGCGCGCGGAATCGCTTCGCCCGTTCGATTTCCAGCATTTTCGCGGCAATCTGGTCGTCCAGCTCCCACGGGAAATACAACCCGCCGCCAAGCCCGCCCCAGGCGTTGAAAACCCAGTCCACCCCGGCGAGTTCCCCCGCCGGCCCCAGCAGGAAGGTGGCGCCGGTATCGCGCGCCCAGGCATCGTTGCTGCTGGCCTCGACCACGCGCACGGCATCGGGGAGCATGGCGCGGGCAGTGCCGAACTGCCGGGCGCTGACGAGCATGGTGACCGGCTCGAAGCGCGCGATGGCGCCGGCGACGGCGGCAAAGGCTTCCTGCGCCGGCTTGGCACCGAGCCGCCAATTATCCGGGCGCTCCGGCCAGATCATCCAGCACCCTTCATGCGGCGCCCATTCCGCCGGCATGACGTAATTTTGCGCCCGCGGCGTCACGTTGGGGTCCGACCGTGCCGGCCATCGATCGTGAGCAGCGGCCCATAGAG
>DATJHR010000165.1:0-6781 GCA_035493735.1 Acidocella sp.
AAGGAAGGGCTTCTTTTTTGAAAAAAAGAAGCAAAAAACTTTTTTAAACTGGGCCCATGCCATTTCAGCGCCTCGGGCCCAAAGTCAAAGAAGTTTTTGCGCCGCTTTTTTCAAAAAGCGGCTTCTTTCTGCTCCGACTCAGCCATCAGCGCCTGCACGAGGCGCAGCCGGGCCGAGGCGCGGCGCCAGAGCAGGCCGATCCGGCGCTTCTGGAACGGGATTGGCACGGGCAGCTTGGTGAGGTTCAGGCCAGCCGGCCAGGGCGGCGCCCAGTCGGGCACCAGCGCCACGCCAAGCTCGCGGTCCACCAGCACGGCGATGGCATCGAGCGAGTCCAGCTCGTAATGGTCTTGGGGACGCAGGCCGGCCTGCTGCAGGTAGGTTTCCGCGAGGCGGCCGCCCCATTGTTTGCGATCGTAGCGGATGAACGGCTCGGTGCTGAGGATCTTGTGCACATCGCGTTCCGTGATGCCGCGATGCACCAGCAGGACCAGCGGCTCTTCCCGCCAGGTGGCCCAGGCGCAGCTTTTCGGCAAGGCGAATTGCGGTTCGACGATGACCGCCGCGTCCAGCTCGCCATCCGTCACCTTGCGGTAAAGCTCCGTGGAGGTGCCGGGATGAATATAGAGCGTCATGAGCGGATGTTTTTTCGCCAGATGCGCGAGCAGCGGGGGCAGGATGCCGGTGAGCGCGCTGGAAATCGCGCCAAGGTTGAGTTCGCCGCCGAAATTCTGCTCATTCGCCAGGGTGCGCAGGTCACGCACGCCGCGCACCAGAAGCTGCGCCTGAGGCAACACGGCGGCGCCGGCTTCGGTCGGGCGCATGGTACGGCCCGAGCGCGATACTAACGCCGTGCCAATTTCTTTTTCCAGGGCGCGGATGCGCTGCGTGACCGCGGCCGGTGTGAGATTCAGATGCCGCGCAGCTTCAGCGACCGAGCCATGCTCCACGACCATGACGAAGCTATCGAGAAATTCAGTGTCCATATGCAAAGAAAATATAGGTTCTAAACATACCGGAAGCTATGTTTTTTTTGCAGACTGGGCTTATATGTTCGCACAAACCCGCCCGGCCGACGCGCCGGAGCGCTGTCCAGGGGAACGTTTGATGACCAAAGGCTTACGTAAAGGGCTTACCAGCTACGGTGACGCCGGTTTTTCGCTGTTTTTACGCACGGCCTTCATCAAGGCGATGGGATTTTCCGATGACGCGCTGGAGCGGCCGATTGTCGGCATCACGGACACCTTCAGCGATTACAATCCCTGCCACGGCAATGTGCCCGACCTGATCGAGAGCGTGAAGCGCGGCGTGATGCTGGCGGGCGGCTTGCCGATGGTGTTTCCCACCATCTCGATCGGCGAGAGCTTTGCCCATCCTACCTCGATGTTCCTGCGCAATCTGATGGCGATGGACACTGAGGAAATGATGCGCGCGCAGCCGATGGATGCGGTGGTGGTAATCGGCGGCTGCGACAAGACGCTGCCGGCGCAGGTGATGGCGGCGGCGAGCATGGATCTGCCGACCATTGTGGTGCAGACCGGGCCGATGGTCGTGGGCCACCATAAGGGCGAGGTTCTGGGCGCCTGTACCGATTGCCGCCGGCTCTGGGGGCAGCATCGCGCGGGCAATATCGACGCGGCGGAGATCAAAACCATCAGCGGCCGCCTGGCCCCCTCGGTCGGCACCTGTATGGTGATGGGCACGGCCAGCACTATGGCCTGCGTGGTGGAGGCCTTAGGCATGGCGCTGCCGAACAGCGCGGCCGCCCCCGCCACCCATGCGGACCGCCGCCGGATCGCGGAAATGAGCGGCAAACGCGCGGCGGAGATGGCGGTGGCCGGCCAGCCGACGCCGGCGGAACTGATCACTGACGCTTCCGTGCGCAACGCGATGGTCGTGCTGCAGGCGATCGGCGGCTCCACGAATGGGCTGATTCATCTCACCGCCATGGCCGGACGCGCCGGCGTGAAGGTGGATATGGAGGCATTCGACAAGCTTGGGCGCGAAATTCCGGTTCTGCTGAATCTGAAACCCTCCGGCCAACATTACATGGAGCATTTCCATCATGCCGGTGGCCTCCCCGCTTTGATGCGTGAGCTGAAGCCCTACCTGGATTTGAACGCACCGAGCGTCTCGGGTGGCACGCTCGGCGATGCCATCGAGGCGGCGGAGACGGTGCCGAACCAGAACGTGATTTACAGTTTCGCCGCGCCGCTCAAGCAGGAAGGGGCGATGGCGATTTTGCGCGGCAATCTGGCACCCGGTGGCGCGGTCATCAAACACTCGGCCGCATCGCCGGCGCTGCTCACCCATACCGGGCGGGCCGTGGTGTTCGACTCGGTCGAGGATCTGACCCGGCGCATCGATCTTTTGGATCTTGATGTGAAGGAAGACGACATTCTGGTGCTGCGCAATGCCGGGCCGAAAGGCGGGCCGGGCATGCCGGAAGCCGGCTATCTGCCGATTCCCCTGAAGCTGGCGCGGCAGGGGGTGAAGGACATGGTGCGCATTTCCGATGCGCGGATGAGCGGCACGGCGTTCGGCACGATCGTGCTGCATATCACCCCGGAGGCGGCCGTGGGCGGTCCGCTGGCCGTGGTGCAGACCGGCGATCAAATCCGTTTGGACGTGCCGGCGCGGCGGCTGGAATTGCTGATCGATGACGCCGAGCTGCAGCGCCGCCTGCAGGCCTGGGAGACGCAGCCGCCGCATCGTGAGATGGCCAAGCGCGGCTATGCCAAGCTCTATGAGCAGAGCGTGTTGCAGGCAGACCAGGGTTGCGATTTCGATTTCCTGCTCCGCGACGGTGGCGAGACATCCGAACCCTGAGTTATCATGCAAGCGTCAAATCACGCGTAATGGGAGCCAGCATATTTCATGAGCAATCGCATTAAAATCCTCAGCATGGGCGCGATGGGTCAGCGCATCGATGAGGCGCTGGACGCGCGCTACGATGTGTACCGCGACGAAGCTTCGGACCTGGAGACCATTCTCGCCGAACATGGAAATCAGATTGTCGGCCTTGTCACACGCGGCAAAAATCGTACCACGGACGCGTTGATGGCGCGGTTGCCGAATCTGCAAATCATCAGCAATTTCGGGGTCGGTTACGATTCCATTGATGTCGTGGCTGCGGCCAAACGTGGCATCGTCGTCACCAACACACCGAACGTGCTGAATGATGAGATGGCGGATTTCACCGTCGGGCTGATGCTCGCGACCATCCGCCGCTTTCCGCAGGCCGACCGTTTTGTGCGCAGCGGGCAATGGGAGCAGCAGATCTTCCCCCTCGGTGCGTCGCTGCGCGGGCGCAAAGTCGGCATTGCCGGCATGGGCCGCATCGGCAAGGTGATCGCCAAGCGGCTCGATGGTTTCGACGTGCCAATCTCGGTGTTCATGCGCCGTCCGCCCGCGGATTTGCCCTATCCGTGCCACAGCTCGCTGAAAAGCCTGGCGGCGGCGGTGGATGTGCTGATCGTGGTGCTGCCGGGTGGGGCGGAGACGAAAAACATCGTCAATGCGGAGATTCTCGAGGCCCTCGGCCCGAACGGCATTCTCATCAATGTTGCGCGCGGCTCGGTGGTGGATGAGGAGGCGCTGATCGAGGCGCTGCAAACGGGCAAGATTTTCGCCGCCGGCCTCGATGTGTTCGCGCGCGAGCCGCATGTGCCCGAGGCGCTGAAACAGATGGAGAATGTCGTGCTGCTGCCGCATATCGGCACCGCCACGCACCACACCCGTGGGCTGATGGCGCAGCTGGTCATCGATAACGTGATTTCCTGGTTCGAAGGCAAGGGGCCGCTCACGCCGGTGGCGGAAACGCCGGTTCCGGCACACGCATAAGAACCCACATAAGAAAATGGAACAAAGGTGATGCATCTCGACCATACCGCCAGCGGCGTTTACGCCATCGCGCCCACGCCCTTCACGCCAGAGGGTGCGGTTGATGAAAACTCCATTGACCGTATGGTCGATTTTTACCATGGCAGCGGGGTCACCGGCCTGACGATCCTTGGCATCATGGGGGAGGCGCCGAAGCTCGAGGCGGCGGAGTCACGGGCCATTGCCCGGCAGGTGATTCGCCGGGCAAAGGTGCCGGTGATTGTCGGCGTGTCCGCCCCGGGTTTCGCCGCCATGCGCGCCCTGGCGCGCGGCGTGATGGATGACGGGGCAGCGGGCGTGATGATCGCCCCGGTGCCGTCGCTGCGGACCGATGAGCAGATTCTCAGCTATTACGCCCAGGCGATCGAGGCGGTCGGCACGGACACGCCGGTGGTCATCCAGGATTATCCTTTGACCCTGACCGTGGTGATGACACCGAAAGTGATCCGGCAGATCGTGATGGACAACCCATCCTGTGTGATGCTCAAGCACGAGGATTGGCCCGGATTGGAAAAGATTTCCGCGCTGCGGGCCTTTCAGAAGGAAGGCTCGCTCCGCCCGCTTTCGATTCTCACGGGAAATGGCGGGCTGTTTCTGGATTTCGAGATGGATCGTGGCGCCGATGGCGCGATGACCGGCTATGCCTTTCCGGATATGCTGGTCGATGTCGTCAATTTTGCCAAAGAGGGTCAGCGCGACGCGGCGCATGACCTGTTCGACGCGCATCTGCCGCTGATCCGTTATGAGCAGCAACAAGGGGTTGGTCTGGCTGTGCGCAAGTACGTGCTGCAGAAGCGCGGCGCGATTGCTCATGAGGCCCAGCGTAAGCCGGGCGCAGGTTTGAGCGCCGTCGCACGACAGGAAATCGACTATCTGCTAAGCCGGCTGGCGCGGCACGATGCCCGCGCCAGATTTTGAGAAGGACGTTCGGATGAGCGATTATGTGATCACGCCGCCAGCGGTTGTGGCGGTTCCGGTTGTGGGCGGCAAGCTTTTCCCGGTTCGGCGGGTGTTCTGCGTGGGCCGGAATTACGCGGCGCATGCGCGGGAAATGGGCAACGATCCGAACCGTGAGCCGCCCTTCTTCTTCACCAAACCGGCCGATGCGCTGGTGACGAACGGCGCCGCCACCCCGTATCCGACGGCGACGAACAATCTGCACCATGAAATGGAGCTGGTTGTGGCCATTGGCAAAGGCGGCAAGGATATCGCCGTCAAGGACGCGCTGGCGCATGTGTATGGTTACGCCGCCGGGCTCGATCTGACCCGCCGGGACATGCAGGATGAGGCTAAGGCGATGCGTCGCCCGTGGGATATGAGCAAGGGCTTCGACGCTTCGGCGCCGGTCGGCGAAATTGCGCCGGCGAGCGAGATCGGCCACCCGGCCGCGGGACGGATCGCGCTCGACGTGAACGGCGCCAGCCGGCAGGTGGGCGATCTGGCGGACCAGATCTGGCCCGTGCCCGACATCATCGCCACGCTGTCGAAGCTGGTGGCGCTGGCGCCCGGGGACCTGATTTTGACCGGGACGCCGGAAGGTGTCGCCGCGGTCGTGCGCGGGGACCTGCTGGAGGGTGAAATTGCAGGCGTCGGCAAAGTGAAAACCCGCCTAGTCTAACCCGAGCCGCGCCACAGGGGGCTGTTGGGAGCGCGAGGTCAAATCAGCCAAGGCAAGGGGAAGGCTTCTTTTTGTGAACAAAAAGAAGCAAAGAACTTTATTGACTCCGGGCCGTGGGCATTGTCGGCGACACAGACTCAGGCCCCGCATAGAAAAAGTTTTTGCGCCGCTTTTTTCAAAAAGCGGCCACTTCCTTAACCAAAACGGACGGAACTTCGGTTCCGTCCGTTTTGTTTTGAACTGGCGGCGCAGCCGAATTATTTCAAAACCATGCAGGATCATACCTTCGGCGCCTTTCTGGAGGAGACCATTCGCCAGGCTGGGACCCCGCGCGCGATCACCCAGGCTTACCGGCGGCCGGAAGCCGAATGCGTCGCCGCCCTTCTGCCTGACGCCACTTTGACGCCGGGGCAAAGGGGCGCGGCGCGGGTGCGGGCCGAAAGACTCGTGACGGCGCTGCGCGCCAGACACCGGCCGAGCGGCATCGAGGCGCTGATTCGCGAATACTCGCTTTCCAGCACGGAGGGGGTCGCGCTCATGTGTCTGGCCGAGGCGCTGTTGCGCATCCCCGACAGCGAGACCCGCGATGCGCTGATCCGCGACCAGCTTGGGCGCGGTGATTGGCGCGCCCATCTTGGGCATAGCCCCTCTCTGTTCGTGAATGCCACCACCTGGGGGCTGGTGATGTCGCAGCAACTGCTCGACGCGGCGCCGCAAGAGGTTCTGGCGCAAGCGGCTGTGCGTTTGCTGAATCGCGGCGGCGAGCCGCTGATCCGCAAAGCGGTGGATCTGGCCATGCGCCTGATGGGCGAACAGTTCGTTCTGGGCAAAACCATTGGCCAGGCTTTGTCACGCGCCGCCGCGATGGAGGCAAAAGGCTTTCGCTATTCCTACGACATGCTTGGCGAAGCCGCGCTGACCGAGGACGATGCCGCGCGCTATGCCACCGCCTATGAGGAGGCGATCATGGCCGTCGGCGCGGTGGCCAAGGGCGAAACTGTAAACGATCGGCCCGGTATCTCTATCAAGCTGTCGGCCTTGCATCCGCGCTATACGCGCTCCCAGCGGGACCGGGTTCTCAAGGAATTGCCGCCCAGGCTGATCCACCTCGCTTGGCTGGCGCGGGCGCGCAATCTCGGTCTCAACATCGATGCCGAGGAAGCCGACCGGCTGGATCTGTCGCTCGATCTCTTCGAAACCCTGTGCGAGAATCCCGCCTTTTCAGGCTGGGACGGGCTCGGTTTTGTCGTCCAGGCCTATCAGAAGCGCGCCCCGTTCGTG
>DATJHR010000166.1:0-3066 GCA_035493735.1 Acidocella sp.
AAACTTCTTCTGCAAACTCAAGGAGTTCAAACGCATCGCCATGCGCTCAGACAAGACGGATCAGGCCTTTAGCGCCATGATCCATCTCGTCGCAGCCATCATCAATTCACGATGATTCCCAACAAGCCCCAAAAAGCGGCCTCTTTCTTCCTTCGCTAACCAGGCAGCCGCATCCAGGCCGGAATGTGCGGTCTCACTTCAGCGCTGCCGGCGTGCAAGGGCTTGTCCAGGGCATCCAGCCGCAGGGTCGCCAGCGCCAGGCTGCCGGCGCTCGAGCGCAGTGTGCCGACCTCGGTGTCGTCATTCGTCACCGGCGTGCCGGCGGGGGCGGGCGCGCTTAGGCTCACCGGCACCAGACGGCGTTTGATCAGGCCGCGATATTTGGTCCGCGCCGTCAGCTCCTGGCCCATGTAGCAGCCTTTGTCCCACGAGACGCCGCTAAGTTCATCGAAGCCGGCCTCCAGCAGCAGGGTCTTGTCCGCTTCCAGGTCCGGCGGGCCGTTCGGCAGGCCGAGGCCCAGCCGGTGCGCGTCATAATCGCGGTCGGTGGCGTTGGTGGGCAGCTCGTCCGTGCTCAAACAGCGGTATCCCGCCTCAGGCAGGCGCGGGTCTGGAGCCGTGACCGGCACAGGCGGGGGCATGCCGTTCCACGCGGCATAGACCCGGAACGCATCGGACAGGTCCGCCAGCTCCACATTGGCGCGGAGTTTGTAGCGCTTCAGCCGGGTCAGGACCGTCTCCAGCGTTTCGCGCGGGAGGTCGAGGAACAGGCGGTCATCCTCGGCAAGGATGAAGAAATCGCTGAGATACCGCCCTTGCGGCGTCAGCAGTGCCGCCCACACGGCGTTACCCGGCGTGGCGCGCTTGGCGTCGTTGGACACCAGCCCGTTGAGAAAGCTTACGCGGTCAGGGCCGGTGACGGAAATCACGCCCCGGTCGGAGAGATATGCAAAATCGGCCATGCTCACGAAAATGGGCGCTTGGCGTGGCGGCTGCAACCCGTGCTAGACCGCCGGCAAATGCGTATCTTGTTCATAACATCATCGCGAATCGGCGATGCGGTGATTTCCTGCGGCATCCTGGAACAATTGCGGCGGAACCACCCGCAGGCGCGGATCACCGTGGCGTGCGGCGTGGTGGCGGCCGGCGTGTTCGAACGGCTGCCAGGGCTGGAGCGGCTGATCGTGTTCGACAAGGAACGGTTTGACATGCACTGGCCGCGGCTGTGGACCAAGCTGGTCGGCCATATCTGGGATATCGCGGTGGATGTGCGCGGCTCGGGCATTCTCCTGTTCGTGGCGGCGAAGCAGCGCTGGATGCTGCGCGGCGGGCGGCGGCCGGGGCGGCGTTTTGAGCAGCTTGGCGCGGGCTTGAGCTTTTCGCCGCCGCCACTGCCGGTGGCCTGGACCGCGCCGGAGGATGACGCCCGCGCGGCTTCGCTGCTGGGGCAAGGGCCGGTGATCGGGCTGGGGCCGACCGCGAACTGGGATGGCAAAATCTGGCCGGCCGAACGGTTCGTGGCACTTTTCCAGGCGTTGGCGGCGCAGATTCCGGGCGCACGGGCGGCGGTGTTCGCAGGGCCGGGGGAGGCGGAGCGCGCGCGTGCGGCGCCGGTGCTGGCGGCCCTTCCCGGCGCCATCGATCTGGTCGGCACGCTGACGCTGGCGCAGGCGGCGGCCTGCCTGCGGTGGTGCCGGATTTTCATCGGCAATGATTCCGGGCTGATGCATATTTCCGCCGCGGCCGGCACGCCGACCCTCGGCCTGTTCGGTCGCTCCCGGGCGGACGAATATGCCCCGGCGGGGCTATGCACAGCCGTTGCGGTGGCGCCTGGCCCGGCCGGCGAGGCGCCGATGGAAGGGCTATCGCTGGAAACGGTGCTGGATGCGGCGCGGCGCCTGCTCGCGGCGCAGGAGAAAGTGGCCGCTTTTTGAAAAAAGCGGCGCAAAAACTTCTATAACCTTGAGGGACAGACATGAGCTTTGATCTTTTGCTGCGGAATGGCACCGTGGTTCTTCCCTGGGGGGAGGTGCATGCGGATGTCGGCGTGACCGGCGGGCGGATCGCCGCGATCGGCACGGGGCTTGGACCCGCCGCGGAGGTGTTTGACGCCGCCAACCTGCATGTGCTGCCGGGGATCATCGACCCGCATGTGCATTTTCGCGATGGCGGGCAGGGCGGGGTGCCCGGCGTCGAGGACATGCGCTCGGGCACGCTGGGCGCGGTGCTCGGCGGGGTGACCTCTGTGTTCGACATGCCCAACACCAACCCGGCCGCAACCGACGCCGCGACGCTGACGGCCAAGCATGATTACATTGCCGGCCACGCCTTCTGCGATGTCGGCATCTATGTTGGCGCGACCAAGCAGAATGCGGACGAGCTGGGCACGCTGGAGGCGCTGCCGGGTGTCTGCGCGGTGAAAGTTTTCGCGGGTTCCTCGACCGGCAATCTGCTGGTTGAAGATGATGCGAGCATTGAACGTGTGATGCGCAGCGGGCGACGGCGCATTGCTTTCCACTCGGAGGATGAATTCCGCCTGCAGGAACGCAAGCCGCTGTTCAAATCGGGCGATCCGTACAGCAACCATGCGGTCTGGCGTGATGTGGAATGCGCCTTCCTGGGCACGCGGCGCATTACGGCGCTGGCACGCAAGACCGGCCGAAAGGGGCATATTCTGCATGTCTCAACGGCGGAGGAGCTCGATTACCTGAAGGCGCACAAGGACCTCATGAGCGTTGAGGTGCTGCTGAACCATCTCGTGCAGTCCGCCCCGGATGTGTACGAGCGGCTCGGCGCCTATGGGGTGATGAATCCGCCGCTGCGCGACGCGCGGCATCTGCAGGCCGCATGGGCGGCGGTGGCGGACGGCACGGTAGACACGATCGGCTCGGACCACGCGCCACACCCCCGCGCCGCCAAGGAGAAACCCTGGCCCGATTGCGCCGCCGGGCTGACCGGCGTGCAGACGCTGCTGCCGATGATGCTGAGCCAGGTGGCCGCAGGAAAGCTGTCTCTGGCGCGGATGGTGGAGCTGATGGCGGCCGGGCCGGCGCGGATTTACGGCGC
>DATJHR010000167.1:0-24467 GCA_035493735.1 Acidocella sp.
CCCTGCCGCCGGTGATCCACGTTGCCGGCACCAACGGCAAGGGCAGCGTGTGCGCCTTCATCCGCGCCATGGCAGAGGCAGCGGGGTTGCGGGTGCATGTGTACACCTCGCCGCATCTGGTGCGCTTCAACGAGCGCATCCGGCTGGCGGGCGCGCTGGTGTCCGACGAGCAACTGGCGCAGGCGCTGGACGAGATCGAGGCGGTCAACGCGGCAAACCAGATCACGGTGTTCGAGGCGATCACCGCCGCCGCCTTCTGGCTGTTCGCGCGCGTGCCGGCGGATCTGTGCGTGGTCGAAGTGGGGCTGGGCGGCAAGCTCGACGCCACCAACGTGGTGCGGCCGGCCTCCTGCGCGATCACCTCCATTTCCATGGACCATCAGGATTTTCTGGGCGACCGGTTGGAGATCATCGCCGCCGAGAAGGCCGGGATCATCAAACCGGGCGTGAAAGTGGTGACCGGGTCGCTGGCGCCCCCGGCGATGCAGGCGGTCGAGGCGGCTGTTGCCGCGGCTGGCGCTGCGCTGCTGCGGCGTGGGCGCGACTGGGATGTGACGGAGACGCCAACCGGCCTGCGGCTTGACGGGCTGGACCTGCCCCGCCCGGCGCTGCTCGGCGCGCACCAGGCGGAGAATGCCGGCATCGCCATCCACGCCTTGCGCGCCGCGGGGTTCGACCTGCCGGCCGCGGCGCTGGCGGCGGGGCTGCAAAAGGCCGAATGGCCGGCGCGGCTGCAGCGCCTGACCGGCGCCCTGCTGGCGCAATTGCCGGAAGGTTCGCAATTATGGCTGGATGGCGCGCATAACCCCGGCGGTGCCGAAGCGCTCGCCGCTCAGCTTGCCGCCTGGGACGGGCCGACGACGCTCATCGTCGGCATGAAACAATCCAAGGACGTCGCGGAGTTTTTGCGGATCGTGATGCCCCATGCGTCGCGCATCATCGCGGTCCAGGAAAAAGACCAGCATCTGGCCCTGCCGGTGCCCGACATCATCGCCGCCTCGGGCGGTATCGCGGTGCCGGGGCCGGATGTGCGCGGCGCGCTGGCGCAGATCACGGCGCCGACGCGGGTGCTGATCTGCGGCAGCCTGTACCTCGCCGGCGAGGTGCTGAAACTCGACGAGGCGCGGGCAGGGTAGGAAGAAAGTAAGGGCCGCTTTTTGAAAAAAGCGGCGCAAAAACTTCTTTTACGCTGGGCTGGAGGCTGTGTCGGCGACGATGCCCATGGCCCGGCGTAAAAAAGTTTTTTTGCTACTTTTTGTTCACAAAAAGTAGCCTTCCTTTCTCCCTTGCCGTAGCGGCTCAATACATATGCTGGCCGCCATTAATGGACAATGTCGAACCTGTAATGAAATCGGCCTCGTCGGCGGTGAGGAAGGCTACGCCGCGCGCGATGTCCTGCGCCGTGCCAAGCCGGCCGCGGGGGATTTTCGCGATGATCTTTTCCAGCACATCGGGCGGCACCGCGCGCACCATGTCGGTGTCGACGTAACCAGGCGCCAGGGCATTGGCGGTGATGGAGTAGCGCGCCCCTTCCATCGCCAGGGCCTTGGTGAAGCCGTGGATACCGGCCTTTGCGGCGGCATAATTCACCTGCCCATATTGCCCGGCCTGGCCGTTGATCGAGCCGATATTGACGATCCGGCCGAATTTTTTCGCCTTCATGCCCTCGAAGCAGATTTTGCAGAGGTTGAAGCAGGAGCCAAGATTTGTGTCGATCACCTCGTCCCACATCTCGCGCGTCATTTTCGAGATGGTGGCGTCACGGGTGATCCCGGCATTGTTGACGAGAATCTCGATTGTGCCGTGTTTCGCGGTGATGGCGGAGACCGCGGTCGAGCACTGGGTGTAATCGCCGGCATCAAACCGCACCGTTTCGATCCCGGTTTCCGCTGTGAAGGCCTCGGCCGCCGCGGTGTTGCCCGCGTAGCTGGCAATCACCTGCCGTCCGGCTTGTTGCAATGCAACGCTAATGGCCGCCCCGATACCCCGCGTGCCGCCGGTGACCAACGCAATGCGTGCCATTTTCCTTTTCCTCCTGCTTTCTCAAGGTTAGAACAGATCTTTTGGGCGCGGAAGCGGCGCCCCGGATCGGGGGCCGTTTTGGTTTGATTTTTCATCGTAATGACATGAGCGTTCGCTGCGGCCTTGACGTCGATCGACGCCGACGGCGCGACTATGTCTGTTACGTTGCGTAATAGCAATCAATCACGTTCTGGGACATGAAGAAAGGCTAAAAAAACTTTGTTAACTTGGGCCGTGCTGGTTTCGCTGCCGCCGGCTCAGAGTCGAAGAAGTTTTTGCGCCGCTTTTTTCAAAAAGCGGCCGCTTTCTTAATGCCCGCCCGGGGCGGCGGGGCCGGAGGGGCGGCGGAGGCAGAGTGTCGCCAGCATCGCCACCACCATGCCGCAGCCAAGCAGCGCGAACGCGTCGCCGAAAGCGAAATAATTCGCCTGCAGCCGGATGGTGCGGCCGATCGCGATCACCGCCTCGTGCTGCGCTGCGCCAGGATCGGACATGCCATGCGCCACGAAATAACCGGTCAGCATGTGCAGCCGTTCGCGGGTCGCCGGGTCGAGCAGGCTGACCTGCGGCGTGATGACCGCGGAATGGAATTTCTCGCGGTTGGTGACGAAGGTCTGCACCGTGGCGATGCCGATTGCGCCGCCGAGATTGCGCAGCATGTTGAACAGCGCCGACGCGGAGCTGGAATCCCTCATCGGGATGCCGGCGGTGGCGATCATGGTGATCGGCGGGAAGATTAGCGCCTGGCCGACGGCGCGGATCAGGTTCGGGATGAGCAACTGCGGGCCGCTATCGTCGGGGCCGAGACTCATGTTCAGGAAGGAGCTGATGGCGAACAAGGTGAAGCCGAACAGGAGCAGCCGGCGCGGATCGATCTTGCGCATCAGCCAGGGCGCGAGGGGGATAATGAGCAATTGCGGCAGGCCGATCCAGGCCATCACTAGGCCAGCCTGTTCGGCGCTATAGCCGTGCGCCTCAGCGAGGTAGAGCGGGATGAGATAGACCGCCGCATACAGGACGAAGCCGAGCATCACATTGGCGGCGCTGGAGAAGGCGAAATTCCACATCTTGAACAGGCGCAGATTCACCAGCGGCGTTTTGTTGCCGGGGCGCAGTTCCTGGACCAGAAAGGCGCCCAAGCCCAGGGCGGAGATGATCGAGAGATGGACGATGAAGGGCGAGCCGAACCAGTCGTCCTTGTTGCCTTCCTCGAGCACGATCTGCAGCGCGGAAAGGCCGATCGCCATGGTGCCGATGCCGATCCAGTCGCCCTGGCGGAATTTTTCCAGCTGCATCGGCGCCGGGGCCAGACCCCAGAACAAGGCCGGCAGCATCACCGCGCCGGGGAGCAGATTGAGGAAGAAGATGTAGCGCCACCCATAGGTATCGGTGATCGCGCCGCCGATGGTCGGGCCGATCGCCGGCGCGAAAGTGGAGGTGAGCGCGAAGGCGGCGAAGCCGATGGGGCGTGCCGCCGGCGGCAGCAAGGTGATGACGCAGACCAGAGCAAGCGGAATCAGCACACCGCCGAAAAACCCCTGCAGCGCCCGCAGCACGACCATTTCCGGGAAATTATCGGCCAGGCCGCAGGCGACGGAGAAGGCGAGGAACAGGATCGTGCAGGTGATCAGATAGCGGCGCAGCGAAAAGACCTGCGATAGCCAACCCGAGAGCGGGATGACGACGATTTCGCCGATCAGATAGGCCGTGGAAATCCAGCCGCCATTGTCCTGGCCCGTGCCAATGCCACCCTGGATGTCGGGCAGCGAGGTGTTGACCACCTGGATGTTCAGCACCGCCATGAAGGCGCCGATCAGCGCCCCGCCAACCGCAACCCGGTTGCGCAGCGGAATCGGCTCGGCCGGCGCCATATCAGCCTCTCGCGCGGGTATTGATGGACGGTTCGACCGACAGGCCGGGGCGCAGCTTTCCGATCAGTTCAGGAGTCAGATGCAGATAGATTTTCACCGGCACGCGCTGCACGATCTTCGTGAAATTGCCGGTGGCGTTGTCCGGCGGCAGCAGCGCGAATTCCTGGCCGGAATCCGGGAATACGCTGTCCACCCAACCCGTGACTTTCAGGTTCGGGAAGGCGTCGACATCGACATCGACCGGCTCCCCGGGCCGGATGTTGGTGATCTGCGTCTCCTTGTAGTTGGCAAGGATATAGACTTCGGACAGCGGCACGATCGCCATGATCTGCGTGCCGGGCTGCAGATAGTCGCCCAAGGCCACGGTCTTGTCGCCGACCACGCCGTCGAACGGCGCGCGGATGTCCGTATGGCTGAGATTGAGGGCGGCCTGCTGGGCGCGAACTTCGGCCAGTTTCAGATTGGCCTGAGCCTGGGCAAGGTCGGCGTTCAGCACGCTCATCTGGCGGTGCGCGCCGGTCAGCCCCGCCTGGTCGGCGGCGAGCCTGGCACGCGCCGTCGCAAGATCGGTGGTGGCGAGGTCGGTGGTCTGGATCGGGCTGGCGCCGGTGGCCGAGAGGCGGGCATAGCGCCGCTGGTTCTGCACGGCGTAGGTGAGCTGTGCCTGGTCGCCCTGGATTTTCGCCTGCGCGCCGGCGATGTTCGCCTGTTGCAGCGCAAGCTGTGCCTGGTCGTTGGCGATTCGGGCACGCGCCGTCGCCGTGTCGGCTTGGGCCAGGGCCAGGGCATTTTCGTAATCGCGCGGGTCGATGCGCACCAGCAACTGACCGCGTGTCACCCGCTGGTCCTGTTTGACCGCAACGTCGGTGACATAGCCGCTCACCTTGGCGGCGATCATGCTGGAATCCGCGGCGATGTAGGCGTCATCCGTGGAGACGAAATACTGGCCGACCAACAGATACTGGATCAGCCAGGCCGCAACGGCGACCGCGACCACGCCGCCGCCAAGACCAATTAACCAGCGTGTTGCGCGGTTAGATTTGCTTAAGTCTGACACCGGCACCCCTCGATGATACTGCGCCCAAATAGGGGGTAGCCGGTAAAATGCAAGCGGCTTAGATTTTCTCCACCTGGGCGTATTCGAGGTCCACCGGCGTGGAGCGGCCAAAGATTGACACCGAGACTTTCACCCGGCCCTTGTCCTCGTCGACCTCTTCGATCACGCCGTTAAAGCTGGTGAACGGGCCGTCAGCCACGCGCACCTGCTCGCCGATCTCGAACACCACCGCCGGGCGGCGCGTCTCAGTGCCTTCCTCGGCCTGCTTCATGATGCGCTCGGCCTCGGCATCGGAGATCGGCGTCGGCCGCGTCTTGCTGCCAAGGAAGCCGGTGACTTTCGGTACGTCCTTCACCAGATGCCAGGCATCGTCGGACATATCCATGTGCACCAGCACATAGCCGGGGAAGAACTTGCGTTCAGTGTTCACCTTTTGCGCGCGGCGCACTTCGGTCACTTCTTCGACCGGCACGACGATCTCGCCGATATGTTCGGTCAGGCCTTTGAGTTCCGCCTGTTCCTTGATCTGGGTGGCAATTTTCTTCTCGAACCCGGAATAGACGTGCAACACATACCAACGCTTGGCCATTTTTGTTCCTTAGCTCCCGCCGAACAGGGCGCGTATGCCGGCGCCGATGAGCTGGTCGACGGTCAGAAAAAACACAGCAGTCACAATCACCATGGCGAGCACAAGCCCCGTGGTCTGCACGGTCTCCTTGCGCGAGGGCCAGGTGGTCTTCGCCGCCTCGGCGCGCACTTCGCGCATGAATTTCACCAGGTTGAACGCCAATGCCGACTCCAAAACAGCCATGATGCGCCAGGTGGGATGGCAGGGGCGGAGGGTCTCGAACTCTCAACCTCCGGTTTTGGAGACCGGCGCTCTAGCCAATTGAGCTACGCCCCTAAAAATCCACACCAGCGATAAGCGCGCGTTCCACACGTTGGCGCGCCCGCTGTCAAGTCTTTGTCTCATATCCGGCCGCCGGGCGCCGCCGCATATGCCGGCTTTGCATCCCGCCCCGGCGAAAATAACCGAGCAACAACGAAGGAGCAACAATGAAACCGGTGGAGCGGGTGACGGGAATCGAACCCGCACAACCAGCTTGGAAGGCTGGGACTCTACCGTTGAGCTACACCCGCGACTCTACGCCCCCGCCTTGCATCCGGCCTTTTCTGGACCTGGATCCCGGCGCGTACCCCGAAGGGCAAGCTGCCATGGAAGCTTCAGTCCGTCGCCCGACCAGTCCCGGAGGAAAAATGGGTCTGCGGACAGGATTTCAACCAAGCGAGACGATATGGAAGGGGTTGGATTCGAACCAACGTAGGCGTACGCCAGCGGATTTACAGTCCGCCCCCTTTAGCCACTCGGGCACCCTTCCGTATGCGCTGTCCTTTCTCCGATCGGGCTTTGGTTGTCAACGGAAAGACCGAGAGATAGTGAACATGGCATGACACAAAATCGTCCCCCCAGATCCCGGAACGGCCGGCCCGGCGCGCATGCGCACGGCCATGGCGAGGTTTCGGACCGTCGCCTGAGTCTGTCCGGCCCTCGGACGGCGCGCACGGAAGCGGACGGGCAGGGCCGCCCGCACGGGCATGAGCGCGGCCGCGCGCCGCATGGCCGCGGCGACCGCACGCCGGCGGTGCCGGCGGGGGCGGTGTGGCTGTATGGCACGCATGCGGTGGCGGCGGCGCTGGCCAATCCGGCGCGCCGGCTGCGGCGGCTGGTGGTCACCGAGGAGGCGCAGGTGGCGCTGGCGGCGGAACGCCCGGCGCCCTGGCCGATCCCGCCGGAGATCGTGCTGCGCGAGCGCATCGACCAGCTGCTCGGCGCCCGGCAGGGCAGTGGCATTGTGCATCAGGGGGTGGCTCTGCTCACCGACCAGCTGACCGCGCCGCCGCTCATGGAGGCGCTGAAGCGGCCCGGGCCGATTCTGGTACTCGACCAGATCGCCGATCCGCGCAATGTCGGCGCGCTCATGCGCACCGCGCGGGCGTTCGGCGCGGCGATGGTGATCGTGCAGGAGCGCAACGCGCCGGAAGAAACCGGGGCGCTGGCGAAAGCGGCGTCCGGCGCGCTGGAGCTGATCCCGCTGCTGCGCATCGTCAATATCTCGCGCGCGCTGATCGCGCTGAAATCCGCCGATGTCTGGGTGGTCGGGCTGGATGGCGGCGTGGAAAACCGGTTGAACGGCGCGTCCTTTGCGGGGCGGCGCGTGGCTCTGGTGCTGGGGAACGAGGGCGAGGGCCTGCGCCGGCTGACGCGCGAAACCTGCGATGAAATTGCCGCGCTGGGAATGCCCGGCGGCATGGAAAGCCTGAACGTTTCCGCCGCCGGGGCGGTTGGACTCTACGAGCTGACCCGTGCGCTTTGAGGAAGGAAGGCTACTTTTTGTGAACAAAAAGTAGCAAAAAAACTTTGTTAACTTTGGGCCGTGCTGGTTTCACTGGCACGGGCCCAGAGTCGAAGAAGTTTTTGCGCCGCTTTTTTCAAAAAGCGGCCCTTTCTTTCTTACCTATTTTTGCATCCGCACCGGCACCCAGCGGGGCCCCGGATCGCTGCCATCGGCGATATCGCCGCTGACCAGCAGGGTCGCCACATTCGTGTTCGTCGCATCCAGCGCTTTCAGCTGGTTTTGCAGGGTGGCGGGACTCGCCACGGTCTGGCCGGAGACTTCTTCGATGACATCGCCGGCGACGATGCCGGCCTTTGCCGCCGGGCCGTCATTGGTGACCGCGGTGATCGAGACGCCGCTCGGCGCCGGCTTTACGGCGATCGCGACGCCGAGCGCCGCCACGTCCACCGGTGCGGGCGGGGCTTGGGTGCGGTGCGCCAGGCCGTCGGTCGGGGCCGGCGGCACGGTTACGGTGATGGTTGTCTGGTCCTCGTGCCCGCCTCGCCAGAACTGCGCCACGGCATTCTGCCCGGCGGGAATTTCCGCGGCGCGGATGAGCAGCGCGCGCGGATTTGTGACCGGTACGCCGGCCAGCGAGACCAGCACATCGCCCGGCTGCAATTTGCCGGCCGCCGGCCCGTCGGTGGCGACGCCGCCCACCAGCGCGCCCGCCGTGCTCGGCAAGGCCAGCAGGCGCTGGATGGCGGGCGTGACCTCCTGCGTGTCGATGCCGAGCCAGCCGCGCGTCATGTTGCCGGTATCCTTCAGCTCATAAGCCACTGGCATGGCCATGGCGGAGGGGATGGCGAAGCCGATGCCGATCGAGCCGCCGGAGGGCGAGTAGATCGCCGAATCCACGCCGATCACCTGGCCTTGCAGGTTGAACAGCGGGCCACCGGAATTGCCGCGATTGATCGCCGCGTCGGTCTGGATGAAATCGTCATAGGCGCCGTCATTGATGTCGCGGTTCAGCGCGCTGACGATGCCCGCCGAGCTGCTGCCGGGCAGGCCGAACGGGTTTCCGATCGCCAGCACCCAGTCGCCGACCCGCAATTTGTCGGAATTGCCGAAGGTCACGAACGGCAGCTTGTGCCCGGCGTCGATCTTCAGCACCGCAAGATCCGCCAACGGATCGCGGCCGACCAGGGTGGCAGGCAGGATCGTGCCGTCCTGCAAGGTGACGGTGATCGAGGCGGCGCCCCTGATCACGTGATTGTTGGTCAGCACATAGCCGGCAGGATCGAAAATGAAGCCGGAGCCCAGCGCCTCTTCGGCGCGGGGCGGCGGCAGGACCGACCCGGCGGCGTCGCCGGCGGGATGGTAGGCGCCCCCGTTGTCATCCGGCGTGTTGCCGCGCACGTCGTTGACCGGGTCGGTGCTGGCGATGCTGACCACGGCCGGCATCACTTTTGCGGCAAGGCCCGCCAAGGCCGGCGGTTCGGGGGGGGCTGCATGCGCTGCGACGCCGGCGAACAGCAGGAGGGCGGAAAGCAGGCTCGTAGATGTCCTCATGAGAAGAAGTGTGCGGTGGCGGGGCGATCAGTGCAAGGGGCTGGACACGAGCTGGAGCTTGGTTAAACCATGCGCCATGACTGAAAACGAAATCCGCGCTGCCCTCGCCCCGTTTAACCTCAAGGAAATGCTCGATGGGGTTCATGTTCAGGGTGGGCTGGTGCAGGTGAGCCTGGCGGTGAAACGTGAGGAGGCGCCCCGCTATGAGGCGCTGCGCCGCGAGATCGAGACGAAACTCTCCGCTTTGCCGGGCGTGCAGAATGCCGCCGTGGTGTTGACCGCGCAAAAACCGGCGGCGCCGGCGGCACCCGCGGCACCGCAAGAGGCCCCGCTATTGCCCGAGGTCAAAGCCGTGATCGCGGTGGCCTCCGGCAAGGGCGGGGTCGGCAAATCCACAGTGGCGGTGAATCTCGCGGTGGCGCTGGCGCAAAGCGGGCTCAAGGTCGGGATGCTGGATGCCGACGTGTATGGCCCGTCCCTGCCGCGCATGCTGGGGCTGAGCCGCAAGCCGCAGGTCAAGGACGGTAAAATGCTGCCCTTGGAAGCCTGGGGCGTGCGCTGCATGTCGATCGGCTTCCTGGTCGAAGAGGAAACCGCGATGGTGTGGCGCGGGCCGATGGTGACCGGGGCATTGAACCAGATGCTCGCCCAAGTGGCATGGGGGCCGCTCGACGTGCTGGTGATCGACATGCCCCCCGGCACCGGCGACATACAGCTGACACTGGCGCAGCGGGCCAAGCTCGCCGGGGCCGTGGTCGTCTCCACGCCGCAGGACATCGCCTTGATCGACGCACGGCGCGGGGTGAAAATGTTCGAGCAGGTGCGGGTGCCGGTGCTCGGCATCGTCGAGAACATGTCCTATTTCTGCTGCCCGAACTGCCAGCACCGTAGCGACATTTTCGGGCATGGCGGGGCGGCGGCTGAGGCCGCGCGCATCGGCGTGCCGTTCCTGGGCGAGGTGCCGCTGCTGCTGGAGATCCGCGCGACCGCCGATGCCGGCACGCCGGTGACCGCCTCCGCCCCGGAAAGTGAGGCGGCCAAGGCCTTCGCCGGCATCGCCGCGCAACTCCGCACGCGGCTCGCGGCGGCACAGAAGGCCGGGCCGCGCATCAGCATCGAGTAATGGCCGAGATTGGTTTTTATCACCTGACACGGACCGATATCGCGGCGGCGCTGCCGCCTTTGCTGGGGCGCACGTTGCAGGCGGGGGAGCGGGCACTGGTGCTGTGCCCGGACGCTGCCCAGGTGGCCACGCTGGATGAGGCGCTGTGGCGCTGCGCCACGCCGGACTGGCTGCCGCACGGCACGCCGGCCACGCCGCATCCCGAATGGCAGCCGATTTTCATTGCCGCGCAGGAGACCAATCCGGCAGGCGCGGCATTCTTGTTCCGCATCGGCGGCGCGCCGGCCGAAACCGGTGCGTATAAACGTGTCTTTGACCTGTTCGACGGGAACGACGCCGAGGCGGTCGTGGCGGCGCGCGCGCGCTGGCGCGAGGCGAAACAGGCCGGCCACGCCCTGACCTATTGGAAACAGACCGCAACCGGTTGGGAGCAAGCCGGCTGAAGCGCGGAACGGAGGGCGCGGCACCGGAAGGCCCGCTGAGCCATGAACGTAACACAGTGTCGCTAGCTATTCTTGACAGGGTGTGGGGTGACCGGTAGCAACCGCGGAAACTCCAGGCGGCGCAGAACCGCTGAAAAACAGGCGCATGAACGACGGTCGGGATAAAAAGACTTTCGAACAGCGGCTTGCGGCAGCGCAGGCGGCAGCGAAGGGTCAGGCGAAGCAGGATTCAGCCCACAAAAGTGCTGGGTCGGCGCAGCGCGCGATCAATCTCGCCATGCGGTTGGGAGTAGAGCTGGTGGCCGCCATGGTCATCGCCGTGGTGATCGGGTGGGGGCTGGACAAGCTCTTTCATACGTCGCCCTGGCTGATGGTCCTGATGGTTCCGGTGGGTATGGCAGCCGGTTTGCGCAATTTGGTGCGCGCAGCCGGGACGAAACAGGCGGCTGACGAGGAATAGAGGACTATGGCAGGCCCAACGATCGACGCGCTCGGACAATTCCGCCTGGCAACCGGGCTGGGGCCGCTGGGCCACGCACTGGACTTCACGAACTCCAACACGGCGATGCTGGCCAGTGCCGCGATCGTCGTGATCCTGTTCGCAATCGGGCTGCGCAGCCGCGCGCTGGTGCCGGGCCGCGTCCAGGCGCTGGTCGAGCTGCTTTATGAATTCGTGCATGGCATGTGCCTGGAGGCGATCGGCGAGGAGGGGCGGAAATTCTTCCCCCTGGTTTTCACCATTTTCAGCTTCATCCTGCTCGGCAATCTGATCGGCCTGTTCCCGTATTTCTTCGCGTTCACCAGCCACATCGCGGTGACGCTGGCGCTGGCCCTGTTCGTGTTCGTGTTTTCGACCGGTGTCGGTTTCTACACGCATGGCTTTCGCTTTTTCAAATTCTTCGTGCCGGCGGGCGTGCCGGGCTGGCTGTTGCCGCTCCTGGTGCCGATCGAAATCATTTCCTATCTGTCGCGGCCGGTTTCGCTCTCGGTACGTTTGTTCGCGAACATAACCGCCGGCCACGTGATGTGGGAAGTGTTCGCCGGCTTCATGCTGCTGCTGACCGCCAGTCTCGGCGTGGTCGGCGCGGTCGCCTCGATCATTCCGCTTGGGCTGAACGTGGCGCTGGTGGCTCTGGAATTACTGGTGGCGGGGCTCCAGGCCTATGTTTTCGCCATCCTCACCTGTTTGTATCTGCACGACGCCGTGCATATGCACTGATCATTTCCGGCTAGAATCTCTCGAAAGGAATAGAAGTTTATGGATCCTCAGTCTGCCGCCCTTCTTGCCAAGGACATCGGTGCGGGCCTCGCCACCATCGGTGTTGCCGGTGCCGGTGTCGGTATTGGTAACCTGTTCGGCTCGTTCGTCTCCTCGGTCGGTCGTAATCCGGCGGCCCGCGACACCATGTTCCGTGACGTGCTGCTCGGCTTCGCGTTGACCGAAGCGGTGGCGCTGTACGCGCTGGTGATCGCACTGGTTATTCTGTTCACCTGATGCGCCGTCTCGCCGCCACCGCTCTGCTGAGCCTCACTCCCGCCGCCGCCCTGGCGGACGGGACGATGCCGCAGATGGATTTCAAGAATCCGCTGACCCTGGACCAGCTGGGGTGGATGGCGGTGATTCTGGTCGTGCTCTATCTCCTGCTCTCCCGCTGGGCGCTGCCGGAAATGGGCAAGGTGCTGGCCAACCGCGCCGCGGCGATCGAGCGTGATCTGACCGCCGCGCGCGAGGCCAAGACGGCCGCCGACCAGGCCGTTCTGGAATTGAACGCGACGCTGCAGCAGGCACGCCACGCCGCCCAGGCGCAGGTTGCCGCGGCGGTGGAGCAGGCGAAGGCGGAAGCGGCGCTGAACGCCGCCGCGCTGCACGCCAAACTTGAGGAAAAACTGGCGCAGTCCGAGGCGCAGATCCACGCCGCGCGCGCGCAGGCGATGGCGGCTATCAAGCCGGTCGCGGAAGAAGCGGCGCAGACCATCCTGGTCCGCCTCACCGGCACCGCGCCGGAGGATGGCCAGCTCGGGCAGCGCGTGGACGACGCCCTGGCGGCGCGAAAGGCGGCATAGGCACATGCAATTCGATGCGTTTCAAGCCGTTTCCTGGACCCATGGCGTTTTCTGGGTTCTTGTCGCCGTCGTCATTTTTGCCATCCTGGCCGGGCGCAAAATCATCAGCGCCCTGACCGGCATGCTGGATGCGCGCACCAAGCAGGTGCAGGAAGCGCTGGACGAGGCGGCGCAGTTGAAGGCGGAGGCCGAGGCGATGCTGCGCGACGCGCAGGCCGCCCAGGCTCAGGCGGCCAAAGACGCCGCGCAGATTCTCGCCTCCGCAACGGCCGAGGCGGCGCGCATGGCGGCGACGCTGGCCGCCGAGGCCGAAGCCACCGCCAAGCGCCGCGAGCGGATGGCGATGGAGCGCATTGCCGCGGCGGAAGCGGCCGCTGTGAAGGAAGTGCGGGCCGCGGCAATCGACATCGCCACTGCCGCCAGCGCGCGGCTGTTGCATGACACGATGGGCGCCGCCGAGGATATGGTGATGATCGATCAGGCCATCGCCGGCGTACCGGCGGCCTTACGCCAGACGATCTGATTTTTTCGCCCCTTGGTCTGATGGTTTGAGCGCTGCGGTAACGCGGCGCTCAAGTCGTTTTTGGGCGAAGAAAGTAGCCGCTTTTTGAAAAAAGCGGCGCAAAAACTTTTTTGACGCTGGGCCGGTGGCGGTGAAACCAGCACGGCCCAAATTTACAGAGTTTTTTTGCTTCTTTTTGTTCACAAAAAGAAGTCCTTGCTTGCCTACTCTTAGCTGGACACCGCCAAGGCATTACCGTATACGTTAACGAAAATCTCTAAGCGTCAAGTATGGGGGATCGTCATGCCGCCGTCTACGGACCGCGAGGCGGCGCCGCTTTATTCGGTGAGCCAGCTCGCCAAGCAGCTCGGGGTGACGGCGCGGACCATCCGCTTCTATGAGGACAAGCACCTGATCACGCCGCAGCGGGCCGGCACCACGCGGGTCTACGCTCATCGCGACCGGGCCCGGCTGATCCTGATCCTGCGCGGCAAAAGGCTGGGCTTTTCGCTTCGTGAGATCAAGGAATTTCTCGATCTTTATGATGCTGATCCGCAGCACCATGTGCAGTTGCGGCAATTGTTGGTGGCGGTGCGCAAGCGGGTGGCGAAGCTTGAAGAGCAGCGCGCAGCCATCGAGGAGAGTTTGGCCGAGCTCAAGGACATTGACCGGCAGTGCGAGGACGTGCTCGCGAGCCGCAACGAATAGCCACCGGACTGACAGGCCGGAACGAGAAATAAAATGACAAGCGGAGGAGAGTTCAATGACCGGAGTGGTGATCGCAGGGTACGCCCGTTCCCCGTTTACGCCTGCGCATAAGGGCTCTCTGGCGCGAACGCGCCCGGACGAGATGGCGGCGGAGGTGGTGCGGGAGTTGGTCGCGCGCAGCGGCGTGAAGCCGGAGGATATCGAGGATCTGATCCTCGGCTGCGCCTTTCCTGAAGGCGAGCAGGGGTTCAATGTCGCCCGGCTGGTGGGGCTCCTCGCGGACTTGCCGCTTTCCGTGGCCGGCACCACCGTGAACCGTTTCTGCGGTTCCTCCATGAGCGCCATCCATATCGCCGCCGGCGCCATTCAGATGAAAGCCGGCGAGGTGTTCATCTGCGCCGGCGTGGAGAGCATGAGCCGGGTGCCGATGGGCGGCTTCAACCCGCTGCCGAGCCCGAAACTCTACGCCGCCAAGCCCGACGCCTATATCAGCATGGGCGACACCGCCGAGACCGTGGCGCAGCGCTGGCAGATCACGCGCGGCGCGCAGGAGGCGTTCGCGCTGGAAAGCCACCGTAAGGCGGCGGCCGCCCAGGCGGGCGGAAGGCTGGCCGCGGAGATCGTGCCGATCGCCAACGGCAAGGGGCGCGTGGCGCAGGATGAATGCATCCGCGCGCAGTCCACCGCCGAGGACCTCGCGGGGTTGAAGCCGGCTTTCGCCAAGGACGGCACGGTGACCGCCGGTACCTCATCGCCGCTGACCGATGGCGCGTCCGCCGTGCTGGTGTGCGCCGAGGATTATGCGCGGGAGCATGGGCTGGACGTGCTGGCGCGGATCAAATCCATCGCCGTGGCCGGCTGTGCGCCGGACGTCATGGGCATCGGCCCCGTCGGCGCCTCGCGCAAGGCCCTGGCGCGCGCGGGCATCCATGTCGGCGATCTTGATGTGGTGGAGCTGAACGAGGCGTTCGCGTCTCAGGCCATGGCCTGCATTCACGATCTCGACCTCGACCCGGCCAAGGTGAATCTCGATGGCGGGGCGATCGCGCTCGGCCATCCGCTCGGCGCGACCGGTGCGCGTATCACCGGCAAGGCGGCGGCGCTGTTGAAACGCGAGGGCAAGCGCTATGCGCTGGCGACGCAGTGCATCGGCGGCGGCCAGGGCATCGCCACCGTGCTGGAGGCGGTGTGACATGGTGAACTCCGTCGCCGTGATCGGCGCCGGCGTCATGGGGGCGAGCATCGCCGCCCATGTCGCCAATGCGGGCGTGCCCGTCATGCTGCTGGACATCGTCAAGCCGGGTGCGGCCAGCCGAGATGCCTCTGGTGCGGCCAGCCGCAACGCGGTGGCCGAAGGGGCGATCGAGCGGCTCAAGAAAATGGACCCGGCGCCGCTGATGGGCGCCCAAGCGGCACGGCTGATCAGGCCCGGGAATGTCGAGGATCATCTGGCCGATCTTGCCGCGTGCGACTGGATCATCGAGGCGGTGGTCGAGCGGCTCGAGGTGAAGCAGGATTTGTATCGGCGGCTGGACGCGGTGCGCAAACCGGACGCCGTGATCTCCTCGAACACCTCGACGATTCCCTTGCATGAGCTGACCGCCGGCCTGCCGCAGGGGTTCGTGGAGCATTTCTGCATCACGCATTTCTTCAATCCGCCGCGCTATATGCGCCTGCTGGAAATCGTCGGGGCGGAGGATGAGAGGTTCGCGGCGGTGAAGACATTCGCGGATGAAAAGCTCGGGAAGACGGTGGTCAGCTGCAAGGACACGCCGGGTTTCATCGCCAACCGCATCGGCACGTACTGGATCCAATGTGCCCTGGTCCTGGCGCAGGAGCTGGGGCTGGAGGTGGAAGAGGCCGACGCCGTGCTCGGCAAGCCGCTCGGCTTTCCCTCCACCGGCATTTTCGGGCTGATGGATCTGGTGGGCATTGATCTGGCGCCGCACATCAACGCCTCGATGGGCAAGCTGCTGCCGCCCAGCGATGCGTTCCACGCGATGAATCGCAATGCCCAGGTCGTCGAAAAGCTGATTGCCGGCGGCTACACAGGCAACAAGGGCAAAGGCGGATTCTACCGCCGTGGGACAAACGCGGACGGAAAGCGGGAAAAACTGGCGCTGGATCTGCCGCGCGCCGTCAAGGGCGAACTTGCCTGGCGGCCGGCTGTGAAACCGGACCTGCCGCTGTTGAAAGACGCGCGCAAGGATTTGAAGAAACTCCTCGGCTCCGACAGCAAATATGGCAAATATGCCTGGGGTGTTTTGGGGCGTGTGCTGGCTTATGCCGCTTCGTTGGTGCCCGAGATCGCCGACGACATCGCCGATATCGATACGGCGATGCGGCTTGGCTACACCTGGAAGTTCGGCCCGTTCGAGCTGATCGACCGGCTCGGCGCCGAATGGGTCGCAGAGCGTTTATCCGCGATCGGGATTGCCGCGCCGCCGCTCCTCACGCGGGTCGGCAGCGGCAAGTTCTATCAGGCGCAGGGCGGGCAATTGCAGCAATTCGCGCTGGACGGCACCTACCGGCCGATCCGCCGCGCGCCGGGCATTCTGCTCCTCGACGACATCAAGCGTGCAGCGCCAAAGCCGCTGATCGGCAATAAGAGCGCGTCGGTCTGGGACATCGGCGACGGCGTGCTGTGTTTCGAGATCCATGCGGAAGTACGCGGCGCCAAGCTGAACATGCTGGATGGCGACGTTCTCGGCGTTCTCGAAAAGGCCCTGCTTCTGACAGCGCAAAAATACAAGGCGCTGGTGCTGTATAACGACGATCTGCGCGAGGCGCCGCACAAGACGAATTTCTCCACCGGCGCGAATATCGGCATGGCGCACATGATGGCGAACATCCGGCTGTGGGGCAAAATCGAAAACGCAGTCAAAGACGGCCAGAAACTTCTGCTTACCATGCGTTATGCGCCATTCCCGGTGGTGGGGGCGCCAGCCGGGCGGGCGCTCGGCGGCGGTTGCGAGATCCTGCTGCATTGCAGCGCCGTGCAGGCCTATGCGGAGAGCTATATCGGCCTGGTTGAGGCCGGGGTGGGGCTCGTGCCGGGCTGGGGTGGCTGTGCGACGATGCTAACGCGCTGGCAGCATGACAAACGGACGCCGAAAGGGCCGATGCCCGCGGTGGCGAAAGTGTTTGAGATCGTTTCCACCGCCACGGTGTCGCGCTCCGCGCACGAGGCGAAGGAGCTAAAATTCCTCTCCGACCGTGACGGCATCACCATGAATCGCGACCGGCTTCTGGCGGATGCGAAGGCGAAAGCGCTGGCGCTTGCGGCCCATTACCGCAAGCCGGAGCCGCTCCCGTTGCGCCTGCCCGGACCCTCCGGCCTGATCGCGCTGCGCATGGCGGTGGATGGTTTCCACAAGCGTGGGTTGGCTTTGGATCATGATGTCACCGTCTCCACCGCCTTGGCCGAAGTCTTGAGTGGCGGCGAGACGGATTATCTCGATGAGATGAGCGAAACCGATGTGATGGCGCTGGAACGTTCGAAATTCATGGCGCTGATCCGCACCAAGGAAAGCCAGGCGCGGATCAAGAGCATTATCGACACCGGAAAACCGTTGCGCAATTAGGGAGCGAAAAATGCCGATCTACCTGGCGCCTTTGGAGGACATGCGGTTCGTCCTGCACGAATTATACGACAGCAAAACGATCGCCGATTTGCCGGATGCGGCCGAGTTCACGCCGGAGCTGATGGACAGCGTGCTCGAGGAGGCGGCGAAATTCACCGAGGGCGTGCTGTTTCCGCTCAACCAGAGTGGTGATCTTCAAGGCTGCACCTTCGAGAATGGCGTGGTGCGCACGCCTCCCGGCTTCAGGGCGGCTTATGATGCCTATCGTGAGGGCGGCTGGACGGCGATGTCCGCAGCACCGGAATTCGGCGGGCAGGGCATGCCGGTGGCGGTATCGATGTGCGTCGAAGAGATGATGTGTTCGGCGAATGTCGCCTTCGGCCTGTATCCCGGCCTGACTCATGGCGCGTATCTGGCGCTGTATCATCATGGTACCGACGCGCAGAAGCAGATGTTTCTGCCGAAAATGGTGGCCGGGGAGTGGTCCGGCACGATGTGTCTGACCGAGGCGCATTGCGGCACCGACCTTGGCCTGTTGCGCACCAAAGCGGTGCCGAACGGGGACGGGTCTTATGCGCTGACCGGGGCGAAGATCTTTATCTCCGCCGGCGAGCATGACCTGACGGAAAACATCATCCATCTGGTGCTGGCGCGGCTGCCGGATGCGCCGCCGGGGGTGAAGGGAATTTCCCTCTTCGTGGTGCCGAAATTCCTAGTGAAGGAGGATGGTTCGCTGGGGGGCCGCAATGGCGTGACCTGCACCGCGATCGAGCACAAGATGGGCATCAAGGCCTCGGCCACCTGCGCGCTGGCGTTCGACGGCGCCAAGGGCTGGCTGGTCGGCGAGCCGCATAAGGGCCTGCGCGCGATGTTCACGATGATGAATACCGAGCGGCTTTCGGTCGGCATTCAGGGGCTTGGCGTCGCCGAAGCCGCCTACCAGAACGCGGTGAACTATGCCCGCGAGCGGCTCCAGGGCCGCAGCTTGAGCGGGCCCAAATATCCGGACAAGCCGGCCGACCCGATCCTCGTGCATCCCGATGTGCGGCGCATGCTGCTGACCATGCGCGCTTATATCGAAGGCTGCCGCGCGCTTTCCGGTTGGGTGGCGCGCGAGATCGACATTCTGCACCGCACCGATGACGAAGAGGCGAAGCTGGTTGCCGATGATTTCACCGCTCTGCTGACGCCGGTGGTGAAGGCGATGTTCACGGATCTCGGCTTCGAGGTCACCTCGATGGCGCTGCAATGCTATGGCGGGCATGGCTATATCCGCGATCACGGCATGGAGCAGTATATGCGGGACGCGCGGATTTTCATGCTTTATGAGGGCACCAATGGGGTTCAGGCGCTCGACCTCGTGGGCCGCAAGCTGCCGCAGGAAGGCGGACGGCTGCTCACCCGTTTCCTCGACCCGGTTCTGGAATTCATCGAGGAGAACGAGGATGAGGAGATGGCGCCGTTCATCACCCCGCTGAGCAGCGCGCTGGAAAATCTCCAGGTCGCGACCGGGCATATCATGGAAACCGGCCTGTCGAACCATGACGAGATCGGCGCCGCCGCGGCGGATTATCTGCGCCTGTTCGGGCTGACGGCGCTCGGCTTCATGTGGGCGCGGATGGCGAAGCTGTCGCTGCCGAAGGCGGAGCAGCGCTTCTACAAAGCGAAGCTGGCCACGGCGAAATTCTTCATGCAGCGTCTGCTGCCGCAGACCGGGGCGCTGCTCGCCGGCATCCAGTCAGGGGCAGAGGTGATGATGGAAATGGAAGACGCGGCTTTTTAGCAAGGAAGGGAAAGCGCTACTTTTTGTGAACAAAAAGTAGCAAAAAAACTTTGTTAACTTGGGCCGTGCTGGTTTCACCGCCAGCGGCCCAGTTCGAAGAAGTTTTTGCGCCGCTTTTTTCAAAAAGCGGCCACTTCCTTTCTTCTTGCTTGTTACTTTTTGGGATTGAACCCCAGGAACCCGGCGGACGGGTCCGGCGTGCCCGGATTGTCGCCCATCACCGGCACCGGTACCGGCTGCGGGCGCGGCGCCCTGGTATGGTCGGAGACAATGACGGTCCGCACCGGCGCGGAATGCATGGTCCGGGTTGGGCTGGGCGCGGGGGCGGAGCTGGCGCCGTCGCCGTCTTCATTGCGGGCGGCCAGCAGCATGAAGGTGATGGCGGAGCGGTTCAGCGCCACCGCCAGATCCAGCGGCGTCTCGCCCAGCGGATTTTGCGCATTCAGATTGGCGCCGCGGCTTACCGCGTCTTGTGCCGCGCCGTAGTCGTTTTTGTTGATGGCGTTGAACAGCGCCGTGGTCGGGTCGCCGATATTTTTTTGCACGCTCGGTCCGGTCGCGAGCGGTGCGGGCACAGCGCCCGGCACGCCGGCCGGCGCGATATCCGGCACGCGCTGCCGCGCCTGCGGCGCGCCGCCGCCGATCACGTCCTCCCCCTGTGCGCCCGGTAGCATCTGGGCCAGGGCCGGCCCGGCGACGAGTGACAGAATCAGGGACAAAGCCGGAACAACTGTTTTCATGGCCACGTCTCTAGCGCATCAAGAACTGAGCGACCAGAACCCGCTTCAGACGGCGCTCAAAAGTGAACGGGTTAGGCCTGGGAAAGACGGGGAAAGACCGGCCGCAGACCCGTCCCTGGCGATCCGCCCGGAACGAGACGAATCTGGTTCCTCATGGCCGGACCGAGGCGGGCCAAAAGGTCAGCCGGCCTTCTTCTGCGCGGCGTGCAGTGTGGCGAGTTGTTGCTGCAGCCGCTCCACCTCGGCACGCAGGCTGAGAATTTCTTCCTGATAGTCGGGCGCGGCTGAGGTTTCGGGCCGGGTTTCGCCCTCGCGGTAGAAGGGGGTGAACAGGTGCATCGCCCGTTCCATCATCGCGAGGTTCTTGCGGCTCATATCCTCCATGCCCGGCGGCATGAAGGGGCTCAGCGTCTTGCTCATCGTCTCGCGCACGGTGTCCTGCTGGCGGGCAAAATTGCTCAGCGCCTGTTCGAGGTAGCGCGGCACCATGTTCTGCACATTGCCGCCGTAAAAGCCGATCAGCTGGCGCAGGAAATTCGTCGGCAGCATGGCGTTGCCCTTGCCTTCTTCCTCGACGATGATCTGCGTCAGCACCGCGCGGGTGATATCCTCGCCGGATTTGGCATCGTAAACCACGAAGTCGCGATCCTTGCGGACCATTTCAGCGAGGTTGTCGAGCGTGATGTAGCTCGAGCTTTCGGTGTTGTAGAGGCGCCGGTTGGCATATTTCTTGACGATGACAGGCTGTGCGGGTTGTGCGGCCGTTTCGTTCATCTGCATTATTCCCCACCTTGCGGCTTCATAGGCGACGCAAGAATTCATAGTTATTGTGCGGCGCGGAGGCTAGCATGGCGCTCCGCTTCTGGCGAATTATGATTCCCCAGCGTAGGAACAACGCCGGGAGCAGGTTTTCGGGGAGCCGAATGCGGCATGAAGGATACTTTGGCCAGCGATCTTGTGGCCATGTGGCAAAGCGAATTGACGGCCATGGCGGCGGATCGGGAGGTTCGCGAGTTCTGGACGATCCTATTGGCCTTATGGGCGCAGTCGGCCAGCACGGCCGCGGTGCTGTTCGCGCATGATGCCGCGCGCGGAGGCACCGGCGCCGCGCAGCCGCCGCGGCCCGCGCCCCCTGCTGCTGCACCTCAGCCTGGCCTGGCTGAAGTCGAGCAGCTTAACCGCCGCGTCGCTGAACTGGAGCAGCGTTTGGCCGAGCTCCTTGGCCGAGACGGAGGCGGGGGCGCCGCTTCATGATGTGCTGCCGCAGATGCTGGCGGCGGACCGGGCGCTGATTGCCGGAATTGCCGCCTATCGCGCGGATTCCTATACGCGGCAGATGCCCGAGCCGCCCTGTCTGTGGGAAGAGGGCGAAACAAGGCTGGTGGATTATGGCGGCGAGGGGCCGGCCGTGCTGTTCGTGCCCAGCCTGATCAACCGCGCCTATATTCTCGATCTGATGGAAGATGCTTCGATGCTGCGCTGGATGAGCGCGCATGGCGTGCACCCGTATCTGCTGGATTGGGGCTGGCCGGGCGAGGCGGAGCGGACCTTTTCGCTCACCGACTATATCGCCGGGCGGCTGGAACGCGCGATCGCGGCGCTGCCGGGCCAAATCGTGCTGGCCGGCTACTGCATGGGCGGGCTGCTGGCGCTGGCGGCGGCCTTGCGCCTGCCGGAGAAAGTCAGCGCCCTGGCGGTCTTGGCCACCCCGTGGGATTTTCATGCCGACGATCCGACCGCAGCCAAACGGCTGAGCGACATGCAGCCGGCACTGGAGCCGATGATCGGGTTTTCCCAAACCTTGCCGATCGACGCGCTGAACACGCTGTTCGCCATGGTCGACCCGTACGGCGTGGGCGACAAATATCGTGATTTCGCTGCTCAGGACAAAACATCGCCGCGGGCGCGGCGCTTCGTCGCCATCGAGGACTGGCTGGCCGACGGCGTGCCACTGGCCGCGCCGGTGGCGCGCGAGGCCCTGTCTGGCTGGTATGGCGCCAACAGCACGGCCCGGCTGCAATGGCGTGTCGCCGGTCTGCCGGTTGACCCGGGCCGCCTCACGGTTCCTGCCTTTTGTGCCCTGCCCGCGCGTGACCGCCTGGTGCCCGCGGCTTCCGCGCAAAAACTGGCTGAATCGCTCCCGCAGGCCCGCATCATCGAGCCCAAGGCCGGACATATTGGCATGGTCGCCGGCACCCATGCCAAATCCGCATTGTGGGAGCCATTTACGGATTGGCTGCGTGGGCTATGATGAAGGCAAAGACATAACAGATCGAGAGGGAAACCCGCCATGGACGATATCGTCATCGCCTCCGCTGCGCGTACTGCCGTCGGCAGTTTCAATGGTGTCTTTGGGGCAACGCCGGCCCATGTGCTCGGTGCCGCGGCGGTTAAAGCCGCGATCGAGCGCGCCAAACTCTCGCCCGAGGACATTGACGAGACCATCCTCGGCCAGGTGCTCACCGCCGCCCAGGGGCAAAATCCGGCCCGCCAGGCCGCCCGGGCCGCCGGCATCCCGGATTCCAAAACCGCGTTCGGCATCAACCAGGTCTGTGGTTCCGGCCTGCGCGCCGTCGCCCTGGCGGCGCAGCAGATCATGAGCGGTGAATCCGAGATCGTGGTTGCCGGCGGACAGGAGAGCATGAGCCAATCCACCCACGCCGCGTTCCTGCGTGCCGGCACGAAGATGGGCAATGTCGATTTCGTCGACACCATGATCAAGGATGGCCTGTGGGACGCGTTCCACGGCTACCATATGGGCATGACCGCCGAGAACGTGGCGAAGGCCTGGCAGATCACCCGCGCGGACCAGGACGCCCTGGCCCTGGCCTCGCAGCAGAAGGCCTCGGCCGCGCAGAAAGCCGGGAAATTCAAGGATGAGATCACGCCGGTGACGCTCGCCACCCGCAAGGGGGACGTGGTGGTAAGCGACGATGAATATATCCGCCACGATGCCTCGCCCGAAAACATGGCGAAACTGCGCCCGGCCTTCACCAAGGAAGGCACCGTCACGGCCGGCAATGCCTCGGGCATCAATGATGGCGCGGCGGCCCTGGTGGTGATGAGCGCCAAAGAAGCCGCCAAACGCGGCCTGACGCCGTTGGCGCGCATCGTCAGTTTTGCCACCGTCGGCGTCGACCCGGCGGTGATGGGGTCGGGGCCGATCCCCGCGTCGCGGAAAGCGCTGCAGCGCGCCGGCTGGTCCACGTCCGATCTCGACCTGATCGAGGCCAATGAGGCCTTCGCCGCCCAGGCCTGTGCGGTGAACAAGGAACTCGGCCTGGACCCGACCAAGGTGAACGTGAATGGCGGGGCGATCGCCATCGGCCATCCGATCGGCGCGTCTGGCGCGCGCGTGCTGACCACCTTGCTTTATGAGATGGGCCGCCGCGACGCCAAAAAAGGGCTGGCGACGCTGTGCATTGGCGGCGGCATGGGCGTGGCCATGTGCGTCGAGCGCTAGATGAAAGAAGGGAAGCGCTACTTTTTGTGAACAAAAAGTAGCAAAAAACTTTGTTAGTTTGGGCCGGTGGCGCTGAAACACGCACGGCCCCGTTCATAAAAAGTTTTTGCGCCGCTTTTTTCAAAAAGCGGCCACTTGCCTCCAAGGAAACGTCCAGAAAAGAGAAGAAGCGATGGTCAATAAGGTATATCCAGACGCCAAGGCGGCGCTGGCCGGCTTGCTGAAGGATGGCATGCTGATTCATGCCGGCGGGTTCGGCCTGTGCGGCGTGCCCACGGCGTTGATCGAGGCGATCCGGGAGTCCGGGGTGCGCAACCTCACCGTCATCTCCAACAATGCGGGAATCGATGGGGTCGGGCTCGGCATTCTGCTCGACAGCCGGCAGATCAAAAAAATGATCTCGTCTTATGTGGGTGAGAACAAGACGTTCATGAACCAGTTTCTCGCCGGGGAGCTGGAGATCGAATTCAATCCGCAAGGCACGCTGGCCGAGCGCATCCGCGCCGGCGGCGCCGGGATCCCGGCCTTCTTCACCGCCACCGGCTACGGCACCAAGATCGCCGAGGGCAAGGAAACGCGGGAGTTCGACGGCCGCTATTACGTGATGGAACGCAGCCTGTTCGCCGATCTCGCCATCGTCCACGCTTACAAGGGCGATACGGAGGGCAACCTCGTCTACCGCAAAACCGCGCGCAATTTTAACCCGATGATGGCCACGGCGGCGAAAGTCACTGTCGCCGAAGTCGAACATCTGGTCCCGGCGGGCGACATCGACGGCGACCACATCATCACGCCGGGCGTGTTCGTCAAGCGCATCGTCAAGCTCGACCATGTCGACAAGCGCATCGAGCAACGCACCGTTCGCCGGAGGACCGCATAATGCCGTGGAGCAGAGATGAGATGGCGGCGCGCGCCGCCCGCGAGTTGCAGGACGGATTCTACGTGAATCTGGGCATCGGCATCCCCACTTTGGTCGGCAACCACATCCCCGAGGGCATTTCCGTGCAGCTGCATTCCGAGAACGGCATGCTCGGCATGGGGCCGTTCCCGTATGAGGGAGAGGAGGATGCCGACCTCATCAACGCCGGCAAGCAGACGGTGACCGAGATCCCCACCACCTCCTTCTTCGATTCCGCGGCCAGCTTCGCCATGGTGCGTGGTGGGCATATCGATATCTCCATCCTCGGCGCCTTGCAGGT
>DATJHR010000168.1:0-27426 GCA_035493735.1 Acidocella sp.
AAGATTGCTTCCGCGAAACCGAACCAGGTCGTCTCGCCGCTGCCGGTCGCGTGGTAGATGCCACGCCAAGCGGGATCAAACCCGTTCTTCTCTATCCGGCAGGCGATGTCGAGGATCGCGCCAGCGAGATCAGGTGCTGCGGTCGGCGTACCTTTCTGGTCGGCGACGACACGCAGATCGCGCCCCGCCGCGGCGGCACCCAACATGGTGCGCAGAAAATTTTTGCCATGCGCCGCATAGACCCAGGCGGTTCGCAGGATGATCGCATCCGCGCCGCTTTCAAGCACTGCCATCTCGCCCGCGAGCTTGGAGCGCCCATAGGCGGAGGCGGGGGCAGGGGCGTCGGTCTCGATATAGGGCGCGCCTTTGGTGCCGTCGAAGACATAGTCGGTGCTGACATGGATCAGTGGAATGCCTGCTTCCCGGCACAAGGAGGCGAGCCGGGCGGGGCCGTCGCGATTGGCACGCAAGGCTGCCTCCTCGTCGGTTTCCGCGCGGTCCACCGCCGTATAGGCCGCGGCGTTGATCACCAGGCGCGGCCGCGCCGCATGAAAAGCCGCGTCCAGCGTCTCCGGCCGATCGAAATCACATTCCGGCCGGGCGGCCATCGTGGCATTGAGCCCGCGCGCCGCGGTGAGCTGCCCCAGGGCATGGCCGAGCTGGCCGGAGCCACCGGTGATCAACAGGCTTCCCATCAGGTTGCCTCCAGCGTGAACCAGCGGTCGCAGGCCGCGAGGCGCGGCAGCGCCGCGTCCTTGTCCGAGAGCAGGACGTCCGTCGGATCGACCGGCCAGGGCAAAGCCAGGTCCGGATCGTTCCAGATCACCGCCCGCTCAGCTTCGCGATCATACGGAGCCGTTACTTTATACACGACCTCGGTATCCGGCTCGAGGGTCACAAAGCCGTGCAGGAAGCCTTGTGGGATCCAGAGCTGGGCGCCGTTCTCGGCCGAGAGCGTGGCAGCGGCATGCCGTCCGAACGTGGGCGAACCATGCCGGATGTCCACCGCTACGTCCCAGACCGCACCGCGCACCACGCGCACGAGCTTGCCCTGAACATTGGGCGCGATCTGGCAGTGCAGGCCACGGATGGTGCCCCGCTTGGCCGAGTAGGAATGGTTGTCCTGCACGAAGTGCTCGGTGAAATTGTGCTGCGCCAGCTTGGCCCCGTTCCAGGTCTCGGAGAACCAGCCACGGGCATCCGCGAAGCGGGGCGGCGTGATCAGCATCACGCCCGGGATCGACAGTTCTTCGATGAACGCGGTCATTCATGCACCCCATCGGCGATCTCATGCAGAACGCGGCCAAGTTCGGTCTTTCCCAGCATCTTGGCGCGATCGCGCAGTTGGTTAGTATCGATATAGCCCATGCGATAGGCCACCTCTTCCGGACTGCCGACCAGATTGCCCTGCCGTACCTGGACGGTTTGTACGAAGGTCGCGGATTGCAGCAGGCTGTCCGGCGTTCCGGCATCGAGCCAAGCCGTCCCGCGACCAAGCCGTTCGACACGTAGGGTGCCTTCATCGAGATAGATCTTGTTGAGATCGGTGATCTCAAGTTCGCCACGCGCCGAGGGGACAAGGGTTGCCACAAAGTCGGTCACTCGGTGATCGTAGAAATAAAGGCCGGTTACCGCCCAGCTGGATACTGGATGCGTCGGCTTCTCGATGATCTCCACGGCGCGGCCAGTCTCATCGAACGAGACCACGCCGTAGCGTTCCGGATCGCGCACCTGATAGGCAAAGACCGTCGCGCCCTCACGACGCGTAGCGGCAGTGCGCAGCAGCGCGGAGAGATGGTCGCCATGGATGAGATTGTCGCCGAGAGCGAGCGCGCAGGCTTCGCCTGCGATCCAGTCGCGTCCGATCTGGAATGCTTGGGCAATGCCGTCGGGGCTTGGCTGCTCGGCATAGGAGATGCGAATGCCGAAGGCGGAGCCGTCGCCAAACAGCCGCTTGAACTGGGGCAGGTCAACGGGGGTTGAGATCAACAGCACGTCACGGATGCCCGCCAGCAGCAAAGTCGACAGCGGGTAATACACCATCGGCTTGTCATAGACCGGCAACAGTTGCTTGCTGGCACCGAGGGTGGTCGGGTGTAACCGCGTGCCGGAGCCACCTGCAAGCAGGATACCCTTGGTCGTGTGTTCAGCCGGAAAGACCGGGGGGGCGCGGCCGATCATGCTACCTTCTCCTCTCCGGTGGCGGTCGATCCCAGCCGTTCACCGCTATAGCGGCTTTGTCGGATCGCCTCCCACCAGGGGCGATGCTCGCGATACCAATTGATCGTTTCGGCGAGGCCCTGCTCGAAGCTGCGGGAGGGTTTCCAGCCCAGCTCGGCTTCGGCGAAGCCAGGGTCAATCTCATAGCGGTGGTCGTGGCCGGGGCGGTCCGAGACATAGCGGATCAGGCGGGTCCGCGGGCCGGCCGGATCGGGCTCTACAGAGTCGAGCATTTCGCAGATCGCGGTCACCACGTCGATATTGCGGCGGGGCGAACGGGCGCCGATGCAATAGGTGGCGCCAGGCCGACCGCGCTCGATCACCCGCAGCAGCGCGTCGGCATGGTCCTCGACATGAAGCCAGTCACGGGTGTTAAGACCCTGCCCATAGACCGGAAGTTCGCGGCCGATCAGCGCATTGATGATGGTGAGCGGGATGAGTTTTTCCGGGAACTGCCAAGGACCGTAATTGTTGGTGGTATTGGAGACCACCACGGGCAGGCCATAAGTGTGGAACCAGGCGCGCGCGAGATGGTCGGAGGCCGCCTTGCTCGCGGAATAGGGGCTGCGCGGGTCGTAAGGCGTGGTCTCCGAGAACGGCGGGTCGGTGTCGCCAAGCGCGCCAAAGACCTCATCAGTGGAGACGTGATGGAAACGGAACGATTCCTGTTTCGCCGGATCCAGGCCGCGCCAATAGGCCAGCGCTTCCTGCAGCATGACGAATGTGCCTACGATATTGGTTTGCACGAAGGCGGCTGGCCCGTCAATTGAACGGTCCACATGAGTCTCGGCCGCGAGATGCATCACCGCATCCGGCCGATGGGCGGTAAATGCCGCGCGCACCGCTTCTGCATCCGCGATGTCCGCAACCACGAGCGTATGGCGTGGATCGGCGCCGGCAACCTCGAGCGCCTCCTTGGATGCTGCATAGGTGAGTTTGTCGAATGTGATCACGCTATGGCCGAAGCTAAGCGCTTGTCGAACCACGGCCGACCCAATGAACCCACAGCTACCGGTAATTAATATCCGCAAAGATAACTCCTAATGCCACACACCACCCAGATGGCGATGAGTCTCTCCGACTTTTCTCGACAATAATAATAGTTTGAGTTGTATGTCTACGACCGCACAGTAGAGAAAATGGACGGCATCGGGCGGGTGCAGCCCGCGGCACAGCGGCCCTTGTGGTACAAGGTGGTGTTGGTTTGACCCCAGCTGCATCACCCAAAAGCCTCAGAAATCGCTGCGGCCATCGATTGCCACCCTGGCGTGCCTCCGTCCGATGCCGGACGGGGCCGCGCCAGAAGCTGGGTTAGCTGCAGCAATCCATGGGCGATCTCGGGTGCAGTTGGAGAGCAAAGCAGAGCCGTTTCTTCGCCGGCCAGTTGCTCAGGCAGGCCGCCAACCGCGGTCGCGAGCAAATACCGGCCGGCAGCCAGGGCCAGCGCCGCCACGCCGGACTGGCTCGCCTCCCGATAGGGCAGTACCAGCGCATCGGACCAGGCGAGCAACTCCGGCAGTTCGTTATCCGCGAACCAGCGCCGTTCCACGGAAACCCCCGCCATCGCGCAGAGGCGGTCCAGTGTCGGACTATTTGGACCATCACCGCAAACACGCAGATCAAAATTGCGGTTTTCACGAAGAACATCCAGTGCGTCAGCCAACAGGTCCAACCCTTTGTAGGGTAGCAGGCGGCCGAAATAGAGCAGCTTTGGCCTAGAGGTCGGGCGCAACGGTGGAATCGCAGAAGTTAGGTCCATGGGCGGGTGCCACAGCTTCGTCAGTGTCTGTTCTCCGGTGCCGAAGCCCTGGGCACGCAATGCTGTCTCCACATGGCCGCTGAGGCAGAACAAATGCTTGGCGCCGCGCAGGAGGCGGGCTTGGTTGAGCGCCAGGAAGTTCAAGCCATCGCCCGGATGGGCTGAAGCGTCATGCGCGATCACGGCATAGGGGATGCTGAGTTGCCTCAGCGCCGCGACCATGTGGGCATCGAGTAGCGCCGGCATGGCACAAAGGGCGATGTCCGGGGCGAGGCGGCGCAGATGGGTGAGTGTGCGCGGGCGCAACAAAGGGGAGGCCAGACGTTTGGCGATGAAGCCGAGCGTGCTCGTGTAGGTTGGCTCGCGCCAATCGCAGGGCGGCGCATCGCGGCCGGCCAATATCTCGGCCCCGGAGGGCAGTGAGAGCGCCGCGCTTTGGCCGGGCACGCCATTCAGGGCCTCGGCCAGCCGCGCCGCGAAGATTGGCCCGGCGCCGCGCCGGCCCCAATGCCAGACCAGCGTTTTCATCCGATGCCGTTGGCGGCCAGTGCTGCGTCAAGCGCCTCGCGCCCGAGAGTGTTCATTGCGTGGCGTTGGCCGGCTGCGCCCATTTCTGCCCGCAATGCGGGGGCTTCGAACAGGCGCCGCAACCAGGAGGCGGCATCCTCGATATCCGGCTCCGCCCATTCGGCTCCGGGAACCGCGTAGACTCCGCGCTCATCCTGTACGGGCACCAGCCGGTAGCTTACCAGGCCGCTGCATTGCGAGTCCATGAAGTCCAGATTTCCGGAATAGCCAGTGGCGACAACAGGAACGCCAAGCAGTGCGGCGGTCGCGGGGATCAGGCCGAACCCTTCCGAGCGATGCAAAGAGAGCACCACGTCGCTGGCGGCAATGAGCCCGCGCAGCTCCGGCTCGCTCACGGTTTCCGTCATCACCCGGATATTCGGCGCGTCGCCCACGGCGGCGTGGATGGCAGCCAGGTCGTCCTGATAATGCGCGATGCCGGTCAATTTGAGGACGAGCAGGGCGTCCTGGCTGGCGCCGAAGGCGGCCTTGAAGGCGGCAATCGTTCCCAACGGGTTCTTGCGCGTGCAGCTTGAGGCCAGGTTGAAGGCGCTTAGGACGATGAAGCGGTTCGCCGGCAGGCCGAAGCTGGCGCGGTCTCCCGTTACGGCGAAGGGCAGCTGGGTGGCGAGCGGAAAGGGAACGACACGTACCCGGCCAGGAGCAACGGCCGTGAACGCCTCCGCCGCGAAGCGAGTGGGAGCCCAAATCTCATGCACAAATTTCGCGCCAACGGCCCATTCGGCTGGAACCCGCGAGAGTTCCCAGGCCCAAACCCCGATTATTCGTCGCCCCCGCAGCATGTTGCGTGGTTGCAGCCGGGCAAGGCCCACCGGTAGGAGTGGACCGTTCAGCACGGCGATAATTGCCGCCCCCGGCGCCAGCGTGCCCGTGTATGCGGGGACCACGCTTGGCAGACCAAGTGGCATGGTGCCGCGCATCAATCCCCGCACGGCGAGCGCCTGACCGAGAATGCGGCCGCTTTCGGCGATGCCGTTCTTGCCGTTAATATCTCCGGCGATCACCGCGCCCTCGCTCTTTGGGGGGGGCAGATCAGGCGGTACGGCAACCAGGGAGGCCACGCGTGTCATCGCCGCGCGCCTGGCATCCCGCGGCAACAGCCGCCAGGCGCGATGTGCGAGGCTCAGCATCGGTGATCCTGTTCAGGCAGCGTGTGTAACGCGATGGCTCCACCTCCGCCCAGCGCTCCGACTAAATGGTGCTGGACATCGGGCCATCTGGCAATTTCTGAATGTCGCATGGTCCGTCAAAGTCCTAAAGGCGCCTGAAAATCAGCGGGAATCAGAGCCCTGGCGGGCAGAGGAAATAATGCCATCAACCATCCTCAGCTCTTGAATTCAACCTTGAATTATCGTTCTACCATCGTTACGTGCCGCTCCATTTGTCCGTCGTCAGATCGTTCGCGACGATGCGCGGGCTGAATTGCCGGAGTGTTCGTCTCATCTGATGGGCCGAGGTTTAAGCGGCTATTGGGTGACGAAGCAACTCCTGGACTGGGACATGGGGAGGAGGGTGTGTCCGTTTCGCGCGCTCGCCAAGGAGGCTGGCGAGGATCTCCGCCTTCACCCGCACCGCCCGCTCGGCGATCAGCGCCGCGCGTAAGCGCGAGGGATCATCTGGCAGGGCTTCGAGCAGCGAATCCATAACGGCATCGAATCACAAAAGCGCCGTGTGGGCATAAAAATGACCGTAGCCGTCAAAATCCTAGCCCGCCGTACTTGGCCGCCAGGTCTGCTGCGGATGCCGCCACTCGATCCCTTCGAGCCTGTGCCGAGCTGTGCCGGCGAGATGGCCACCGCGCCATCAACCGGCGACGGCGACACGAACCGGCCGCGCTCGAGCCGCTTGGCGTACAGCGACATCCTCAGCCCGTCATGCCAGAGGATCTTCACCAGATCGCCCCGTTTGCCGCGGAACACATACAGATCCCCCGCATGTGGATCGCCCCAGGCCCTGCTGCACCTGCAGCGCCAGGCCGTTCATGCCCCGGTGCATGCCCGTCACACTGCTGGCCAGCCACACCCGCACACAGCGGGAACCGGGATCATCCCTTCGCCGAGGCAATGACCGCCCGCCGCATCCACCTTGCCCTCAAGGCGCAGCACCACGCCACCCGCAAAGCTCGGCTCCGGATGCCCGGCAGCGGACGCCGCCGGAACGTTATCGGTTGCAAGCGGCGCCGGCGCCACGGCGCTCGACGCCAGGATCGCAGGCGGCGCGGCGAGCGTTCGGCCACATGACTGGAAGGTCATAGCCTGTGCGGCCTCCTTGGCGGCTGATCAAGCGGATCTTTGCTCTGGGGCAGCAGCCGCCGACCTCAAGGGCTTGGATAGTACTAACAACTAGTTGACGCGACGTCGGACGTCAGTGAAATCAGCCTATGCCCGATTCGCCCGACGCCGGCCCCCATTTTGCGCAACCCCGCGTACAAGCTCAGGCCCCTTTTTGTCGTACCGCCCTAAAAACGGTGCTTTCCTATATTATGGTTCCGGCAGCGCTATATGCGATCTCCGTTAGTTATTATCTGGCTTACTTCTACCGCCGTGGGGCTGCCCTCTATGATCCGGGGTGGTTCGCGTGGCTCAGTCGGAATGGCATTGCCTGGCCCTTGCCCAATCCAGCGCTGATCGGCGGGAGTTTCCTTGCCATCCATGTCTCACCGATCTTCTTCCTTACCAGTGCCCTCTCTGGATTGATCCCAGGCGCCCCCTACGCCATCTGGTTCTGTCTGTGGTTTTCGGCATGGTTACCGCTGCTCTGGCTCGCTCTTTTCAGCCTGACCGGAGGCATTCCGGGACTTTCCGTCTCCAGGCGGACGATCATGGCTTCTGTCCTTAGCCTTAATGGGATAACCTTCTCGATGGTCGGCTTTCCGCACATCGAGAGCTTCATTCCGCCGCTGCTGTTCGGAACGGTCGTCGCTTGTCTTCGAAGGAAACGATACGGATTCATCGTCGCCTGCCTGGCCTTCGCAGTCGCACTCGCCGTCCGCGAGGATGCTGGGCTTCATGCTGCGCTCGCTTTTGCTTCCCTCGCCATGATTATGCCCATTCGACGAGGCGCCTTTTCCCTTCTGTCGCTAGCCGCGGTGGGTGTGGCCTACAGCCTCGCGGTTCTGGTTGCTCAGCATCTCCTGTTCACGCACGGAGGCGCCTCCCTAGGAGGGGTCTACCTTGGCCACCCGATGTTTTCGACGGTGACGCTCAGGCTGCTCGCGCATCGGCTGGTTTATTGGGCAACGGCTCGATCTTACGTGTTCGTACCGCTCGGGCTCCTGCTGTTCATCGCTGCGCGAGCCCGAGATTGGCAACTTGGCCTCGGCGTTCTGATTGCCATGCCCTGGACTGCTCTCTCATTGATCGCGGTCTCGCCATTGGCGGGGGAGTTATACGGATATTACGCCTTTCCTTTGATGATCCCTTGCTTCTGGCCAATGCTCGTCGCCAGCATCTCGCCCGAAGCCGATCCGCGCCGTCTGCAGCGGCTGCTGGCCCTGCAAGCTTCAATGGGCGTCGCTTCCTGCGTCTGCTTCATCCTGATCGGCGTATTTCCTGGCATGGGCAATGGCGGTGGTTATGATCGTGCGCCATGGCTTCATCTGAGACCGCCGTCGATTGGCGAAATTGCACGCACCGAAACAGCTCTGCATGGTCTGGAAGCCGCTCCAGGGTTCGAAACTGCTATCCTTGATGATGGCGTCGCCTCGCTAACGCTTGGCCATACCAGACCCGGTCAATTCAGCATCGGTCTTGACCCGAAAGGTTTGGCGCTTCGCAATGCGCAGGAGTTCGTGCGTTTCAACAACCCGCTTCCTTATGTGACTGCGGAGGAGGTCAGGCTCACTCGCCTGTTCCCCGTGTGCTCTCGGATCGATGGCACCAGCCTGGAAGTCTGCCGTCGTGGGGCGTGGCAAGCCGGGGCGAGCCAAGCCGAAATCACTCAAGCCCAACAAGGCCAGTAAGGCTTTTCGCTGCTAACCGCTTATCCTGATCGACAACAACGGCTTGCGAAAGGGCCTCGGGCTGGGAAGGAGAACAACTCGGAAACAGCGCTCGTAGGAATTTTTCGGTGCGTCAATCTTTACGCGGACTGGTGTTACAAGTTACCGTTCCAATTGGTGAGGGGAGCTCCGAATACTTCTGGTAGATAGACCAGATGAGGGTCAGATGGACCCCAATTTCGGCCTCCGTGCGGCGGATCGCGCAGACGTTCATCCTCTCGCGGCGCTCCAGCGTGTTGAGTTGCTTTTCCTCGAAAAAGCCCTCCTGTTCTTGGGCTAAGGCCGCTGGTGATGGCGGTTGAACGGCTGGCAGATAGACATTGACGCTGCCATGACGGAAGGTGAGTTTCCAGCCGGCGCCAGAAACCAATGCAGCGGCACCAGTTGGATCGGATAGTGAATCCCGTTCGACTAGAACCTCTTGAACACCGTAGGAGGCAAGAAAAGTCGCGAATTCGCGGCGGTCGACCGCATCGAAGTCGTTATTGAACAGGGGCGCGATTAGAGGCCATTGAGAAAATGGCTGCGCGATTCCGCCACCGAGATAGCCCTGCGCGACCAATCGGAAATTCAGCTCGGAGACATATTGTTCACCGATGTGATCCCCGGTGAACGGCAGGATGAATACGCTTGCCCCAGCGGGAATCGCATTAGCACCATGGGCAGTAAAAATCGAAGGGATTTGCAACCGCGTCCATTGGCCAACCTGTGCAGTATTAGGCACACAGAACGCACAGACCACGACAGCTATGGCGAAGCGGCCGGCTACAATTTTCGGCAAGTGCGGTTGCGCCAGCCAAGCGGCAAGACCAAGTGCCAGCGCGAGCCAAGCGTAGAGCATGAAGCGGGCCGGAAGCATATCGTCCAGTACCGGCAGCCAGGAGAGGACTAGCCAAGGTGCGGGCAAGATCTCATGGCCAGCGACATGCAGAAATGGGCCCAGGGAAAGGATGGCGGCCAGGGCGGTCAGTTCGAGTGGAAGGCGGATTGTCTGTTCACGAGTTCGCGAAGCGATCCAAATGAGCAGGACGAGAAGTGGGATACCCAGATAGCCAGCTTCTTCGCTGAAATTGCCTTTGAACCGCAAAGAGAGCGGACAGGCTGCATGACTAAGAGGTAAAGTGACGGGGGTTGGCGCAACGAAATTTAGCAAATCAGTAGAGAAGTCCGCAGGCGGGGCGATGCTCGTGCCGGATCGCCCCCCATCGAAGACCATCACGAAGAGAAGAGGAGAAGTGAGCACAAAAGCGACGCTGAGACCTCCGACGATGCCGGGCGTGAGGCGCTGCAGGAGAGGCCGAAAATCAGGGGCCCGCACCCAGATCCAGCAAGCAGCGAGCCCGGTCAACATGAAGAGGTTTGCAGCGATCTCCTGTGACACGCCGAACTGAAAGGCGAACAGGACGCCGGTGGCAAGTGCCAGGAGCGCCGGGGGCCATTCACACCGTATCGCACGTAGGACAGTCCAGACGAGCAGTGGCACGGCGATGGTAAAGGACAGGTTCAGATGGCCTCCTGACTGACCCATTTCATACGGGGAAAAGCCGAAGACAAGGCCCGCAACGAAGGCCGGCCACGTTCGGCCCGTCAATTCGCGGGCTGCCCAAAACGCGCCAACGCCGGCCAGGCCAGGCGCGATGCGCATCAGCCCGTTATAGGTGGCGAGCGCTCCATATTTCAGGGTGAAGGGTGTGGCAACCAGTCCGAGAGCCGGGATTGCAGTATGCCATGCCAGGCTCATTCCGGTTGGGGCGGCGACAAAGTGGGTCCAAAAGAGATCGAGATGATGACGCAAAGCAAACGGAAACCAGTTCAGAAACCAAATAAACAGCTCTGGATCAGCCCCACCGCCAACATAGGATATCCCCGATGGCGCCGCACCAAAAAGGAGCACGCTTAACCCGATGAGGGCTGTGCAGAGCAGCCACGAGCCGACCAGAGACTTCAGATGCAAGATTTAATCCCCCCTGTATTTAAATAAGAAGATCAACGCACAATGGCCCTGTCCCCAAGGGCGCGGGATGGCGACGTTAGATGGGGCGTTTACTTGACACGTACGGCACGGACGATCTGCATCTTGTGCATCAAGGTTCTGCGTCGTTCTTTCTGGCGCTTGGCTGCTCGGGACGAGGAATTTCTAAGGTCCATCCAATAGTACGCAGAGCGCTATTCCAGCGTATAACCCACCAGTGCTCGCGAGCAGCTAAATAACAACGTTCCTAGGAAACCACGCTGAGCGGGTAGAATCCTCGGGCATGTTGGTGGGGGGAAGGTGATCCCGCGTGTCGAGCTGCGCAGGCATGTGGCCCAGTCCGCGTTTGATTGTCAGGCATGTGAGTTGCTTTCTTTTCAGGCTGGTTGTCCCGTTGGTTTTTAGGGGGACGCGGCGCATTTCCTAGACCGAAAATGAAGGAGCCCTCTTGATCTGGCAAGCCCCCCCGAACCGTTTCAGTTTGAATGTAGTTAGTTGCATGTATTGAAGTGCTCCGGTTGGTGGTCCGGCTTGAGAGTTAGCCTTCGAGGCATTAAACCCTCCGCATGGGGCCAAGTCCCGGTAGACAAAGCATATCTCGAGGCGTTTTATTGCCCAGAGCCGTGTCAGGTCGGCTCTCATTATGGTGCTGGCGCCACGCCTCGATCAGGGAGGCTTCGACAATCATGTTGAACTCTCGACCGAACACGAGCCCCCCGGTGCCGTTAGATCAAGCCCATCGACGTAGACGTTTATGACCGGACCAGGTTCTCCGGCCAACATAGTCGTCCAGGGATTCCGGCAGAAGCAGCGTTTGGAAGCGGTCCTGCCCCGGTTACGTACTCGTCGAGCTGGACACGGTTCGATTCACTTTGAACTGCCTTAGGTACCTTGCTCGGTACATTGTTAGTCGGCTGGCCTTGGCGAAGGTGAGCGCAGGTCCGGTGTCAGAGACTAACCTGTATGTTAGGGACGTTGCCAAGGCGGGAGAATGACTCTAAGCCCGCCCCACCGAAACAGTAGGGCTGTAAACGGAGGTCACCAAGGAACCTTATGTCAGAGACTGTGTTACGTCCCAGGTTGGTGCGCTACCGCCCGGAGATAGCAGGGTTAAGCACTGTCACTGCGCCGACAGCGGTGGGTTCCGAATTTATCCGCTACCGCCCGGACATAGATGGGCTACGCGCTCTCGCCGTGCTGATGGTCATAGTGTACCATGCCTTGCCCTCAGTGCTGCGCGGTGGCTTCTCCGGTGTGGACGTATTTTTCGTTATCTCCGGCTTTCTCATCTCCGGCCAGATTTTTGCCGAGCTCGAGACCGGGCGGTTCGTCTTCGCCGCGTTTTACGGCCGCCGGGTAAGGCGCATTTTTCCTGCGCTCTGCCTCGTATTGCTGGCAACGCTCGGCTATGGCTTCGTCGTTCTGCTGCCTGTGGAACTCGCCCAACTCGGCGCCGATGTCGTCGGCGGCGCCGGTTTCATCTCCAACCTGATGCTCTGGAACGAGGCCGGGTATTTCGACCGCGCGGCCATCTACAAGCCACTTCTGCATCTATGGTCACTGGGCGTTGAGGAGCAGTATTACATCGTCTGGCCCGTGGCGCTTTGGGTGCTCTATAAAACCAAGTTGAACAGGTTGGGTTTTGTTATTGCCTTCGCCGCCGGCTCGTTTGCCTTGAACACGGCGCTGGCCGCCGGCAGCCCTACCGCAGATTTCTATTCACCTCTCTCACGCTTCTGGGAGCTTTCTGCTGGTGCGCTTCTTGCCTGGCAGCAACTACATTCCTCACGAGGTGCGTGGCGCGGTGCCAGTGGGGGGGCGCGGCGCGGCGCCATCTCGATTGCTGGGGTCGCGCTGATTCTAGGAAGTTCGGTTGCTCTCAGCCCACAAATGCATTTTCCGGGATGGTTGGCGCTGGCGCCGGTGGTTGGCGCCGTGCTGCTGATTGCGGCGGGACCCGAAGCGCTGGTCAACCGAAGCCTGCTTTCCCGCCGTGTGGCAGTGTTCACCGGAAGGATCAGCTATCCGCTCTACCTGTGGCATTGGCCACTGATCTCATATGCTTATTTTCTCGACCATGGCCGCGAGCTCAAAACGTTCCCGGCCCTGTGCGTCATTGTGGCAAGTTTTTTCCTGGCCTGGGTGACCTACCTCCTGATCGAGCAGCCGTTGCGCTTCGGCGGGCGTCGCAAAGGCAAAACCCTTGGGCTGGTTGCTTGTATGCTTGCCGTCGGCGGGATCGGGGCGGGCGTTTGGGCGGAGCACGGCTTTCCGTGCCGATTCCATGGCTTGCCCCATGTCAATGTCGGAATGATCAATGTTGCCGTTCGCGACGGGATTTTTAAGTCCACTCCGCATATGCGTGTTTCAAACGTTGACGGCATCACCGTCGCCGAGATCGGGCAAGGGAGCCCAATTTTGTTCACGGGCGACAGCGTGCTCTACCAGTATGGTCCACGAGTTGAGCAACTCTATGTCGAGGGCCGATTGCACCACGCGGTTTATTTCGTCGTGGGACCGAGCTGTGCGCCATTTCCAGGCGTGGTGAAGACCGGAGTGTTTGCAAATTGCAACAATATGCCGAGCGTTGCGGCACGGGTCATCGCCGAAAAGGCTATCGGTACAATCGTTATCGGTGCCCTTTGGCAGGGCTATTTTGGCGGTGACGGAACAGAGAATGCGGCGCTTTATGCAAAACTCGAGGTTGAGGTGGCGAAGCTGCGCGCGAGCGGGCACAAAGTCTATCTGGTCATGCCCGTGCCGACGAGCCAGCGCTTCGATCCGATGCAGATGGTCAGCCGTTCCCTCACCGGGTTCAGTGTCAACCCGATGATTCAGGCCGGCGTGCCGGTCGCCACGCTCAAAGCCGAAAGCGCCAGTATAAGCCAAAGCCTCGCCGGTATTGCGCGTCGTACCGGTTCGCTAACTTTGGACCCGCTGCCAGATGTTTGTGGAACTGGCCCAGTCTGCTCTGCCTTCTTCGCCGATGGCGAACCGAAATTCGCTGATTCCGTACACTTGAGGCCGGTGTTTGTGCGGTCCCACATCAGGTTTCTTGATCCGCTTCTGATCCGGTAGCTTGCCGCAGTGGTGACCGCCGATATCGGCTTTGGTATCCACATTTACCTGGGGAAGGGGCCGAGCAAGGGTGACGTTCATCATGAGAAGCTTCCAGTCGGGCCGTAGGACTTACTTGATGCAGCCTTTATACATGGTTGCTTGGCGGGAATATCCCGGTATGCGGCCGCGGAACATGGTCATCGGGCTCCTGCGATGTGCTAACGGCCAGAACCTTCGCCATGTCTTTGTTCGCGAATGCCCAATCATGGATTGCCGTCCGCAAGCGGGGCGTCTGGATAGAAGAGATCCTGGTCTCCGGTCTTAAACCGGTAACGGATCGGCTGTGCGGCGCGTTGGGAATCAGCGGGGCGCCGCCCCCGTCGGTCGCGGCGCAAGCGGATCAGCGAGATCGCCGCGGCGTGCGCTGGGGGGGGAGGGTGTTAGTTAGTGCTTGGCAGTATGTTCAGCCCCGCGTTTCAATGCTGCGCACTGCCGGGATCCGCGCCTGTCTCTCTTCGCGGAATATACTGGAACCGGGTTGTCTTGACTTCCGGAGCGGAGCCTCCGCATAGTAACTGGCGGGGAGCAATGGATGTTAAACGGCGGATATCCTTACATATTTCATGCATCGCTCTGCCTTGACGTTATTCTTCAAGAGAGGAGTTGATCTTGAAACGGAAATTATTTCTTGCGCTGATCTCGCCGCTGGCGCTCGGCGTGGCTTATGTGGCCGCCCCGCAGGCCGCCCGCGCGCAAACCAATATTGTCGTCGGCGCGGACACCACGTTTCCGCCGTTCGAGACCGAGGTGAATGGCAAGGTCACCGGCTTCGATATCGACATGATCAAAGCCATCGCCAAGGCTGAAGGCCTGACGATCACGGTCAAGACATTGCCGTTCAACGGCATCATTCCCAGCCTGCAGACCGGCGCCCTGAATGCTGCCGTGGCCGGCATCACGATCAAGACCAGCCGCCTGCAGAATGTCGATTTCAGCGACGCATATTACAAGTCCGGCCTCTCGATCCTGGTGAAGAAGGGAGCCGGCATTACCGGGTTCGGCAATCTCAAGGGTCATGTGGTCGCGACCAAGAAGGCCACGTCCTCGGCCGATTATCTCCAACAGCATGGTTTCGACATGAGCCATGTCAAGCAGTTCCAGGATATCGACTCCGCCTATGAGGCGCTGGAAACCGGCGGTGCGGACGCGGTGCTTTTCGATAATCCCGTGAACGTCAATTTCAAGACTCTGCACACCAATACGCAGATTGTTGGGCCGCTGCTGACCGGTGAGTATTACGGCATCGCGGTAAGCAAGAACGACCCGGGTCTTGTCGCCAAGATCAATGATGGTCTTGCCAAGATCAAGGCCGATGGCGCATATCACAAGCTCTTCGTCAAGTATTTCGGTGGCGATACGAGCGGTGAAGTGAACGAAGTTCTGTCGCCCGCTTCCGTCGCGGTTTCGGACTGAATGTCGTCAACGCCCTTGGCTGGTTGTTGGGCACAGGCAACCAGCCAAGGACGGGCGTTTTACGTCTGAGGATTATGATGTGAGGGCGGCCGAGGCTCTCTCCCGTTAGCCAGCGGGGTATCGTCTTGTTGTCCGTACGCCTGCCGCACGGAGCATCCCAGGCGGTCAGGGACTGACTGCACCATGCATCTTCCGTCGACAGCAAGCGTAAGGTAGTACAGCGGCATGAACGTTGTCTGGCAAAATCTTCCCGTCATTCTGGGGGGGCTGGGACTGACGATCCAGTATTCGATCGTTGCCATCATATTGATGGTGGTCATCGGGCTGATCGCGGCTCTCATGCGTCTGTCCTCGGTTGTGCCGTTCCGGTGGACAGCATCCGCCTATGTTGAAATTTTCCGCTCCACGCCGTTGCTGGTGCAGCTTTTCTTCATTGTCCTTGGCTTGCCTGCCATTCTGCCGGTGAATCAATGGTTCGGGCAGCTGATGTACCCGATTCTGGCCGCCGCGCTCACGTTGAGTTTGAATGAGGGCGCCTATGTCACCGAGATCATCCGCGCCGGTATTCTCGGTGTGGAGCGCGGGCAGAAGGAAGCGGCCTTGAGCATCGGCATGACCGGATTTCAGACGATGCGCTATATCGTGTTGCCTCAGGCGTTCAAGCGGATGATTCCGCCTCTGGTCAACCAGGCCGCGCAGACGATCAAGGATACTTCGCTGCTGGCGCCGGTTGGTGTTGCCGAACTGGTCTATAGGGGCGAGATCGTGATCTCCGCAACCTTCGCCTCCTTCGCGATCTGGTCGGTCGTGGCATTGCTTTATTTCATTGTGATCTTCTCCGTGTCCAAATGCGCGTCTTATCTGGAGAGGAGGCTACAAGTTGATAAGCGTTAAGAATCTACACAAATCCTTCGGCCACCATGAGATCCTGAAAGGGATCAATAATCATGTGGAGGAGCGGGAGGTTGTTGTCGTCATCGGCCCGTCGGGAAGCGGTAAGAGCACGTTCCTGCGGTGCCTGAACGGCCTCGAGTCCGTTACCAGCGGCGAGATCCAAATCGTCGGGATGAACTTGACCGATCCCAAGACCGATATCCACAAACTGCGCCAGCATGTCGGCATGGTGTTTCAGCAGTTCAACTTGTTCAAGCATCTGACGATTCTGGAAAACATCACGATTGGGCCGCGCAAGGTCAAGAAGATCTCCGAGACCGAGGCAAATGCCACCGCGCGTGAGCTATTGGCGAAGGTGGGGCTTCCGGGCAAGGAAGCAAGCTATCCGGATGAGCTGTCCGGCGGGCAACAGCAGCGCGTGGCGATTGCCCGCGCGCTGGCAATGAAGCCGGATGTGATGCTGTTCGACGAGCCGACCTCCGCCCTCGACCCTGAGATGGTCGGGGAGGTGCTTCAGGTGATGAAGAACCTCGCGGCCGAGGGCATGACCATGGTGGTGGTGACCCATGAGATGGGGTTCGCGCGTGAAGTCGGCCACCGTGTGATTTTCATGGATGGTGGCTATATCGTCGAGGAAGGAAAGCCGGCAGATATCTTCTCCAACCCGCAGATGGACCGGACGAAGAACTTTCTTGCCAAGGTCCTGTAGGCGAGGCTTGATCAGGTCCGTGTCTGATGTTGGCCTGCAGCCCGGCTCAGCCAGGAGGCGGGGCTGCGCCCTATAGAAGCACGCCGCTTTGCTGCCTTTTTGGGGGAGGGTGTGGGACCACGTTCTGCCGGGTTCGGACCTGGACGACGACCTTCAAAACGCACTTTTGCACCGCAGCGGCAAGCTTGGGATTCTGTTGCAGTTCGTCGCAGCCGGCGAGCGACCTCAAGCCTGGGATCAGGGACAAGCAGTTCGTCGACGCCGTCGAACATCTGCCAGAGATTCGAGAATCGCTGACATTGATAGGCCCTTAACGCACTGTCGGTGCAAGTGACGAAGCGTAGCGGCCCACGCATGGCTCTGTACCTGCACTAAGCTGCTTTAGTGCCTTGGCTGATACGCGGCGAAGATGATAGGGTCATCGGGAGAATCACGCCCTAACCCCAACCTGGATTTTTATGCCGGTTCAGCTTGCGCTCTTTCCTGAATCTGTTGCCCTCACGCGGTTACGGCCAGAGAGCAACGAGAGCCGTTTCTATCGGCTGGAAATTCTGCCGGATCTGTTCGGGCGCACCCTGTTGGTCCAGCAGTGGGGACGCATCGGTACGCGTGGGCGGCAGCGCCGCGATCTGCACCCCGATGCCGGTTCAGCGCTCAATGCGCTGGCCGAACTTGTCCGCGCCAAACGGCGGCGCGGCTATTGTGACGCCTAATCTGAGGCAAATCGACCTTTACTGAAGCCATATCACGCGGGCGATGAGAATGGAGCCGCAGAAGTGGCTAAGGCGGCGGTCATATCTGGTTGCGAAACTCCGGAAGTGTTTGAACCGGTTGAAGCAACCTCGATAGGCTTCGGAATCGTGCGGGATGCTCACTGTAAGAGATGACAGCTCGCCTGTCTGACTTTCAAGCAAAGCCCAAAGCCGGGGCACATTCCCCAGTGGGCAAGCGTGATGATCAACCGCAGCGACCGGATTTGCGTCGTCAGTCCTCCGAGGGAATGTCCCAGCATGGCGAGTCGCGTCGGGTGAGGGGCTGGCAAACCGAGATAAGTCAAGGGAAATGGCGGGCTGCGCAGCGAAATACACGGGCTATCCACAACCTTATCCAGAACTCTGTGGATGGTCGTCAGTCGTAACGATTTGAGCGAGAATTAGGGGGTCTTTACGGCACGGGTGCCTCCAGGGCGAAGCACGGCGGCAAGGGGGGCTGCCTCTGACTATTTGCGGGCCGTCGGCCGGGTTCGAGGCTCGCGTGCGAACAAGGGCAGGGGATGAAATGAAAATCATGGTCCCTTTGGCGGATTTTAATGTTGGGGGGAACTATTCGGAGCAACATTGCCAAGCGCAGGCGGGGCAGCGAGCCTTTGCCGCTTCATCGGGGCGAGCAGACAAAGTGCCGGACTCGCCCTGCTGCGTTCTTATTTGGAGCCTGGAACATGAGAGCCCGTAGGTTTTTGGCGCTAGGCGTCTGTGGCTTGATCGCCGGCGCATTGTGGCAGCCCGCTTCGGCACATGGCGGCGGTTGGGGCGGTGGTAGTGGCTGGCACGGGGGTGGTTGGAACGGTGGTGGCTGGCACGGCGGTGGTTGGCATGGTGGTGGTTGGCATGGCGGCGGTTGGGGCGGTGGCTGGCACGGCGGCTGGGGGGTCGGCATTGCCATCCCGCCGTTTTATGCGGTGCCGCCTTATTATCCTTATTATAGCTATCCGCCGGCCTATTACGCGCCGCCCGCTTACTATGCACCGCCGGCTTACTACCCACCGCCGCCCGGCTATTATTCGCCCTATCCCGGCTTCATCACGCGGGCCCCGTCTGCCGCCACATGGGCGCGGTCTTGCAATGCCGCGCCCTATGTCTGCCCCATGGAGGTGACAGTGCCGGTCGGCGCTCATTGCTACTGCAGGGGCAATGACGGTCGCCGCGTCTATGGCGCCGCCCAATAGAGGACGTTTCGGGCGGCGACAGGCACGGGATTTCCTGCTATCGTCAGCTTGGTCGGTACGGTTTGAGGATGGTCCATGTTTCACGGCTTCGCGGGGAACCGGTAAGCACCGCGCATGTAAGCTGACGCATGTAAGTTGACCCCCGCACTCAGTGCTTGGCCAGTTTTTCCGATGAGGGATCTTATGAAACGGTTTTTAGGCGCTGCCTGTATCCTTGCCTCTTTGTTCGCCTTCAGCCAGCCGAGCTGGGCGGAGCCGGCGCCATCGCAAATCCAGGCGGAAATTGCCTCAGGGCAATGGCAACAGGCGCATAATGACTTGATGCTCGTGTTGCGCGACCATCCCAACAGTCACAAGGCGCAGAGCATGCTGGCCACGGTCGATACGCATCTGGCGCAGCAGCGCAATGGGCGCGGTATCGTGCCGCTCAACATGGCGTCGCCCCAGAGTCACCATAACCGGTGGCTCCCCATCCTGCTGCTGGTGGTTGGCATCTGGCTGCTGTTCCGCTTTCTGCGGGCGCGGCAGCGGCGTGCGATGGGCGGCATGTCCGGCGCGCCGGGCGGACAGGGATTCGGGGGCCGCCCGAATCCGTTCAATCCAAATATGGGCCCTCCAGGCTATAACCCAAATCAGGGCTATAACCCGAACATGTATCCGCAGCAGCCCCCGGCACCCGGTGGCGGCATGATGAGCGGGATCGCCGGAGGGTTGCTCGGCGGCGCGATTGCCGAGGAATTGCTCGGGCGCCGCGACCAGCCGGTGAACGAGACCATCATCAACGAGAACGGCAACAATGCCGGCAATCCCGGCAATGACAGCTGGGACAACAACAACAGCAACGATAGCTGGGACAACAACAGCAACAATGACTGGACGCAGCAGGCGGACAACTCGAACGACGACGACGACAATAGCTGGACCTGAGCAGGTCCAGCCACCACGTCAGCTGAGCCGGTCGTCCTCATAGGGCGGCCGGAGGCGCGCGAAACGCGAGGCGATGCTGCGCGCAACCACCAGCACGATCACCAGCCCGCACAAGGTCATGATGTCGGTTGCGGAAATAACCTGGGCGTAGAGCTGGATCAGCAGTTCGCGCAAGGCAAACACAATCGTGACGTCGAGCAGGTTGGCCAGGCGGATATGCCGGGTGCGGGCATATTCCATGAACGTGTTGAACAGTTCGATGAGAATGACGACGTCGAGCACCCGCTCGACCAGCGCCCGCAGCATGGCCTCGTCAGCGTGGTGGCCCGCGAAGGGAACCATCTCCAGTGTGCCGACGACGGCTTGCAGGAAAGAGAAGCCAAGCGCGACCAGCATCAGCGGAATCACACCGAGAATGATCAGCTCGATCGCCCTGTCATAAAGCCGAAAGATCAGGCGCCGCACGCCGCCGGTCTTGTTCGTCAGTTCACTCAAGCCTTTACCTCTCCTTTGTGCCATGGCCCGCGATCGAGCCGTGCCGTTGCTCGCGAAAAAATCTGGCCCAAGCTATGATGGGCCAAGAAAATCAAGACGGGTCGCATATTTTGTTGGCCGTGGACAGGGGACCGAAATCGCGTTTTCGTGAGTCCAAACATCTTGGGGGTGACACATGCGCCGCGCTTTGTCTGCTCTTTGCCTCATCGCTTTGCTGCCCGTTACGGCCGGCGCCCAAACAATGCGGTCGACCGGCACGGCGGATCTGCCGAAACTCGTGGTCACCAGCACCAGCTTTGCCAATGGCGCGCCGCAGCCGCGCAGCGTCGCTTTCGCCGCGTGCGGGGGCGAGGACATCTCGCCGCAGCTGAGCTGGCGGGGCGCGCCGGCCGGCACCAAAAGTTTTGCCCTGACCGAGTTCGACACAGACGCGCGGGCCGGCGCCGGGTTCTGGCATTGGCTGGTGGTCGACATTCCACCTTCCGTCACCAGCCTGAGCGCGGGCGCTGCCCTTCCCGCCGCTGCCGTGGCCGGCATGAGCGATCACGGCATGCCCGGCTATCAGGGGCCGTGCCCGCCGGTGGGCGACCCTCCACACCATTATATTTTCACGATCAGCGCCCTGAATGTCGCCAACCTGCCGTCGGTGACCGCGCAGTCCACCGGCCCGGCGGTGCAGATGGCGCTGCGCGGCCATGTGATCGCGCAGGGACGCTATATGGGCACATACGCGCGATAGCGCGGGCCGTGCCGGTTTTACCGCCATCGGCCCAATTCAAAAAAGTTTTTGCGCCGCTTTTTTCAAAAAGCGGCCACTTTCTTCCCTGCGAGGTGCCGGCCGGCGGCGGCGAGAAAGCCATCCACATCCGCTTCGCGCGTGCTCCAGGCCGTGACGAGGCGGATGATCCGCGTCTTCGTGCCAGGCTGTGCGGGCCAGCGGTAGAAGCTGTAGCCGTCCTGCAGCAGCGCCTCGATCGCTTCTTCCGGCATGCTGACGAACAGTTCGTTCGCCTGCACCTCGTGCATCAGCCGCACGCCGGGCAGGGCCTGCAGCCCCTGTGCCAGACGGCTGGCCATGGCATTGGCGTGGCGGCCATGACGCAGCCACAGCCCGTCCTGCAGAGCGGCCAGAAGCTGGGCGCTGACAAAGCGCATTTTCGAGAACAATTGCGCGCCGCGCTTGCGCCGGTATTCAAACGCTTGGGCGCGTTCACGGTTGAAAAAGATCACCGCCTCCGCGCCCATCGCGCCGTTTTTGGTGGCGCCAAAGGAGAGTACGTCGACGCCCAATTTCCAGCTCGCCTCGGCCGCCGTGCAGCCCAGATGCGCCACCGCATTCGCGAAGCGCGCCCCGTCCATGTGCAGACGCAGGTCATGGGCACGGCCGAATTCGGCCAGCGCGCGGACCTGGTCGGGCGTATAGACCGTGCCCCATTCCGTTGCCTGGGACATGCTGATCACGGCCGGCTTCACGCAATGCACGCCGCGCACCGCGGCGGCCTCCTGAATCGCCACCAGATCCTGCGGCGCGAGGCGCCCGTCGGCGGTCGGCACGGCGAGCAATTTCGCGCCGCCTGTGAAAAGTTCCGGTGCGCCGCATTCATCCCGCTGGATATGTGCGCTCTCATGGCAGTAGATCCCGCAATGCGGCGCCGCCAGTTCGGCCAGCGCCAGAGCGTTCGCCGCGGTCCCTGTGGCGACCGGGTAGATCGCCAGATCACATTCAAACACGTCGCGCGCGCAGGCAGTCAGCTTCTCGGTCCAGGGATCGTTGCCATAGCCATGCGCGGTGCCTTGATTGGCCTCGACAATCGCCGCCATGATCTCGGGCGCGACTTGCGTTACGTTGTCGCTGGAAAAGTCCAGGCATGGTCCAGTCATCCAAGCTCCTTCAGTCCACCGAAAGCGTGCGCCTTCTAAGAAAGGGGCCGCTTTTTGAAAAAAGCGGCGCAAAAACTTTTTTGAACTGGGCCGGTGCTGTTGGAAGCAGCACGGCCGGAAGACCCATCGGCCTTACGTTTTAGATTTTGGCGTGGAGGAGCGGTTCCAGCCCGCTGAGATCGTAGCCGGCCTGTATGGCATGGCGCAGAATCTCGGTGGCCGGCATCTGGCCGGCCTGCGCCAGCGCCCACATGGATGTCGAGCGCATGCCGCTGCGGCAATAAGCTAGAACGGGGCCGGGCGCGGTCTGCAGCGCTTCGGCCATCCGCTGCACGGACTCGGCGGTCATGGAGGCGGCGGTCACGGGGATGTTCACGAAGGTCAGGCCGTGCTGTTGCGCCAGCGCCTCGATCTGCGCCGCGTTCGGCTGGCCGGGAGCTTCGCCGTCCGGCCGGTTGTTGATGATGGTCGTAAATCCCGCCTCGGCCGCGGCGGCGACTTCAGCCGCGCCGATCTGCGGCGCCACAGAAAAATTCTCGTTGATAGGTTTGAACGGCATCAGCATCCTCCAGGCTTGCGGGCCGCTGGCGGTAAAACCAGCACGACCCAGTTCAAAAAAGTTTTTGCGCCGCTTTTTTCAAAAAGCGGCCACTTACTTTCTACCCAACCGCCACGTTATCGAGCAGCCGCACGCTGCCAAGCCGGGCGGCGGCGATCAAGCGCGCCGGGCGAGTGAAGCGCTCCAGCGGCTCCAGCGTCTCGGCGCCGACCAGCGCCAGATAATCGGGTTGCATTCCGGCGGCGATCACATGGCCTTTCGCCGTCTCAAGACTAGCATCCACCGCCGCGCCGCCGCCGATGGCCGCCGCCGCCTCGGTCAGTGCCGCATAGAGCGCCGGCGCCGCCTGGCGTTCGGCGGGTGTTAGAAAACGGTTGCGCGAGGAGAGGGCGAGCCCGTCCGCCTCGCGGACCGTCGGCACCGGCACAATCTGCACCTGGAGCAGAAAATCGGCGGTGAAGCGCCGGATCACCTGCACCTGCTGCCAATCTTTCTCGCCGAAATAGGCGGCGTGAGGCCGCACCTGACCGAATAATTTGGCCACCACCGTGGCCACGCCGGCGAAATGGCCGGGCCGCGCAGCGCCCTCCCAAAGCGTGGCGGGCCCGCCGACGGTGATCGTGCTGGCGGCTTCCGGCGGGTACATGGTGGCGACGTCCGGCAGCCAGACCAGATCGCAGCCGGCTTGACGCAGCTGCGCCAGATCGCCCGCCTCGTCGCGCGGATAGCGGGCCAGATCCTCGTGCGGGCCGAATTGCAGCGGGTTGACGAAAATGCTCGCCGCCACGGGCCGCCCGGCCTGGCGCGCGGCCGCCACCAGAGACAGGTGCCCAAGGTGCAGCGCCCCCATTGTCGGCACCAGCCCAACCGGGCCAAGTTCGGCGAGAGCGGCGTGGAGATCGGGCAGGGTGCGGGCAAGTTTCATGACCGTCCTGTTCACGATTTTCCGCCGCGCGTCCAGTCGCTTGAGGCTGGGCAGGGCGCGCCGCAGGCGGTAAGGAAATCTCATGAATTCCAGAACCAAGGCCTGGATCAGGGGCGAGATGCAACTCGGCCGGCAGGGGGCGATGCTGCCAATTCTGCTCGGCGCCGTGCAAAGCCTCATGGGGATCGGCCAGGCCCTGTGCGCCGCGCGCCTTCTGGCCGCCGTGTTGCATCTGGCGGCACGCGATTTCGGCGCCTTTCTGGCGGCCGTGGGGTTCATCATGCTCGCCATCCTGCGTGCGGCGGCGCAAATGCACGCCGAGCGGCTCGGTTTTGAGGCCGGCGCCGCTGCCCGCCGCCGGCTGCGCAACCAGGTGCTCTCCACGCTGCTGGCGCTCGGGCCCGGCGGGCTCAAGGGCCGCCATTCGGCCGAGCTGGCCGCCACCGCCATCGATCGTGTCGAGGCCATGGAAGGGCTGCACGCCCGCTGGATCGCTGCCACCGCTGTGGCGGTGGTCGCGCCATTGTTGATCGGCTTGGCGGTTTTGTGCGCCGATTGGCGGAGCGGCATCGTGCTGCTCCTCGCCGGGCTCCTGACGCCGTTGGCCATGGCGGTCGCCGGCATCGGCGCCGGTGTCGCCGCGAAGCGGCAATTCCTGGCCATGACGCGGTTGCAGGTGCGTTTCCTCGATCGTATCCGCGGCATTTCCACCATCGTGCTTGCCGGCCGCGCGGCCGATGAGGCGAGCGCCCTTGCCCTCGCGGCCGGGGAATTGCGCCGCCGCACCATGCGCGTGCTGCGCGTCGCCTTTCTCTCTTCCGCTTCACTCGACCTGGCCGCCGCCGCCGCGCTCGTCGTCATCGTGCTGCGCTTTGCCGCCATTTTCCATGGGGCGCTGGGGCTGGCCCCGACCGCTTTGTTCGTGCTGCTGCTGGTGCCGGAATTTTTCGCCCCACTGCGCGGCTTCGCCGCCGTCTATGCCGATCGTATGAGCGCCGAAGCGGTGGCAGAGGATTTCTGCGCCTTGCCTCCGCCGCCGCCCGCCGTACCGGCGGCGGAAATTCGCACCGTCGCCGCGCAGGGCCTGACCCTGGCCTTCGAGCAGGTTTCCTTCACCTGGGATGCTGCGCGCGGCAGGGTGCTGGACAATCTGTCCTTCCGCGTCGGCGCGGGGGAAATTTTGCTGCTCACCGGCGCCTCCGGCTCCGGCAAGTCCACCATCATCGACCTGATCCTCGGCTTCATCGGACCGGAAGCGGGCCAGGTGACGATCAACGGCGCGGAGCTCTCCACGCTGGTCCCGGCGGCGCGCACGCGCATGCTCGGCTGGATCGGCCAGAAGCCGATGATTTTCGCCGGCACCATCGCCGAAAACATCCGCTTCGCGCGGCCCGAGGCGGGCGATGAGGAGGTCGCCGAGGCGATCCGCCTGGCCCGGCTTTCCGAACTGATCGCAGCACTCCCGCAGGGGGCCGAGACCCGGATCGGCGAGGGCGGGTTCGGGCTTTCCGGCGGGCAGGTGCAGCGCATCGCCATCGCCCGCGCCTTCCTCAAGGACGCGCCTTTGCTGCTGCTTGACGAGCCGACCGCCCATCTCGACCCGGCCGTGGAGCAGGATGTGCTGGACAGTATCAAACGTCTCGCCGCCGGGCGTACCGTGATCCTTGCCACCCATTCCGCCGTGGCGATGGATTTTGCCCGCAATTCCGGCGCCCGCCGGCTCGATCTTGACGCGCTGCGCTATGCCCGCCCGCGGGGGGTAGTGGCATGAGCCCGGTGCTCCGTATTTTTGCGCTCTGGCGGGCTCAGGCGGCATGGCTGGTTTTGGGCGCGCTGCTATCCTTGGGCGCGCTGGGCGCCGGGCTGGCGCTGATGGGCGCCTCCGGCCGCTTTATCGCCTTTTCGGTCCTGGGCGGCGTGGCGGCGGCGCCGCTGTTGCTGCAGGTCACCGGCACGGCCCGCGTGGTGCTGCGCTATCTTGAGCGCCTCTTCACCCATGAGGCGATGTTTCGCGCTCTGGCGTGGCTGCGCATCTGGCTGTTCACGGGCCTGGCCCGCAGTGCCGCCGGCGGGCTTGGTCTGCGCCGCTCCGGCGACATGTTGGCGCGCCTCGTCAATGACGTGGATGCTCTGGATGGTCTGTATCTGCGCATTCTCGTGCCCCTGCTCGGCGCGGTTTTGCTGCTGCCGATCCTGGCGCTGTTGCTCTGGCGCGAGTTGGCGACCGCTATCCTGGTCCTCATCCCGTTCGGCTATGTCGCGTTCCTGCTCCCGCTGCGCGCGGCCCGCGCCGCGCAGGAGAACGGCGCGCGCGCGGGGCTTGCAATGTCCGGCCTGCGCAGTGCCGTGCTCGATGCGCTCACCGGCCTGCGCGAGGTGAAGATTTTCGCCGCCGAGGGCCGCATGCTGGCCGCCGTGCAGTCGCGCGAGGCGGCCTTTCTGGCGGCGCAGCGTGACCTCGTGGTGCGCAGCAGCGTTCTGAATGGGCGCGCCTACATCGCCGCCCAGCTCGGTATTTTGCTCGCGCTGGTCATCGGCCTGGCGGGCGCGCCGGTGGCCGCCGTCATTGCCGTGTTCGCGCTGATCTTCGCCTTCGAGACGGTGCTCGGCCTGCCGCGCGCCGGGCTGCTTTATGGCCGCGCCGCCGCCGCTGCGGCGCGCGTGGTGGCCGCCGCGGAGGCGCCGGCAGCGGTGCTGGACCCGCCACACCCCGCGGCCATGCCGTCCGGCAACGCCATCGCCTTCGAACATGTCAGCTTCCGCTATGCGCCGGACCGGCCTTACGTGTTCGAGGATCTGTCGCTGCAGCTGCCGCGCGGCTCGCGCACCGCCATCCTCGGCCCTTCGGGCGCCGGCAAATCCACCGTCGCGGCGCTGTTGCTGAAACTCGTCGCGCCAGAATCGGGGCAAATTCGTCTCGGCGGCGCCGATCTCGCCGCCCTGCCGTCCGAGGCGGTGCGCCAGCGCATCGCTTATCTCGGCCAGGCGACGCATCTGTTCGCCGACACGATCCGCAATAACCTGCGCCTGGGCGACCCCACCGCCGACGAGGCGCGGCTCTGGACGGCGCTGGAGGCGGCACAGCTGGCGGAGACCGTGCGCGCGCTGCCCGAGGGGCTGGACACCTGGCTGGGCGAGGGCGGGCAGACGCTCTCCGGCGGGCAGGGGCGGCGGCTCGCTCTGGCCCGCACGCTGCTCTCCGATGCGCCGATTCTCGTGTTGGACGAGCCCTGTGCGGCGCTGGATGTGGCGACCGAGATGGAATTCATGCGCACCCTGAACGCGGCCGTCACCGGCCGTACCGTCCTCCTGATTCTGCACCGCCTCACCGGCGCTGAGCAGCTGGATCGCATCTGGCGCCTGACCGCTGGCACCCTGGTCGCTGCCACCGGCTGATTTTTCGCCGCCCCCTTGAAGCGGGCCCGAAAAATTCTACAATAATCGATGCTCCAAAGCGCCTCGGAGAGGGTTTTGGGCACTTGCCTGCCGGTCCGCCTGATGGGGGCCGGAAGTTGACAACAACCTTGCTATGCTCAGGAGGTTTATCATGACGTACGACTTTGCGCCGCTGTTCCGTACCGCCATCGGCTTCGACCGCCTCGCCCGTCTGGTGGATACGCTGCCGCAGGATGCGACCAGCTACCCACCTTACAACATCGAAAAGACCGGCGAGGAATCCTATCGCCTCACGCTCGCGGTCGCCGGCTTTGCCGCCGACGATATAGAGCTGACGGTGAAGGATAACGCGTTGGTGGTGGCCGGGCGTCTTGCCGAGGAACCCAGCAAGAATGAGTTCCTGCATCGCGGCATCGCCGCCCGGGCCTTCACGCGCCGTTTCGTGCTGGCCGATCATATGGTGGTTGAAGGGGCGGACATCGCCAACGGCCTGCTGCACGTCTCGATCAAGCGTGTGGTGCCGGAATCGGCGAAACCCCGCCGCATCACCATCAGCAGCGCCGGCACTGCGCCGAAGACGATCGACGGGCCGGAAGTGCATCAAGCAGCCTAACGTGGCGTAA
>DATJHR010000169.1:0-2877 GCA_035493735.1 Acidocella sp.
CTCGACCAGATCACCGCGACGGTGCGGCGCACCGCCGAGGTGGCGAACGAAGCGCGCGACCTGGTCTCGACCTCGAAGACGGATGCCGAGCGCTCCGGCGACGTGGTGCGCCAGACGGTGGGCGCCATGGACGGGATCGAGAGTTCGTCCAAGCAGATTGCCAACATCATTGGCGTGATCGACGAAATTGCCTTCCAGACCAATCTTCTGGCCTTGAATGCGGGCGTGGAAGCGGCGCGGGCCGGCGATGCCGGGCGCGGCTTCGCGGTGGTGGCGACCGAGGTGCGCGCGCTGGCGCAGCGTTCCGCCGATGCGGCGAAAGAGATCAAGGCGCTGATCTCGGCCTCGACGCAGCAGGTCGATGTCGGCGTGAAGCTGGTGAGCGAAACCGGCCAGGCGCTGGACCGCATCGTGACGCAGGTGAGCCAGCTGAACAGCCTGGTGGCGGAACTGGCGGCCTCGGCCAAGGAGCAGGCGACCGGGCTCGGTGAGGTGAACGCGGCCGTGAACCAGATGGATCAGGTGACGCAGCAGAACGCGGCGATGGTCGAGCAGGCGACGGCGGCGAGCCATGGCCTTTCCGGCGAAGCCCAGGAGCTTGCCCGTCTGGTCGGCCAGTTCCGCATTGGCGAGAGCGCCGCGGCGCCCGTGCTCAAGCGGGCCGCGCCCAAGGCGCCGCCGCAAAAGCGCGTCGTGACCACGTCGGCGCGCAAGGTCGCCATGCTGCCGCGCCAGCACGAGCCGGCCGTGGCCGGCGCGGATGACTGGAGCGAGTTCTGATCATGGCGACAAGCAACCAACTGCTGTGCGTGCGCTTGCGCGATCAGGAATTTGCCCTGAACATCCGGGCGGTTCGGGAAATCAGGGGGTGGATCTCGTCCACCCCGCTTCCGCACGCGCCGCCTTACATCAAGGGCATGATCAATCTGCGCGGCAGCGTGCTGGCCATCCTTGATCTGGCGGAACGTCTGGGTCTGCCGAGCGTGCCGGCGAACGCGACCTCGGTGGTCGTGGTGATCGAAGAGGGGGAGCGCGTGATCGGTCTGCTGGTCGATGCGGTGTCCGACATCATCACCGAGACCGAGGAGATGCGCCAGGTGCCACCCGAAACCGGCAGCGCCGCCTCCCGCGAATATGTCGAAGGTCTGCTCATGCGCGACCAGAAGATCGTCAGCGTGCTGTCGATCCCGGCCGTCATGCCGAAAGACACCAGCATCGACGCGGCACTCGAGGGCGCTTAGGACGTAGGCGGCCCGCGCCCTGCTATCAGGAGGAAGAGTGAATTGACCGTCGATGCTTCTCACCTTCTGGTCTTTCAGGTGAAAGACGTGGAGACGCTTTATGCCCAGTTCGGCACCGCCCCGGTGCAGGCTGGCTTAGGCGATCTCGTCATTGCCATGGATGCCCACGCGGGCGGGCTGCTCAACCGCCATCACGACGTGCCGTTGCCGGCCTCGGCACGGCCGTCGCGCTGGTGGCGAGGTTTCAACATGACCGGCGCCGGCAGCGCGCTGGTGGATGTCGCCGAACAGGCTGATTCATTGGCGGCGGCGGCGTCGAGCACGGGCCACAAGCTGCTGCTGGATATTTTCGGCAACAGCACCGGCGGTCGGCTGGCGTTTGCCGGCGCGGTTATCCCCTTGCCGCAGCCGGCGCCGATGGACATCGATGCGTGGCTGGACCAGATTTGGCGGGATGACGCCAGCCGCCGCGCCGATCTCGCGCCTGACTCGGAGCGCGAATTGCAGGCGCTGCTCGCCGGTCATGGGCTGCGGACATTGCTGCAGCCGATCGTTTCCCTGCCATCCGGCCAGCTCGTGGGATATGAGGCGCTAAGCCGCGGCCCTGAGGGCAGCGCCTTGGAGGGTGCCAATGCGTTGTTTGGCGCCGGCGAGCGGTTCAACCTGACGGTGGAATTGGAGCTGGCTTGCGCAAGGCAGGCCGTGTCGTTGGCGGACAAGCTGCCGGAGGGGCGGTGGCTGAGCATCAATCTAGGCCTGGCGGCTTTGGCCACGCCCGGCGCGGTGGAGTCCCTGGCGCGGCCCGGCATCGTGATCGAGATCACCGAACACCTGCCGCTCGACCAAGCGGAAGCCTATGCCGCCTTCTTTGCGAAAGCCCGCCGGCTGGGGGCGCGCTTGGCGTTGGACGATACCGGCTGCGGTTTCGCCGATATGGAGGCGGCCCGGTCCATTCGCCCCGACATCGCCAAGCTGTGCATCACCGTGACGCGCAACGCCAATCGCTCCTTCGCGCATCTGGCCGAGATCGCCGACACGGTCGCCGAGCTTCGCAGCGTGGGTGCGGAGGTGTTGGCGGAAGGTGTGGAAACCGCGGAGCAGGCCGCCGCCCTCACGGAAGCTGGTGCGAGCCTGGCGCAAGGATGGCATTTTGGCCGGCCGGTGCCGTGTGTGGAGATTGTTGGCTGAAGAAAGGGCCGCTTTTTGAAAAAAGCGGCGCAAAAACTTCTTTTATGCTGGGCCATGGGCGTTGTCGCGGACACCTGCCCATGGCCCAGCATCAAAAAAGTTTTTTTGCTTCTTTTTGTTCACAAAAAGAAGCGCTTCCCTTCTCTTACAGTCGTTTGAGCGTCGCCGGATCGGCCTCGCCAGCAAAGTATTTCTGCAGCGCGGCGGAAAATTCCGGGGCTTCGGAAACGTTGGCGAACAGCGTCATGCAGGAGCGGAATTTTGCGGCATCCACAGGGCCGAAAATCTCCGTGGCGGATTTGTCCGTCACCGCCAGGACCCGCCTGGTGCAGTCCAGCAAAAACGGGCCGAGTTGCGGATGTGCAAGATACGCCACCGCTTCGTCGCGGCCGGAGATGGCATAGGTCCGGGACATCTGGCTTGTCCCGAGCCCGGCGAGCTGTGGGAA
>DATJHR010000170.1:0-5056 GCA_035493735.1 Acidocella sp.
ATCCGAGCGCGAGGGCAGCGGCACATTTGCAGCCACTTGCAACGTAGGCGAGCTTGCCGCGTCGGACTTTCACGACGAATACCAGCCGCCCCGTCTGCTCTGGATGAAGCAGAGCCATTGGCTCTCCAAACCAAACCAGAGGAGAATCGCTATGAGTCATGCTGTCATGGGCGGTCACGACACGCCGAGCGGCCGGCTGACGTTTTTCGGGCGGACAGTGTCACGCAGCGTATTCGGTGGTATTGCGCTCGCACTCGGGATCGTGGGGCTGGCGATTGCGGCGAAACATCCCTCCGCTGAGCTCTATCTCGACACGATTGCGCAAATTTCGCTGGGCATCGCCCTGATTATCTTTGGCGCCGGGCTCACAACAAGCTATGTGCGCTTGGCTGCTGTGATCGAGTCCGCAACCGGCACGGGCGCCTCCGTCACCGGCGCGACCGCAGATATGTTCGTCGGGGGAGCGGTGGTCATTCTTGGCGTGCTGGCTTTGGTGCATGTCGCGACAGCTATATTAATCCCTGTCCAGGTGCTTCTGATTGGCGTCGGCATCCTCTTCAACAGCGGGGCGTCTGCGCGCGCCGTCATGTTGGAGACCAGCGTCAGCGATGACCGCTCAATGGCACGACGTCTCAACGAAGAACTTGCGTTTGAGACAGCCGCCATACGCGCCATCGCCGGCATAGCCGTCATCGTCCTCGGCATTCTCAGCCTGTCCGGCGGAGACGCGCTGATCTTGACGTTGTCAGCCGCGATCATTGGCGGCACCGCCTTGCTGATTGACAGTGCCACGCTGAGCAATCGGCTGGTCGGTGTCGGGGCAGCGCCGACGAGAACAGCATAGCAATAGGAAGAAAGCACTACTTTTTGTGAACAAAAAGTAGCAAAAAAACTTTGTTCACTTGGGGCGTGCTGGTTTCAACGCCGCAGGCCCAAATTCGAAGACGTTTTTGCGCCGCTTTTTTCAAAAAGCGGCCTCTTCCTTCCTTACTTCCTTACCCAAGCAGCCCGAGAACGCGCCCCGCATCCTCCTTCCGGCAGATCAGCAGGTCGGGCAAATACGGATCCGCGTTGTTATAGACCAAGGGCGTGCCGTCGATGCGCGACACGTGCAACCCGGCGGCCAGCGCCACCGCGGCGGGGGCGCAATTGTCCCACTCATATTGTCCGCCGGAATGCAGATAGATATCGGCCTCGCCGCGCAGGATCGCCATGGTCTTGGCGCCGGCCGAGCCCATCGGCACCAGTTCCGCGCCGAGCGCCTTGGCCACGGCGACCGCCTCGGCGGCCGGGCGTGTCCGGCTCACGAGCATGCGCAACCGCGTCGGGGCGGCCGGCACCGTCAGGCCGGGGGCGGAAATAATGGTTTGGCCAAGGCCAGGCAGGGCGACCGCGCCGGCGACGGGCCGGCCATCCAGGCTGAGCGCCACATGCACCGCCCAATCCTCCCGCGCTTCGCCGTATTCGCGTGTGCCATCCAGCGGATCGACGATCCAGACCCGGCGCGCGACAAGCCTTGCAGGATTGTCGCGCTCTTCTTCCGAGAGCACGGCATCGTCAGGGCGCTGCGCCGCCAGGGCCTCCATGATGAAGGCGTTGGCGGTACGGTCGCCCGCCCGGCCCAGCGCCTTGCCGGTGAACAGGCCGGAACGCTGCAGTTCCAGAAGCAGGTTTCCGGCAGTGGTGGCGATCTCTCCCGCCAGCGTGGCGTCCTCGGATCGGAGCAAAGCGTCGCTCATGGGATCAGCATCTCGACAATCAGGTCGGCGGCTTGTTCCGGCGTCATCTTCGTGGTGTCGATGCGCAATTCCGCGGCGGTCGGCGGCTCGTACGGGCTGTCGATGCCGGTGAAGTTTTTCAGCTGGCCGGCGCGGGCCTTTTTATACAAGCCCTTCACGTCCCGCGACTCGGCCTCGGCCAGCGGCGTATCAACGAAGATTTCGATGAACTCGCCCGGCGCCATCATGTCGCGCACCATCTGCCGTTCGGCGCGGAACGGGCTGATGAAGGCGGTGAGCACGATCAACCCGGCATCGGTCATCAGCTTCGCCACCTCGCCGACGCGGCGGATATTCTCCACGCGGTCGGCCTGGGTGAAGCCCAGATCCTTGTTCAGCCCGTGGCGCACATTGTCGCCGTCGAGCAGGAAGGTGTGCCGGTTCATCCGCACCAGCCGTTTCTCGACCAGGTTGGCGATGGTGCTCTTGCCCGCGCCGGAGAGGCCGGTGAACCACAGCACCGCCGGCTTCTGGTTTTTCAGGCCGGCGTGGGTCTCGCGGGAAATATCCAGCGCCTGCCAGTGCACATTCTGCGAACGGCGGAGCGAGAAATTCAGCATGCCGGCGGCGACCGTGGCATTGCTCAGCTTGTCGATCAGAATAAAGCCACCCAGCGTGCGGTTCTCCGCATAAGGCTCGAAGGGGATCGGCCGGTCGGTGGTGACATTGGCGATGCCGATCGCGTTCAGCTCCAGGGTCTTGGCCGCGACATGCTCCAGCGTATTGACGTTCACCTGGTATTTCGGCGCGTGGATCGTGGCCGTGACCGTCTGGACCCCAAGCTTCAGCCAATAAGCCCGGCCCGGCAGCAGCGCCTCGTCAGCCATCCAGACAATCGTCGCCTCGAACTGGTCGGCGACCTGCACCGGCGCATCCGCGCCGGTGATCACGTCGCCGCGCGAGCAGTCGATCTCATCGGCGAAGCAGAGCGTGACCGATTGCCCGGCCGCCGCCACCTCCAGATCGCCATCCAGCGTGACGATGCGCGTGACCGTGGACGTCTTGCCCGAGGGCAGCACGCGGATGGCATCGCCCGGCCGGATGCTGCCGCTGGCGATGAGACCGGAGAAACCGCGGAAATCGAGATTCGGGCGGTTCACCCATTGCACCGGCAACCGGAACGGTTTGGCGCTGGCACTCGTCACGTCCAGCTCCACGCTTTCCAGATGCTGGATCAGCGGTATGCCGGTGTACCAGGGGGTGTTCGCGGATCTGGTGGTGATGTTGTCCCCCACAAACCCTGAAATCGGCAGCGGGACAAACGACTCAATGCCGATGCTTTTTGCGAAGGCGGCGTAATCGGCGACAATCGCCTCGTATTTCGCCTGGTCGTAGCCGATCAGGTCCATCTTGTTGACCGCCAGAACGATGTTTCTGATGCCGATGAGGTGCGCGAGATAGCTGTGCCGGCGCGTCTGCGTCAGCACGCCCTTGCGCGCGTCGATCAGGATGATCGCAAGGTCCGCGGTCGAGGCGCCGGTAACCATGTTGCGCGTGTACTGCTCATGGCCGGGCGTATCGGCGACGATGAATTTGCGCTTCTCGGTGGCAAAAAACCGATAGGCGACATCAATGGTGATGCCCTGCTCGCGTTCCGCCGCAAGCCCATCCACCAGCAAGGCGAAGTCGATATTCTGGCCTTGGGTGCCGACACGCTTGGAATCCGCCTCCAGCGCCGCCAGCTGGTCTTCGAAAATCATCTTGGAATCGTAAAGCAGCCGGCCGATCAGCGTCGACTTGCCGTCATCGACCGAGCCGCAGGTGATGAAGCGCAGCAGCGATTTATGCTGGTGCTGGAGCAGATAAGCGTCGATGTCGGCGGCGATCAACGCGTCGGCCAGATAGGAGGGTGTTGTCTGATCCATTAGAAATACCCTTCCTGCTTCTTCTTTTCCATGCTGGCGGACTGGTCGTGATCGATGGCGCGCCCCTGACGCTCGGACGTGGTGGTCAGCAGCATTTCCTGGATCACTTCCGGCAGCGTGGTGGCTTCGGACTCCACGGCGCCGGTCAGCGGATAACAGCCGAGCGTCCGGAAACGGATGTTGCGCCGCTCCGGAACTTCGCCGGGATGCAGGCGGAAACGCTCGTCATCGACCATCAGCAACAGCCCGTCGCGCCGGACCACGGGGCGCGGGGCCGCGAAATAAAGCGGCACGATCGGGATGTTTTCCAAATGGATGTATTGCCAGATATCCAGCTCGGTCCAGTTGGAGATGGGAAAGACGCGGATGCTCTCGCCCTTGGCCTTGCGCGCATTGTAGAGATTCCACAATTCCGGCCGCTGGTTCTTCGGGTCCCAGCGATGATTGGCGGAACGGAATGAGAAGATGCGCTCCTTGGCACGGGACTTCTCCTCGTCACGCCGCGCGCCGCCGAAAGCGGCATCGAAACCGTATTTGTCGAGCGCCTGTTTCAGCCCTTCGGTCTTCCACAGATCAGTGTGCAGGGCGCCATGATCGAACGGGTTGATTCCGCGCGCGAGAGCGTCCGGGTTCTGATAGACCAGCAGCTCCATGCCGCTCTCCTGCGCCATGCGGTCGCGCAGCTCATACATCGCGCGGAACTTCCAGGTCGTGTCGACATGCAGCAGCGGGAAGGGCGGCGGCGCGGGATAAAACGCCTTGCGGGCCAAGTGGAGCATCACCGCACTGTCCTTGCCGACGGAATAGAGCATCACCGGCTTCTCGGTCTCGGCCACCACCTCGCGCATGATGTGGATGGACTCCGCCTCGAGGCGTTGCAGATGGGTCAGACGTTGCGGCGAGGCGGGAAAGCTCATTTCAGGACGGTCTCCGAATTCTTCCAGAACAATATAGGCTGGGTCGACATATCTCTTTTAAGCGCAGGCCGCGCCGCAGGGAAAGCGCCTCCGCGCCGGGCAGAGTAGAGGATTAGGCGGAACACATCAAAAATGCGGAAGGGGGAAGGCGATTATTCTAGGGCAGGGCAGATTCAAGAAAGAGGCCGCTTTTTGGAAAAAGCGGCGCAAAAACTTTTGCTCTTTTGGGTGGGTGGCGTTGGAACCTGTACGGCTAAAAAAAGGGCCGCATCTGGCGATGCGGCCCTTTCGGACGACGTTAGCCGGGGATGATCCAGGGGATCAGATATTGCTGGACCGCCACCAGCACGGCGATCAGCACGGTGAAGACGATCGAGTGAATGAACGTGCGGGCGAACACCTTGCCCTCCTGCCCGACCATCCCCACCACCGACACGCCGGTGGCGATGTTCTGCGGCGAGATCATCTTGCCCATCACGCCGCCGGAAGAATTGGT
>DATJHR010000171.1:0-30519 GCA_035493735.1 Acidocella sp.
GTGCGATTCGGCAAGACCGGGCCGACCGACCCGGTCACCCTGACCCAGGCTTTCGCCGGCATCGCCGAAACCGGCACGCTGATGATGCCCTCGGGCCCGGAGCGGCCGACCACCAACAATCTGCTCTCGGACACCGCCATCGTTGTGATCCGCGCCGCGCGCATCGTCGGCGCTTATGAGGACGCGTTCGACCTGCTGCGCGCCGAGCGCGGCGGCATGCCGCGCAATGTCATGCTGATCACCGGCCCCTCGCGCTCGGCGGACGTCGAGCAGACGCTGGAGTTGGGGGCGCATGGGCCGCGTTCGCTCCACGTGCTGGTCATCGACGAGAGCTGACGCTTGATCTGAAGAGGCAATTCACGTCTCATATTGAACCACGAATGGTTCAGTATGAGACGATCGAACGCCAAAGGCCTCTCCGAGGCTGATATCAAACTCTGGGCGGCTTACAGCCAGACGCTGACGCGGCTGATGCCGGGCCGCACGCGCTTGGCCTTGCCCCCCGAGACACCCGCCCAAGGGGCACTGGGGGAAGACCCTGCGCCCAAGGTGAAACCGCCGAAACCTCTTGCGTTCAGCTCGCCGATCGGCACCGCCATCACCCCGTCCGGGCTGGACAAGGCGACCTGGAAGAAATTCGTCACGGGCAGGATTCGCGCCACCGAACGGCTGGATCTGCACGGCCACACCGCCGCCCGGGCACATCGCGCCGTGATCCTGTTCGTCGAACGCGCCTATGCCGAGCAGGAACGCTGCATCGAAATCATCACCGGCAATGGCGAAATTCTCGCGCACGAGCTTCCGCATTGGCTGAACGCGCCGCGGCTTCGGCCGATGATCCTCGCCGTCGCCCACCCGCACGCCGCCAATACCGGCGCGCTGCGCGTGCTGCTGCGGCGGATTCGCTGAATATGATCAAAAAAAGAAAGTGGCCGCTTTTTGAAAAAAGCGGCGCAAAAACTTTTATTGGATTAGGCCGTGCTGGTCGCCGCGCCATTGGCCTAAAAAAGCAAAGTTTTTTTGCTACTTTTTGTTCACAAAAAGTAGCCTTTTTCTTTCCCTTGCCATGACCCCGTTCGGCGAAAAACTGCGCCAGCTGCGGGCCGCGCGAGGCATTCTCCAGCAGGAGATGGCCTCCGCCCTGGAAGTTTCGCCCGCTTATCTCTCGGCCCTGGAACATGGGCGGCGCGGCGCGCCCTCGGCCGGGCTGATCCATCAGATCTGCGAGTTTTTCGGCCTGATCTGGGACGATGCCGACGAACTCAAGGCCCTGGCGAAATTGTCGCGCCCACGGCTGAAGCTGAACGCGGCGGGGCTGACCCCGGAGCAAACCGCCTTGGGCAACCGCTTCGCACGGGAGTTGCGCAACCTCGACCCGCAAACCGTGGCGGCGATGCAGCAGCTGCTGGACCAGGCGCGGCCGGTCACGCCGGAAGTGCGCCGGCCTCCCGCAGGAAAGCGAGCAAAGGCAACAGGTTCAGCCCGAGAATCGTAAAGAAGTCGCCCTCGATCTGCGTGAAAAGCTGGGCGCCCCGCCCTTCCAGCCGGTAGGCGCCGACCGAGCCCAACACCTCCTCCCCTTCCGCGGCCAGGTAATTCGCCACGAACGCATCCGACAGCGGACGCATGGTCAGCCGCGCCTCAGCAACGTGGCGCCAGAGCGATTCTCCCGCCCGATGCACGCAAACGGCAGTGACCAGCCTGTGCATGCGGCCGGAGAGGAAGCGCAGATGCCGGGCCGCCTCGTGCTCGTCGCGCGGCTTGTCGAAACGCCGCCCCTCACAGACCAGCAGCTGATCCGCACCGATGACCAGCGCATCCGGGTTGCGGGACGACACGTAATCAGCCTTCGCGGCGGCCAGCGCCAGAGCCAGCGCGCCGGGCTCCAGCGCCGACAGGGACGCTTTCAGCGCCGCCTCATCGACATCGGCCGGCAAGGCCCGGCATTCGACGCCAGCCTGCCGCAGCAACATGCGGCGCGCGGCCGAACCGCTGGCGAGAAGGATCGGCGTCAGTTTTTCAGTCATGAGGACGTCTTAAAGGAAAGAGCCGCTTTTTGAAAAAAGCGGCGCAAAAACTTTTGCGACCCTGGGCCGGTGGCGGCGAAGCCAGCGCGGCTCAAGCGAGCAAAATATGTTTGTCCCCTCTCTGTGCATTGACTTGCCCGCAGCAAAGCAGTAACCGGCTGGCTCACTGCATGGCGGCGTAGCTCAGCGGTAGAGCAGGGGAATCATAATCCCTTGGTCGGTGGTTCAAATCCGCCCGTCGCTACCAGTGAAATCCTCCGACAAATCAATAGCTTGGAAGAAGAACACCCCTCTCCGGAGGTCGCAACTTGTCTCAAACGACCAGACGCGATTCCAATGGGTTACCAGGGCACCCGGCGAGTCTGCCACATGAGTGCGGCATCGGCGAACCACTGATTCCACTTCGAGCGACTTGGTCCAACGGCACTGGCGTGCCAGGGGCAACAAAGGTCCCGTTTCGTTTTTGAGAAAACTTTAGATCAGAGACGGCTCGTCGGGCGCTCGCTTGGCGCAGTGGTCAGTGTCGCAAAGGCCGCCGGTCTTGGTGAGGCAGATTGTGACTGGGGGTACCATTCAGGGCGAAGCCAGTCTGAGTTCACAATCCTTGTGGACGTCAGGGCTACAGCCTGACATAAATCATTGCAGTTTCGAAATACAAATCGAAGGAAAATTACCTGCGATGAAACATCACGCGCCTCTAGATGGCCTTAGAGCCATCGCAGTGTCAGCCGTTGTGATCTATCATCTCTCTGGATCTTTGCTCCCAGGCGGCTGGATCGGGGTCGATATCTTCTTTGTCCTCAGCGGTTTTTTAATCACGAGGATTCTTCTCGCTGAACTTAAAAGCGCCGCCAGTGTGAATCTCGGTGCCTTCTATACGCGAAGATTTTTACGCCTCATGCCAGCATTTTGGTTAATGCTGATCTGCACAAGCGCACTATACGTCATGAGCCCCGCCGCACGGATGACCCATATCGAAAGCGCCTGGACATCGGCCATTTATTTGATGAATTGGAATCGAGCATTCTCGTGGTTCGGCGATGACGGGGGTTACCTTGGCCATACATGGTCTTTGGCGACCGAAGAGCAGTTTTATCTGCTCTGGCCGTTTTTACTCATGGCGTTGTTCAGAGTTCGGCGCATAGCTCCAGCCATCATCCTCGGTCTCGCAGCCGCATCGTTGTTATGGCGCATGTCTCTGTTGCAACACGGTGCGAACGTAGAGCGCGCCTACAATGGCTTTGATACGCACGCCGATTCCATTCTCATGGGGTGCGCTCTCGGGTTTGTCCGCCTATCACCTCGCTTAGCGCGGGTTGCCAGCCTAACATCTACGGTGCCGGTACTGATCCTTGGGTTGCTTTTTTTAAAAGCCGACCTGTGGATGAAACTAAGGTTGGAGATTGGCATCACGGCTGGCGCCATCTGCGCAGCATGGATGATAGCGGCTTCCTTCAGCAGGGGATATTTCAGCGCCTTCCTGTCGTGGCGTCCGCTCGTCTATACCGGGCAGATTTCATATGGATGGTACCTTTGGCATCTCCCATTTCTCTATTTGGCCTCTAAGGTATTCCATATACCGGACCGGTTCGTTTTTGTGCCGTTATCCTACGGGGTAGCCGCGCTCTCATACCATGTCGTCGAGCGGCCGATACTTTCGTTGAGAGATCGGTTCCGCCCGACTTCGCAATCGGAAGAAGCGGGGTCGGCCCTGGCATAGACGCGTTTTACGTGGCAGCTGGGAGGGCGCGCCGGGAGACGTAGGCAAAGGCACGGGCGCAGAATTGGCGCAGACGTTCACCGACGGGTGAGCGCCACTCGGTCCTGGGTTTCGTCGCGTCATGACGCTTGTCCGCGCCATCGTGCAGAATCATCGCGTGCGATTGGATGTAGGCCGCAATGTCAGCGACGATCCGGAACGAATCGGCGGCGTCGCCTGCGAACTCGATGTCGAACTTGTCCTCGAGTTCAATGAGCGTGGCGAGCAGCCGCAGGCGGCTCAAGCCAAGTTGCTTCAGGTCATCTCCCGCGACAACCGGAGCATCACCCCGCCACCCGGCGCCACGAATCGCCGCGAATACCGCCTCAAGGATTAATTTTTCACCGCCAGAAACCATTTCACCCGCATTCCAATAAGCAGCCCGAAACCTATTACGCGCTGCGGCCGCGAGCTATTGGCTGTGCATCCGGTTTGGTTGCCAATAGGGCCGGAATGATTAGCCATTGGTAGGAGGTCATTCCCCCCATGGAACCACCCTGTCGCCCTCATGCGTTGCAGGCCTCTCCTTTGGGGACCACGTATACCGCCCCCCAAAACGATGAGAGACATCATGAGAGTGCTGAAGCGGTTCGCGGCTCTATCATCGGTGGCGCTTGCCGGGATTTTCTACCTTTCTGGCGCCGGAAGTTCAGCTGCCGATCCGAAAGCAGTTCAAATTGTTCAGATACAGGCATCTTCGCCACGGGATGTGAGTCTCTCAGCCGATTATCAGTATCGAGGCCATCATTATAAATATAGATATAAGGGGAAATATTATGATCATCGGGTGCGGAAGCACGGCAGGTGGCGTTATTACTGATCGCCACCTTTAGCATCCCACCGGTTCCGCTTTCATATCTGAAACCGGGACCTTACCTCGGTTCCCTCGCCTCTTAGTTCACCCGCCTCCCATGGAGGCTATGGCGGCGCGTCCGGGTCCAGCGGATTGCCCGTGGGCGAGACATGGCAAAGCCGGGAAATTTGCTGCATCTCCTGGGTTTCCTGAACGGCCTGCTGCGCGAGCTGGTCGACCGTGCTGGGCGACGTCGCCAAAGCGGCTTTCGCCTGTGCCACGGCGTCGTGCGCGGCGTCTAATTGCGCCCGATCCACCTGCCTCTGCTCGTTCCGTCCGGTGGTCAGGCCTTGGGCGTAGCCGGCCTGTTGCGCCGCCTGCAACGCCGCCGCCGAAGGCCGCGCCCCGTCCTTCGACGTGGCGTCCAGCCGCGCCTGATCCGCCCGCGTCTGTTCCTGCCGCCCGGCGGCCTCGCCCTGGGCTAACGCGGCCTGTTGCGCGGCTTGAAGCGCCGCCTGCGAAGGCGGCGCTTCAGCCGCCGCGGCCGTGATTTTCGCCTGGTCCGCCTGCGCCTGCGCCTGCCGCCCGGCGGCCTCGCCCCGGATGAAGCCGGTCTGTTGCGCCGCCTGCAGCGCCGCCGCCGAAGCGGGCGCCGCCGCGGCGATTTGCGCCCGGTCCGCCTGCGCCTGCGCCTGCCGGCCGGCAGCTTCGCCCCGGGTGAAGCCGGCCTGGTGCGCCGCCTGCAGTGCCGCCGCCGAAGCGGGGGCCGCGGCAGCGATTTGCGCCCGGTCCGCCTGCGCCTGCGCCTGCCGCCCGGCGGCCTCGCCCCGGGTGAAGCCGGTCTGTTGCGCCGCCTGCAGCGCCGCCGCCGAAGCCGGCGCAGCGGCGGCGATTTTCGCCTGGTCCGCCTGCGTCTGCGCCTGCCGTCCGACGGCCTCGCCCCGGGCGAAGCCGGTCTGTTGCGCCGCCTGCAGCGCCGCCGCCGAAGCGGGGGCCGCCGCGGCGACTTTCGCCTCGTCCGCCTGCGCCTGCGCCTGCCGCCCGGCGGCCTCGCCTCGGGCGAAGCCGGCCTGATCCGCCGCCTGTAGCGCCGCCGCCGAAGCCGGCGCCGCGGCGGCGATTTTCGCCTGGTCCGCCTGCGTCTGCGCCTGCCGCCCGGCGGCCTCGCCCCGGGCGAAGCCGGCCTGATCCGCCGCCTGCAGCGCCGCCGCCGAAGCGGGCGCCGCAGCCGACGCGGCGGCGATTTGCGCCTGATCCGCCTTCTTCTGCGCCTCCCGGCCGGCAGCCTCGCCCTGGACGAAGCCTTCATGTCGGGCCGCCCGCAAGCTGGGTCCCGACGGCGGCGATCCACCCTCCGCAGCGGCCATCATGGGCCGGTCCCGTGCCGCCTGGTCGGCCTTACCCTCCGCCACCCCTGCGGAATAAGCATTGGCCTCGGCGACCTGCTGGGCCTCTCGTACCTGTGACGTCGCTGTGTTGTTGTTGGCGCGATCCGTCGCGGCCTGCAGGCGCAGGCCCGCGGCAAATCCGTTTTGATAGGCGCTGGACTGGAGCTGAGTCACCGCTTCGGGGGCGGTTGCGTCGATGTCCGTACAGCCCGAAACGGCCAAGCTCAGGCCGAGGGCCCACCAAGCCAGACGACGCGAGACTGAAAAAGCGGGCACGGAGCACATCAAGGCGGCACCACTCCACATGATTACGCTGCCCCCGTCAGCTTCTTCTTCAGGGATGGTGTGCCGCGTCAGGGAGGCAAGCTGTCATCAGAAAAGGCTCGCAGGTCCAACCATCGGCGCACAGTGAGCGGAATGAAAACTATGTCATCATGGGGCACGGCACCAGCAACTGCCAGTTGCGGCGCGCCGTTTGGCGCCCTGCCGCCCGAGCGCCACAGGCCCACAAGAGCAAAAATTTTTGCGCCGCTTTTGACCGAAGAAGCGGCCACTTTCCTAACTGGCGCTAGTGCGCCTCGACCGAACGGAGATTCGGCAGGAACACGGTGAGCAGGCCGATGGCCGGCAGGAAGGCGCAGAGTTGATAGACAAAGCCGACGCTGGTCCAGTCCGCCAGTTCGCCCAAAACCGCGGCGCCGATTCCGCCCAGGCCGAAGGCGAGGCCGAAGAACAGGCCGGAAACCATCCCGACGCGGCCGGGCAAGACCTCCTGCGCATACACCACGATGGCGGAAAAGGCCGAGGAGAGGATGAGGCCGATGACAATGCTGAGCACGATGGTGGCGGCGAGCCCGACATGCGGCAGGATCAGGGTGAAGGGCAGCACACCGAGGATCGAGCACCAGATGACATGCTTGCGGCCGATACGGTCGCCGATCGGCCCGCCCACTACGGTGCCGACCGCGGCCGCCGCGAGGAACACGAACAAATCGACCTGCGCCACAGCCGCCCGCAGGTCAAAGCGCTGCATCAGATAAAAAATATAGTAGCTGGTGAAGCTCGCCAGGTAGAAGAACTTGGAGAACATCAGCGCCATCAAAACGGCAATGGCACGCCTGACCTGACCACTGCTGAGCGGCGCGCTCGCGCTTCTCTGTTTGGCGGCCACCTTGGTTCCCATGGCCGACTTGTACCAGGGGCCGAGCACCCCAAGAATCACCGCGCCGAGCAGGGCGACGAAGCCGAACCAGGCCAGGCTGCCGCGGCCGTAGGGCAGCACCAGGAAGGCCGCCATCAGCGGCCCCAGCGCCTGGCCGAAATTGCCGCCCACCTGAAACACGGACTGCGCCAAACCAGGCCGCCCGCCCGAAGCCAGACGGGCGATGCGCGAGGATTCCGGATGGAAGATCGAAGAGCCGATGCCGAGCAAAGCCGCGCCGAGAAGCAGAAACGCATAATCCGGCGCGCGGGCCAGAATCACCAGGCCGGACAGGGAAAAAGCCATGCCGACCGGCAGCGAATAGGGCTGCGGTTTGCGGTCGGTATACTGCCCGATCAGCGGCTGCAGCAGCGAGGCGGTCACCTGGAAGACCAGCGTGAGCAGGCCGATCTGGCCGAAGCTGAGATGGAACCCGCTTTTCAGGAGCGGGTAGATCGCCAACAGCAGCGCCTGCATCATGTCGTTCAGCAAATGGCAAAAGCTGATCGCCCCCAATATGGGAAAGGCGGTGCGCGGAGCTTTATAGGGGACGGCGATGGTGCTCTGGCTCACACTGGTACCTTTTTCAACGCGAAAGGGGCCGCGCAGGTTAGTGCATCTGACCCGTGGAACGCATCCCCCAGTTTCGCGACCGTGCCATGCCAAGCAAGCGGCCGCTTTTTGTCAAATCGGCCAAGGCAAGGAAAGGCTTCTTTTTGTGAACAAAAAGAAGCAAAAAAACTTTATTGACTTTGGGCTATGGGCGTTGTCTGCGAAGCAGAATCAGGCCCAGCATAGCAAAAGTTTTTGCGCCGCTTTTTTCAAAAAGCGGCCACTTTCTTTGTCAAGAAGCCGGTTGGAGCACGGGCTACTTTTTGTTCACAAAAAGTAGCCTTCCTTCGCTTAGCCATAGCCGAAGAAGCCAGGCGTCTCGGCAAGCGGCGCCCGGGCCTGCAAGGCGGCGAGATCCGGCAGCGGACGGCGCGTGAGGGCGTCACCGGCAAAGAACTGCTCCAGCGCGGCGGCGGCGGCGATGACCCGCGCATCGCCATGGCGGGGGCCGACAATCTGCAGGCCGAAAGGCATGCCGGCGCTGTCCAGCCCCACGGGGAGCGAGAGCGCCGGATGGCCGACCAGCGAGACCGCATAGGCCGGGGCCAGCCACTGGTAATAGCTCTTCATCGGCTGGCCATCGATCTCTTTCGGATAGAGCTGCGACCAGGGCTGCGGGCTGATCGCCATCGCCGGGGCCAACAGCAGGTCGTATTGCTCATAGAAAGCCTGCCAGCGGCGGTAGATCGCGGTCTGCGCGGAGAGGGCCGCGGCGAGCTCGGCGATGCCATAGCGCCGCGCCTCTTCGAGTTGGGCATGGATGTTGGGCGAAACCAAGTCGGGCGTTTGCGCGGCGCGCGCGCTGTGCGAGGCCACGAAAGCCAGGCTCCGCAGCACGGCGAAGGCCTCGTCGGTGCCGGCGCAGTCCGGCGCCGCGATCTCGAGCTTCGCGACATGCGGGCGCAGCCGTTCGACGCGGTCAAAGAACACGTCCTTGATCCGCTGCTCGACCAAAGCGAAGCCGAAATCCGGCGTTATGGCGACACGCAGGCGGGAGAGATCGATACCGGGCGGGGGCGAGAACTCACCCGGGGCGGCAGCGATAGGCCGCGACAGCGGGGCGCGTTGGTCGATGCCGGTCATGGCGGAGAACAGCAGCGCCAGATCGGCGACGCTGCGCGCCATCGGCCCGTGCACCGAAAGCGGCGACCAACCATGCAACTGCTTCTCCACCGGCATCATCTCCGGCGAAGGGCGCATGCCGACGATGCCGTTGAACGCCGCCGGGTTGCGCAGGCTGCCGCCCATGTCCGAGCCGGTGCAGAGCGCCGCCATGCCGCAGGCCAGCGCCACGGCCGAGCCGCCGGACGAGCCGGCCGCGGAGCGCAGCGGGTCGAACGGGTTGCCGGTGGCGCCATACACGGCATTCCGCGTGTTCGCCCCGGCGCCGAATTCCGGGGTGTTGGTCTTGGCGAAAATGATCCCGCCGGCGGCGCGGATGGCGGCGACGCTGCGCTCATCTTTGGCCGGCATATTGTCCTTGAAAAGCGGGCTGCCGAACGTGGTGCGCAGCCCGGCGGTCTCTTCCAGGTCCTTCACCCCCACCGGCAAACCATGCAGCGCGCCCAAAGCCTCGCCGCGCATCACCGCCGCTTCCGCCGCCCGCGCGGCGGCGCGCGCCGCCGGCACGTCCATCGCCACCACAGCGTTCACCGCATGGTTCACGGCCTCGATCCGCCGCAGGTTGCTGTCCAACAGCTCCACCGGCGAAAGTTTCTTCGCCCCGATGAGGCGCCGCGCCTCGGTGGCGGAGAGGTCGCAGGGGTCAGTTGCTTGGGTCATTTTGTCTCCGTTAGAGCTGCTTCGACTAAGAAAGTAAGGCTACTTTTTGTGAACAAAAAGTAGCAAAAAAACTTTGTTTACTTTGGGCCCGTGCGGTTTCGGCGCCTCAGGCCCAAGCCAGCGAAAGTTTTTGCGCCGCTTTTTTCAAAAAGCGGCCACTTCCTCTGCCTTCTGCATGCTTTCGGCCAACACCCGCACAACATGCACCGCCTCGCGCCCGGTGCCGTCATGGATCTGGTGTCGGCAGGAGGTGCCATCGGCCACCACCAGCGTGTCCGGCGCCGCCGCGCGCACCGCCGGCAGCAGGCTGAGTTCGGCCATGCGCAGCGACACATCAATGGTCTCGGCCTGGTAGCCGAACGCGCCGGCCATGCCGCAGCAGCTGGACTCGATGGTCTCCACCTTCAGACCAGGGATCAAGCCAAGGGCGGTTTGCACCGCGCTCATCGCGCCGAACGCCTTCTGGTGGCAATGGCCATGCAGCACCGCCCGCTCGGCCACCGGGGCCAGGCGCGGCGCGAAGCGGCCGGCCTTGATCTCCCGGGCGATGAACTCTTCCACCAGCATGGCTTGCGCCGCCACCGCCCGCGCGGCCTCGCCAGGAAGCAAGGCGAGCACTTCATCGCGGAAGGAAAACAGGCAGCTCGGCTCCAACCCCAGCACCGGAATGCCGCTCAGGACAAACGGTTTCAGCGCCTCCAGCGTGCGGGCCATTTCCGCCTTGGCGGCGCCCACGTCGCCGACCGAAAGATAGGTCCGGCCGCAGCAGAGCGGGCGCCCACCACCCCGCGGCCGCGCGATGTGCACGCGGTAGCCCGCGCCGGTGAGGGTGGCGATGGCGGCATGAATGTTTTCGGGCTCGAAGGCGGCGTTGAACGTGTCCGCCCAGAGCACGACTTCCGGCCCGTCTGCCCTGCCCTGCGCGCCGGCCGGCGGCGTGAATCGGTCCCGCCGCCAGACCGGCAGGCTGCGCCGGGCGCTGAAGCCGACTAGCGCCTCGGTGAGTTTGGCCAGCGCCGGAAACCGGTTCCGCAAATTGAGCAATGGTGCGACATACGCCGCATAGGGCGCGTAGCGGGGCAGATGGCCCACCAGCCGGTCGCGCAGCGACAGGCCGCGTTGTTTCGCCCGCGCCGCCAGCACCTCGATCTTCATCCGCGCCATGTCCACGCCGGTCGGGCACTCGCGCTTGCAGGCCTTGCAGGAGACGCAGAGTTTCATCGTCTCCGCCATGGAATCGGAGGCGAACGCCTCCTCGCCCAGCTGGCCGGAAAGGGCCAGGCGCAGGCTATTGGCGCGGCCGCGCGTGACATGCTGCTCATCGCGCGTGGCGCGGTAGGAGGGGCACATCGCGCCGCCTTCGAGCTTCCGGCAGGCGCCGTTATTGTTGCACATTTCCACCGCGCCCTGCAGGCCGCCGACCGCACCCGGATAGTCGGACCAGTCCAGCGCCGGCTTGAAGTCCTTGACGGCGTAATCCGGCTGGTAGCGGAACAGGGAACGGTCATCGAACCGGGTAGGATGCACGATCTTGCCTGGATTGAGCGTGTCGGCAGGGTCAAAAACCTGCTTCACCTCCTCAAACGCGCGGACCAGGCGGGTGCCGAACATTTGTTCATGGAACTCGCTGCGCACCAGCCCGTCGCCATGCTCGCCGGAATGCGAGCCCTTATAGGCACGGACCAGCTCGAACGCCTCCTCGGCAATGGCGCGCATCGCCGCCACATCCTTCTCCAGGCGCAGATTCAGCACCGGGCGCACATGCAGGCAGCCTTCGGAGGCATGGGCGTACCAGGTGCCCTTGGTGCCGTGCCTCTCGAACACTTCCGTAAGTTTCGCCGTATATTCCGCAAGATGCGGCAAGGGCACGGCGCAATCCTCGACAAAGGAGATCGGCTTGCGCTGCTCCTTCATGGACATCATGATGTTCAGCCCGGAGGTGCGCAGATCGGTGATGGCCGCCTGCAAAGCCGGGTCCAGCACCTTGACCACACCGCCCCATTGCGCGCCCTGGCGGTCGAAGCCGAATCCAAGATCGCCCATCAGTTCGGACAAAAGGTCGAGCCGCCGGGCATTCTCGGCCTCGTCCTCGGCGAATTCCACCAGCAGCAGCGCCGCCGGCTCGCCTTTCAGGAACGCCTCCAGCGTCGGGCGGAACATCGGGATCTCGCGCGCCAGCCCGATCATGGTCGCGTCCACCAGCTCGATGGCTATCGGCTTCAGCTTTACCAGATGCTGGGCGGCGTCCATGGCGGCATAGAACGAGCCGAAATGGCACACGCCGACGCCGCGCCGGCCGAGCAGCGGCCAAAGCTTGAGCTCGATCGCGGTGGAGTAAGCCAGCGTTCCCTCGGAACCGACCAGAATATGCGCGAGATTCACCCGGCCCGGCGCGGGGTTCAGCGCATCAAGGTTATAGCCGCCGACGCGGCGTTGGACCCGTGGGAATTGCCGCGCCACCTCCTCGGCCTCGCGCGCACCGATGCCAAGCAGCTTCGCCGCCAGATCCCGCCGCAGCGGATCGTTAAGCTCCGAGAGATCCGCGGAAACCTCGCCGAACTGCATGGCCGAGCCGTCAGCCAGCACGGCGTCGATCGCCAGCACATTGTCGCGCATCGTGCCGTAGCGCAGCGAGCGGCCACCGCAGGAATTGTTGCCGGTCATGCCGCCGATGGTCGCGCGTGAGGCGGTGGAAACATCCACCGGGAAATACAGCCCATGCTTCTTCAGTTGGCGGTTGAGGTCGTCCAGCACGATCCCCGGTTCCACCACGCAGCGCCGGTTCTCCACATCCAGCGACAGGATGCGGTTCAAATATTTGGAATTGTCGATGACCAGCCCGCGATTGATGGTCTGGCCGCATTGCGACGTGCCGCCCCCCCGCGGCGTCACCGGCACGCCCTCCTCCCGGGCCAGCGCCATGGCGCGCAGCGCGCCCTGCATGGTCTTCGGGACGACCACGCCGAGCGGCATCATCTGATAATGCGAGGCGTCGGTGGCGTAACGGCCGCGGCTGAAGCGATCGAACAGCACCTCGCCGTCGATCTCAGATGTCAAGCGCCGCTCAAGCCCTGGCCGTAATACCGCCGCCATTTTTAGTCCCTCCGATTATGAAAAGGAGGCTGGCACGATTGAATGCAAAATTCAATGTGACGGCGAAGAACTCACCCTAAGATCGGGCGGCAAGCCTCTAAAATCGCCGACAAAGGTAAAAAATGAATGCAATGTTTCTTCAGCAAGGGAGGAAGCGCTACTTTTTGTGAACAAAAAGTAGCAAAAAAACTTTGTTCGTTTGGGCCGTGCTGGTTTCACCGCCGCAGGCCCAGTTTCAAGAAAGTTTTTGCGCCGCTTTTTTCAAAAAGCGGCCCTTCCTTACTTCCTTACGCCCCCGCCAGCGTCATCCCCTCGATGCGCAACGTCGGCGCGTCGGTGCCGCGCTTGAAGACCAGGTCGTCGGCCGGGGTGAGGTGCAAAAACATGTCCTTGAGATTGCCCGCGATGGTGAACTCGGCCACCGGCTCGGCGAGGACGCCGTTGCGGATCATGAAGCCGGCGGCGCCGCGCGAATAATCGCCGGTGATGCCGTTCACGCTCGAGCCCAGCATCTCGGTCACATACAGCCCTTCGGCGATATCGGCCATCAGGCCCGCTGGCGTCAGCTTGCCGGGTTCCAGGTAAAAATTACTGGTGCCGCCGGCATGGCCGGTGGTTTTCAGGCCGAGCTGATTGGCGCTGCGGGTGTCGAGAATCCAGCTGGTCAGCACGCCATTTTCAATGAAGGCGCGGACCGTGCCGGCCTGGCCCTCGCGGTCGAAGGGCCGGGAACGGCGGCCGCGCACGCGCAGCGGATCGTCGATGATGCGCAGCCCCGCGCTGAACACAGGCTGCCCCAGCCGATCCTTCAGGAAGGAGGTGCCGCGGGCGATCGAGGCGCCGTGAATGGCGCCGGAAAGGTGGCCAAGCATGCTGCCGGCGACTCGGGGATCGAACAGCACCGGAAGCCGAGCCGTTTTCGGGCGGGCCGGGTTCAGGCGGGCGAGCGCCCGCTGGGCGGCCTGGCGGCCAAGCGTGGCCGGGTCATCGAGATCCTCGGCATGGGCGGCAGAGGAAAAATCATAATCGCGCTGCATGTCCGTGCCCGTCCCGGCGATGGCCGTGGCCGAAACGCCGTGGCTGGAGCGGCTGTAGAAACCGGCGAAGCCGTGCGTGGTGGCAAGGAGAAAATGGCTGCGCGACCAGGAGGCGGAAGCCCCCTCGGAATTGGTGATGCCGGGCACGGCGAGTGCCGCCTCTTCCGCGGCCGCGGCGCGGGCGATGAGGGTTTCGGCCGAGGGTTCGACCGGGTCGTCGAGGTCCAGAAGCTTGGGATCCATCGGCGCCGGGGCTTCCGGAATTTCCGCGTAAATATCTTCCGGCACCACGCGCGCCATGGCCACCGCCTGTTCGGCCAAGCGCGTAAAGGCGGCAGGGTCGATGGCGCTGGCCGAAACCGAGGCGCTGCATTTGCCGATGAAGACGCGCAAGCCCAGTTCGCGGGATTCAGCGCGCTCGGTCTCCTCGATCTTGCCCAGCCGGCGCTGCACCGACACCGAGGTGCCGGTGCTCATCACCGTTTCCGCCACATCCGCCCCGGCCGCCTTGGCGGCGGCAAGGAGGGCGGCGGCCTGGTCGAGCAGCGCGCTCATGCGGCCAGCCGGTCAGCGATGGCGGAGAGTTTCGGCACCTGCCCGATCGGCCCGATGGTGGCGATGGTCGGGCGCTGGCGGAAGATTTTCGCCGCGGCGGCATGGATGTCCGCCTCGGTCACCGCCTCGATCTTCGCCACGGTCTCCGACGCCGGGATCACGCGGCCGAAGATCTGCCATTGGCGGGCCAGCTGCTCGCAGCGGCTGCCGGTGGATTCCAGCGACATCAGCAGCCCGGCCTTGAGCTGCGCCTTGGCGCGGCGCAATTCCACCCCGGTCACCTGATGCTGCACCTTGCCCAGCTCTTCCAGCGTGACCGGCATCAGCTCCGCCGCCTCGGACTCCCCGGTGCCGGCATAAATGCCGAACAGCCCGCCATCGCGCGCCGGGGCGGTGAAGCTGTAGATCGAATAGACGAGGCCACGCTTTTCGCGGATTTCCTGGAACAGCCGCGAGGACATGCCACCGCCGAGCAGGGTCGAGAGCAGCATCGACGGGTAATAATCCGGCTCGCCATAGCCAGGCGCGGAAAAGCCGAGGACCAGATGCGCCTGGTCGAGATCGCGGTCTTCACGGTACTCGCCCCCGGTATAGTCCGCCGGCAGCGGTTCCTGGCGCCCCGCCGTGGGCAGATCGGCGAAATGCCGGGCGACCAGCTCCACCACCTGCTCGTGGCGCAGATTGCCGGAGGCGGCGATGACCATGCTCTCCGGCGTGTAATGCGCGCTCATGAAGCCGGGCAGCGCCTCACGCTTCATGTTGCGAATGATCGTCTCGGTGCCCAGAACCGGGCGGCCCATCGGCTGGCCGGGATAGGCGGCGGACTGGAAATGGTCGAAGATGATGTCATCCGGCGTGTCGTTGGCCTGGCCGATCTCCTGCAGGATCACGCCGCGCTCGCGCTCCAGCTCCTCCGGCTCGAAGGTCGAGTGGCACAGAATGTCGCCGATGATGTCGACGCCGAGGCCGAGATCCTCTTTCAGCATCTTCACGTAATAAGCGGTCTGCTCGCGCGAGGTGTAGGCGTTGATATGGCCGCCGACATCCTCCACCGCCTCGGCGATGTCCACCGCGCTGCGGCTGGTCGTGCCCTTGAACGCCATATGTTCGAGAAAATGCGCCACCCCGTTCTCGGCTTCCGTCTCATGCCGGGTGCCGGCGCCGATATAGGCGCCGAACGAGACGGTCTCGACCCGGTCCATCCGCTCGGTGAGAACGGTCAGGCCGGATGGCAGCGTGGTAATCTCGACTTGTTCACTCATTACTCATCTGTTCCTGTTCGCAAAATTCCGCACCAGCGTCTCGATCGCCGCGAGTTCGTTGGGGGCACGCTCATATTGCTCCTTCCTTTCATATAGGTCGGAAAGATGCGGCGGTAGTGCCGGGCGGAAGCCGACCGCCTGTTCAATCGCGTCAGGGAACTTCGCGGGATGGGCGGTGGCGGCGACGATCACCGGCAGGCCGACCGGACCCTGCTCCCGCGCCGCCGCCAGGGCAACCGCGGTATGCGGGTCGGCGAGATAGTTCGCGCCGCGCCAGGTGCGGGCGATCTCCGTGAGCGTGCCCTCGTCATCCAGACGAAAACCGGAGAATTCGCGGCGGATCGCCTGCCATTTCTGGTCCGGCACCGCCATGCGGCCGGTGGCCCGGAAATCGGCCATGGCGGCGGCGGTGGCGGCGGCATCGCGGTCCAGCAGTTCGAACAGCAGGCGCTCGAAATTGGAGCTGACCTGGATGTCCATGGAGGGCGAGAGGCTCGGCTCCACGCCGCGCACGCTCATATCGTTGGCGGTCAGGAAGCGGCACAGAATGTCGTTGCGGTTGCTGGCGACGATGAATTTTGCCACCGGCACGCCCATCTGCTTGGCCGCCCAGGCGGCCAGCACATTGCCGAAATTGCCGGTGGGCACCGCAATCGCTACCTCGCGGTCCGGCGCGCCGAGGGCGAGCGCGGCCGCGACATAATAAGGGATCTGCGCGGCGATGCGCGCAAAATTGATCGAATTGACCGCCGAGAGGTTGAGCTCCTGACGGAACGGCGCATCGGAGAACATCGCCTTCACCAGGTCCTGGCAGTCGTCGAAATTGCCCTTGACCGCGATGTTCAGCACGTTCGGGGCGGTCACCGTGGTCATCTGCCGGCGCTGCACCTCGCTGGTGCGGCCCTCGGGGTGGAGAATGGTGATGTCGACGCGCTCACGCCCGGCCATCGCCTCGATCGCCGCGGAGCCGGTATCGCCTGACGTAGCGCCGACGATGCTGACGCGCTCGTTACGCTGCGCCAGCACATGGTCGAACAAATGCCCGGCGAGCTGCAGGGCCATGTCCTTGAAGGCCAAGGTCGGGCCATGGAACAATTCCAGGGCGAAAACCGTGCTGTCGAGCTGCACCAGCGGCACGGTGGCAGGGTGGGCGAACCCGGCATAAGCGCGCCGGCACATCGCCTGGAGGTCTTTGAAGGCGATGCAGTCGCCGACGAAGGGGGCGATCACTTTCGCGGCAAGTTCCGCATAAGGCAGGCCGCGCATGGCGCGCAGCTCAGCGGCGGAAAAGCGCGGCCAGCTCTCCGGCATATACAACCCGCCATCGGCCGCCAGCCCGGCCAGCAGCACGCCCGAAAAGTCTTTTTTGTCCGCCTGGCCTCTCGTAGAAATGTAGCGCATCTGTCGTCCCTTCGTTCCGCCCGGCCTATACTATCGGACCAAAGCGGGCAGCAATGCATCCAGCCGCTTGCGGCCCTCCGCGGTGGCGATCAGGGCGCGGTCGGTCAGGCGCAGGTACCCTTCCTCGATACAGGCGGCCAGAATGTTCGGCTCGATGGCGTCAGGCAGCGCCACGCCGGTGCGGACCAGAAAATCGTCCAGAGAAATGCCGGCGGCAAGGCGCAGCCCCATCAGCAGCGCCTCGCGGGCGCGCTCCTCGGGCGCGATGATCTGCTCAGGATGGGCGCCCGTGCCGTCCTGCTCCACCATTTCCGCCCAGGCTTCCGGGCCGCGATGGCGGGAGGTGGCGACCAGCCGCCCGCCCCAAGTGAGCCGGCCATGCGCGCCGGGGCCGATGCCCGCGTATTCCTGATAGCGCCAGTAGGCGAGATTGTGCCGGCTCTCGCCGCCCGGCTTGGCGTAGTTGGAGATTTCATACGGCTCGAGGCCAAAGCGCGCGGCCTCCTCCGCCGTGGCATCATAGAGACGCGCCGCCGCATCGTCTTCCGGCAGCGCGAACTCGCCGCGCCCGTAGCGCAGCGCGAACTTGGTGCCGGGCTCGATGGTGAGCTGGTAGAGCGACAAATGGTCGGCGGCGAGCGACAGCGCCCGGCGTAGCTCGTCGCGCCAGGCCGCCTCCCCCTGCCCCGGCCTGGCATAGATCAGGTCGAAGGACAGGCGCGGAAAAATCCGTTGCGCCAGTTCGATGGCCTGCACCGCCTGGTCCGCCGAATGCTCGCGGCCGAGAAAAGCCAGCGCCGCCGGATCGAAACTCTGCACGCCGATAGACACGCGGTTGACCCCCGCCGCCCGATAGCCGGCAAAACGCCCGGCCTCGATGCTGGTCGGGTTCGCCTCCAGCGTGATCTCGATATTTTGGTCCGGCCTGAAAAACCCGGTCGCGTCGGTGATCAAATTCGCGACATTTTCCGGGTCGAGCAGGCTCGGCGTGCCGCCGCCAAAAAAAATCGAGGTCAGCCGCCGCGGCCCGATCCGTGCCGCCTCATAAGCCAGCTCACGGCGCAGGGCCGCGACCATGCGCGCCTGGGGAATTCGCTCACGCACATGCGAGTTGAAATCGCAATAAGGGCATTTGGCGAGGCAAAACGGCCAGTGGATGTAGAGGGCCAGGGAGTCCATCCCGTGCTCATAGAGCAGGCGGACAAAAGAAAAAAGAAAGTGCCGCTTTTGAAAAAAGCGGCGCAGGGGAAGGCTTCTTTTTGTGAACAAAAAGAAGCAAAAAAACTTTATTTACTCTGGGCCGTGGGCGCTGTCGGCGACATAGCCTCAGGCCAAGCATAGCAAAAGTTACAGCCCAGAAAAAGCGGCGCAAAACTTTTTCGGAAACAGGGCCCGTGCCGCTGAAACCAGCAACGGCCCAGTTTAAAAAAGTTTTTTGCTTCTTTTTTTCAAAAAAGAAGCCCTTCCTTCCCCCTTCCTTTCCCTCACGCTTGGCACGGCCAAGCGGCGCGCTTATCCCAGCCTTATGGACGCCATCATTGTCGATCGTCTCGTCAAACGCTACGCGCGCACATTGGCGGTGGACGACATCTCCTTCACTTTGCCGCGCGGCGGCATTCTTGGCCTGCTCGGCGGCAACGGGGCGGGCAAGACCACCACCATCTCCATGCTGCTCGGCCTGCTGGTGCCGACCTCCGGCACGATCACGGTGCTCGGCCACGACATGGCGCGCGACCGTTTCGCCGCCCTGGAGCGGATGAATTTCTCCTCGCCCTATATCGCCCTGCCGGGGCGGCTGACGGTTGCGGAAAATCTGCGTGTTTATGGGCATCTCTACAATGTGCCGAAGCTCGAGGCGCGCATCGGCGAACTCGTGGACAAGTTCAATCTGGCCAAATTCCTGCACCGCCCCGCCGGTGAATTGTCGGCCGGACAGAAAACCCGCGTGGCGCTGGCCAAGTCGCTCATGAATAAGCCGGAACTTCTGCTCCTGGATGAGCCGACCGCCAGCCTCGACCCCGATACCGGCGATTATGTGCGCACCGTGCTGGAAGATTACCGCCATGAGACGAAGGCGGCGATCCTGCTCGCCTCGCACAATATGGGCGAGGTCGAGCGGCTGTGCGACACGGTACTGATGATGAAGGCCGGCAGGATCGTCGATCGCGGCCGGCCGGAGGAACTGATCGCCCGCTACGGAAGGGAAGATCTCGAACAGGTCTTTCTCGACATCGCACGCAACCGCGAGATCGCGGCATGAAAGCCCCGCTGCGCCGCATCTGGGGCATGATCTACCGGCATCTGGCGATTTACCGCGGCTCCTGGCCGCGCACGCTGGAAGTGGCGTACTGGCCGACGCTGAACATGCTGATCTGGGGGTTCACCGCCCGCTATTTCATGCATGTCCAGCCCGGCGCTGGGGCGGCGGCCGGGGCGCTGCTGGCCGGCGTGCTGCTCTGGGAGATCACGCTGCGCGGTCAACTCGGCGTGACCTTCACCTTTCTTGAGGAGATCTGGTCACGCAATCTCGGGCATATTTTCGTCAGCCCGTTGCGGCCAAGGGAAATGGTGGCCTCGCTGCTGATCGTGTCCTTGATCCGGACATTGATTGGCCTGCTTCCCGCCACAATCATCGCCTACCTGCTCTATCGTTATAATATCCTGCTGTTGGGTCCGGTCCTATTTCTCTTCTTCGTCAACCTGATGCTCATGGGCTGGTGGATCGCGCTGGCCATCGTCGCGTTGCTGTTCCGCTATGGGGCGGGCGCCGAAGCCTTGGCCTGGACCATCGCTTTCGGCATCACGCCGCTGGCCTGTGTGTTCTATCCGGTCACGGCCCTGCCGGTCTGGCTGCAACCGGTGGCGCTGGCTTTGCCGTCGGCGCATATTTTCGCCGGCATGCGCACGGCCTTGTTCCAGCACGGGGTGGACTGGCAGGATCTGGCCTGGGCGGTCGCGCTCAACATTGGCTGGATGGTGGCGGCGATTTTGGTGTTTCGCGGGGAATTCCGCCGCGCCCGCATTCGCGGCGCGCTCATATCGATCGGGGAGTAAGTCTTTGCTGCATCGCTTCTGGTTGATCCGCCACGCTCGGGTCCACGCCGAATCCCTCACGCGCCTGTACGGGACCGATGACGTCCCGGTCTGCGACGTGACCATGGCGGCGGATGCGCCAGCCTATGCGGCGCTCGCCGCCCGGCTGCCCCGCCCCGCGCGGCTGGTCTGCACGCCGCTGGTGCGCACGCAGGCGACTGCCGCCGCGCTGGTGCGCGCCGGCTACCCGCAACAGACCCCCCTGCTCGACCCCGCCTTCGTGGAACAGAATTTCGGCGCACTGCAGGGCACGCCCATCGCGCATTTCGATGCGCGCCCCGCGGCTGGGCGGCATCCGTTCTGGCCGATCCATGCCGAGGAGACGCCGCCCGGCGGCGAGCGGTTCGACGACATAATCCGGCGCGTCGGCGCGGGGTTGGAGCGGCTGCTGGCCAGTGCCGAAGGGCGCGATACGATCATCGTCAGCCATGGCGGGGCCATTCGCGCCGCCGTCGCCCATGCGCTCGGCCTTTCCGCGCACCAGGCTTTGTGCCTCTCGGTCGAAAACATCTCCCTCACCCGGCTTGAGCACAACAAGGCCGGCTGGCGGGTGATTGCGATAAATGAACATTTTGCAACGCAAGCTTGCGCGGTGCGCGAGACGTCCTCAAGTTCGGGGGCGCACGATGATGTAAAGCAAACACAAGGAGCCTTGTTATGAAACGCCTGCTGCTGGCCGCCACCACGGCTGCAACCCTGGCCACCCCGCTCGCGGCCTTCGCCAGCCCCCCGCCGCAGCATCTGGTGGACAGCGCAACGCTCTCCGTCGAGAGCATGATGGATAGCAGCGAAGGCCACACGGCGGCGCAGTTCCTGCGGCACGCCAAGGCGGTGGTGGTGTGTCCGAACATTTTCCGTGCCGGCTTCATGTTCGGCGGTGAAGGCGGCGGCTGCGTCATGGTCGCGCGCGGCATCAATGGCGGCTGGTCCGATCCGGCCTTCTACACCATGGGCAGCGGCAGTTTCGGCCTGCAGATCGGCATCCAGAACGCGCAAGTGATGATGTTGGTGATGACCAATGGCGGGCTGAACGCGCTGCTGAACAGCCAGTTCAAGTTCGGCGCCGATGCCGGGCTGACCGTGGCGACGCTGGGCGCCGGGGTCAACGGCTCGATGTCGACCGCCCTCGACGCAGACATTGTCAGCTTCTCGAAGAGCGAGGGGCTGTATGGCGGAATCTCGCTCTCCGGCGCGATCCTCTCCGACGATGCCGGGACCGACCAGCGCTATTATGGTGCGCCGCTCGATGCGCGGCAGATCGTCGTCGACATGCGCGGCGCGAACCCTGGGGCCAACCCGCTGCGCGAGATGCTGGCCCGCTACGGCGGCTGAGTTTTTTCTACCTTCTGTTGCCAACGGCGCCGCTTCCGGCGCCGTTTTTTTCTAACCGGCACATATTGAGCATTCCTTCGAAACATACGAGGCTGGGCAAAAGAGTAACCTCACGATTCCAAGTGCAACAGAAAGAGTCTTCGCTTTCTGTTAGAACCTCAAAAATACCTGCTATTTCCTGATAAATTCATAAGTTCATTTGATGGCGCGCAACTTGTTCGCCACCCTGGCGCTACCTTGGGTTAATTGCAAAGCCCCCGGTGCGTGCTCAGCTTGGGCCCTGGTCACATCGCGAGACCTGATGAACGGACGAGGGCAAACATGATGAAATTTTCCAGGCGTAAAGTTTTGGCGGCTGGCGCCGCGGGTGGCGCGCTGACCGCGACGACGGCAGCGCATGCAGCCGGCGTGTTTGGCAATCCCGACCTGCCGCCGGAAGGCCAGGTGAATGTCACCAACCCACGCGCGTTCGCCGATCCCGGGCCGCAGGACCCGGCGATGGAGGCCCAGCTTGAAGCGTTCCAGAATCCCCCGCCCACCGATGTCGGCTCCTTGCCGCAGTTCTGGTCGTCCTTCAACATCATGCCGAAGCGCGTGCAGAATGGCGGCTGGGCGCGCCAGGTGACGACGGCGGACTTCCCGATCTCCACCGAGATCGCCGGCGTGAACATGCGGCTCGGGCCCGGAGGCATTCGCGAATTGCACTGGCACCAGCAGGCGGAATGGGCGGTCATGACCTATGGCAAGTGCCGCGTGACCGCGGTGGACCAGAACGGCCATGCGTTCGTCGATGACGTGGGGCCCGGCGATCTCTGGTACTTCCCGGCCGGCATACCGCATTCACTGCAGGGCATCGGGCCGGATGGCTGCGAGTTCGTCATCTGCTTCGACAACGGCGCCGCTTCGGAAGATAACACGCTGCTGGTCACCGACTGGTTCGCGCACACCCCGCCGGAAGTACTGGCCAAGAATTTCGGCGTGCCGGAATCGGCCTTCGCCAATATTCCCCTACACCAACGATGGATTTTCCAGGGCAAGGAGCCGGGCACGCTCCTCACTGACATGCGCGAGATCATGCCCGGTGCCGGCCCGGTGCCGAACCCGTTCACCTTCCACCTGTCGTCGATGACGCCCAACAAGCAGACCAAAAGCGGCACGGTGCAGATCCAGGACAGCACCAACTTCAAGGCGGCGACCACCGTTGCGTCGGCCTTGGTGACGATCAAGCCCGGCGGCCTGCGCGAGCTGCACTGGCATCCGAACGCCGATGAATGGCAGTACTATATCAAAGGCACCGCCCGGATGACGGTGTTCAATACCGGGCCTGAGGCGATCACCGCCAACTTCAATCCCGGCGACATCGGCTACGTGAAAAAGGGTTATGGCCATTATGTCGAGAACACCGGCAGCGACGATCTCGTCCTCATGGCGGTCTTCAGGACCGACAAATATGCGGAAGTCTCGCTCGCCGACTGGCTGGCGCATACGCCATCGGCGATGGTGCAGCAGACGCTGAACCTCTCGCCCGACACGATCGCGAAGTTCGCGCGGACCGTGCAAGACATCGTTCCGAGCTGACGTTCGGCTCATGCCTCATAAAAAAGGCCTTGCAGCATGCTGCAAGGCCTTTTTTGCCAATGAAAGCGGCGGCGTTTTGAAACGCTGAAACCGCCTCTGGTTTGCCAAGAGCGCGACTTTCAGCACCATTTTTCGAATTAAGCATATTGAATATTATTACTAAACATAGTAAGGATCACGAAAAACGTAACCGTGCAATTCTAAATGTAACCAAATGTTACTCAATTTTAGGTAGTATTTCCCAAAGTTCTTTTTAGTTACTGATGAATCGATAAATTTATTTGATGCCGCTCAACACATTTCGCTGCACTGGTACATCGTTCATTTAATTGCAAAGCCGCCTGACGCGTGCGCAGTAGGCGCCGTGGGCCATATCGCAACCCGATCATGACCCTAATTCATCACGAGGGCCAAAAATGTCTCAATTTTCCAGGCGTAAAATCTTGGCGGCTGGCGCCGCAGGTGGCGCGATGACCGCGACGGCGGCGGCGCATGCGGCCGGCGTGTTCGGCAATCCTGACCTGCCGCCGGAAGGCCAGACCAATGTCACCAACCCGAAGGCGTTCGCCGATCCCGGGCCGCAGGACCCGGCGATGGAAGCGCAGCTGGAGGCATTCCAGAATCCCCCGCCCACCGATGTGAATGGCATGCCGCAGTTCTGGTCGTCCTTCAACATCGTGCCAAAGCGCGTGCAGAACGGTGGCTGGGCGCGTCAGGTGACGACGCAGCAATTCCCGATCTCCACCGACATCGCTGGCGTGAACATGCGGCTCGGGCCCGGAGGCATTCGCGAACTGCACTGGCACCAGCAGGCGGAATGGGCGGTCATGACCTATGGCAAGTGCCGCGTGACCGCGGTGGACCAGAACGGCCATGCGTTCGTCGATGACGTGGAGCCTGGCGATCTTTGGTATTTCCCGGCCGGCGTGCCGCACTCGCTGCAGGGCCTCGGGCCGGATGGCTGCGAATTCGTGATCGCCTTCGACAGCGGCTCCTCCTCGGAAAACAACACGCTGCTGGTCACCGACTGGATCGCGCATACCCCGCCGGAAGTTCTGGCGAAGAATTTTGGCGTGCCGGCATCGACCTTCGCCAATATTCCGCTGCAGCAGCGTTGGATTTTCCAAGGCAAGGAGCCGGGCCCGCTCGCCGATGACGTCCGCGAGATCATGCCCGGTGCCGGCCCGGTGCCGAACCCGTTCGTCTTCCGCCTGTCCTCGATGAAGCCGAACCAGCAGACCAAGAGCGGCATGGTGCAGATCCAGGACAGCACCAACTTCAAGGCGGCGACCACCATCGCGTCAGCCTTGGTGACGGTGAAGCCCGGCGGCATGCGCGCGATGCACTGGCACCCGAACGCCGATGAATGGCAGTACTACATCAAGGGTACCGGCCGGATGACGGTGTTCAATGTCGGACCGCAAGCCATCACCTCTGACTTCAATCCTGGTGACATCGGCTATGTGAAGAAGAACTTCGGCCATTATGTCGAGAACACGGGCACCGAAGATCTCGTCTTCATGGAAATCTTCAAGACCAACAAGTACGCGGAAGTTACCCTCGCGGACTGGCTGGCGCATACGCCGTCGGCGATGGTGCAGCAGACGCTGAACCTCTCGCCCGAGACAATCGCGAAGTTCGCACGCACCGTGCAGGACGTCGTTCCGGCTTAATGCTAAAAAAGGCCTTGCGGACATCCGCAAGGCCTTTTTTGAAGAAAGTGGCCGCTTTTTGAAAAAAGCGGCGCAAAAACTTTTGTCGGTTTGGGCCTGCGCCGGTAAAACCAGCACGGCCCAGTTTAAAAAAAGTTTTTTGCTTCTTTTTTTCAAAAAAGAAGCCTTCCCTTGTTCTCTTAGTACGTAACCACCGAGCGGATGCTTTCGCCTTTGCGCATCAGCTCAAACCCTTCGTTAATTTTCTCGAACGGCATCACATGGGTGATCAAGTCATCGATGTTGATCTTGCCGTCCATGTACCAGTCGACGATTTTCGGCACATCGGTGCGGCCGCGCGCGCCGCCGAAGGCCGTGCCGCGCCAGTTGCGCCCGGTGACGAGCTGGAACGGGCGGGTGGAAATTTCCTGCCCCGCGCCGGCCACGCCGATGATGATGGAGGTGCCCCAGCCGCGATGCGTGCATTCCAGGGCCTGGCGCATCACTTTCACATTGCCGATGCACTCGAAGGAATAATCCGCGCCGCCATCGGTGAGATTGACCAGGTAAGGCACCAGGTCCTCGCCGATCTCGGACGGGTTGACGAAATGCGTCATGCCGAACTTCTCGGCCATTTCCTTGCGGCCGTTATTCAGATCCACGCCGACGATCATGTTGGCGCCGGCGATGCGCGCGCCCTGGATCACGTTGAGGCCGATGCCGCCAAGGCCGAACACCACCACATTGTCGCCCGGCTGCACTTTCGCGGTGTTGAACACGGCACCGATGCCGGTGGTGACGCCGCAGCCGATATAGCAGATTTTCTCGAACGGCGCGTCCTCGCGTACCTTCGCCAGGGCGATCTCCGGCAGCACGGTGAAATTCGCGAAGGTCGAGCAGCCCATGTAATGCATCACCGGCGCGCCGTCGCAGGAGAAGCGCGACGTGCCGTCCGGCATGACGCCCTTGCCCTGGGTCGTGCGGATCGCGGTGCAGAGATTGGTCTTGCGCGACAGGCAGGACTTACAATTGCGGCATTCCGGCGTGTAGAGCGGAATCACATGGTCGCCTTTTTTCAGGCTGGTCACACCCGGTCCGACCTCAACGACAACGCCCGCGCCCTCATGGCCGAGAATCGCCGGGAACAGCCCTTCCGGGTCGGCGCCGGAGAGCGTGTATTCATCCGTGTGGCAGATTCCGGTGGCCTTGACTTCCACCATCACCTCGCCCGCCTTCGGGCCCTCAATGTCCACAGTCTCTAACGACAGAACCTTGCCAGGTGCCCGCGCAACAGCCGCCCGTGTCTTCATGCCTCGTATCCCTTGAAAGAAGTTGCCGGATAACCTTGTGCGAAGAGCAGAGACGTCAAGTCCGTATGCTCGATGCGGTTCCGCACCTGTTCGGCCACCACCGGCTTGGCGTAATAGGCAATCCCGAGCCCCGCCTCGCGCAGCATGGCAAGGTCGTTCGCGCCGTCACCCACCGCCAGCGTGGCGGTGAGCTTGACGTTCCGCTTCTCGGCCAGCTCCTTCAACGTGGCGAGCTTGGCGTCGCGATCAAGAATCGGCTCCCCGACGTCCCCGGTCAGCTGCGAGCCGTTATCCAGCAGCACGTTGGCGCGATGCAGGTCGAAGCCCAGTTCAGCGGCGACGCGGCCGGTGAAGAAAGTGAACCCACCGGAAACCAGGGCGGTGGTGGCGCCGAACTGCTTCATGGTGGCGATCAGGGTTTTGGCGCCGGGGCAATATTCAATGCCGCGCCAGGTACGCTCCAGGGCTGAAAGGTCGAGCCCTTTCAGCATGGAGACGCGCTCGCGCAAGGCTTCGGCGAAATCGATCTCGCCGTTCATTGAACGCCGGGTGATGGCGGCGATCTGCTCCTTGAGCCCGGCATAGGCGGCCAGCTCATCCAGCGTCTCGGCGCTGACGATCGTGCTGTCCATATCCGCCACCAGCACCGCCTTGCGCCGGCCGCGGAATTTGGTGATGAAGACGTCCACTTCCTTATGGGTCAGGACATATTTAAGCGCCGCCGGCTCCAGCGGCTTGGCTGTGGTGAATTCCACAGCATGGCCGGGGCTCAGCCAGTTAAGATGCATGCCGGCGCAGGCATCGCGGGCGCGCTCGGCCTCGGCTTGGGCGAGAGGCCCGGCAGCGCGGTTGGCAACCAGAATGACGATTGAGGACATGGGCGCGACTGGTAGGACAGAGCACGGGGCAAGGGCAAGCGAGCGGCCGGCGCTGATCATCGCCGGGCCGACCGCGAGCGGCAAATCGGCCTTGGCGCTGAAGCTGGCGCAACGCTTCGGCGGCACGGTGATCAATGCCGACGCCATGCAATGCTATGCCGAACTCAGCATCGTCACCGCCCGCCCCTCCGCCGAAGACGAGCGCCTCGCCCCGCATCGCCTCTATGGGGTGCGCGCCGCCACGGAGCCGGCCAATGCCGCCTGGTGGCGGCAGGCCGCCCTGCGCGAGATGGAAGCCAGCGCCCTCCCCATCTTGTGCGGCGGAACGGGCATGTATTTTTCCGCTTTGGTGAAGGGCATCGCCGCAGTACCGGACGTGCCGGAGGCAGCGCGGGCCGAGGCACGGCGGTTGCTGGCCGAACAGGGCGCGCCAGCTTTGCATGCCCGGCTGGACCCGGAAACGGCGGCGCGGCTGAAACCGGCTGACAGCCAGCGCGTCTCCCGCGCTTACGAAGTGCTGCTCGGCACCGGACGGGGGCTCGCGAGTTGGCAGGCGGAAACGACGGAGCCCCTCACCGGCTGGCAAATTCGCATGATCTTGCTGGACCCGCCGCGCGAGACTTTGCGGGCGGCCATCGCCCAGCGATTCGCCGCCATGCTGGAAGCCGGCGCGGTGGATGAGGTGCGGGCCCTGGTCGCACGCAACCTGCCCCTGGATCTGCCCTTGCTGCGCGCGCATGGGGTGCCGGAGATCGCCGCCTTTCTGCGCGGAGAGATTTCGCGCGAGGAAGCCGCCGCGCGCGCCATCCTCGCGACGCATCAATACACCAAGCGGCAGATGACCTGGTTTCGCCACCAGAAACTGACCGACAGCGCTGATATGCAAATAATACAATCTAGAATCGACGGTTCTACGCAACTTTCAGAAAGAGAGCTTAGCGTTTTTGATAATTTTATAAAAAACAAGAGTTGACCAGCCGGATCAGAATCGGTAGCGGTGCGAGAACATGGAGCATCGCGAGATAGTTATGGACGGCACGACCACCACCGAGCTGATGAAGTCAGGCGCGGAGGCCCTCCTGCGGGCCCTCAAGGCGCAGGGCGTCGAGGTCATTTTTGGCTATCCGGGGGGCGCCGTCCTGCCGATTTACGACGCGATTTTCCAGCAGAACGAGATCCGCCACATCCTCGTGCGCCACGAGCAGGCGGCGGTGCATGCCGCCGAGGGCTATGCCCGCTCTACCGGCAAGGTGGGCGTGGTGCTCGTCACCTCCGGTCCGGGCGCGACCAACGCGGTGACGGGGCTCGTGGATGCGCTGATGGACAGCATTCCGTTGGTCTGCCTGACCGGGCAGGTGCCGACGCATCTGATCGGCAACGACGCCTTCCAGGAGGCCGACACCACCGGCATCACCCGCCAGGCCACCAAGCATAACTACCTGGTGAAGCGCTCGGGCGATCTCTCCCGCGTGGTGCATGAGGCGTTCCATGTGGCGCGGACCGGCCGCCCCGGCCCGGTGCTGATCGACCTGCCCAAGGACATTCTCATCAATCCGGCGCCGTATCACGAGCCGAGCGCCGCCCCGCATCGCAGCTACCGGCCGCGCACCGCGCCCGATGCGCAGCGTATCGCCGAGGCGGTGGCGCTGCTCAAGCGCGCGACGCGGCCGGTGGTCTATTCCGGCGGCGGCGTCATCAATGCCGGCGGGCAAGCCTCCGAACTGCTCCGGGAATTCGTGCGGCTCACCGGCTTTCCCTGCACCTCAACGCTGATGGGCCTTGGCGCCTATCCGGCCAGCGACCCGCAATTCCTCGGCATGCTGGGGATGCACGGCACTTACGAATCCAATCTCGCGATGCACGGCTGCGACGTGATGCTGAATATCGGCGCGCGTTTCGACGACCGCGTGACCGGGCGGCTGAATGCGTTCAGCCCGAATTCCAAGAAGATCCACGCCGATATCGACCCGTCCAGCATCAACAAGGCTGTGATGGTGGATGTGCCGATCGTCGGCGACGCCGCCGAAATCCTGCGCGCGCTGATCGCCGCCTGGAAAGCGGATACCCACGCCCAGGACCGCGCCGCGCTGGCGCAATGGTGGGCACAGATCGAGCAATGGCGGGCAAAGGACTCGCTGCGTTACACGCAGCGCCGCGACAAAGGCGCGATCATCAAGCCGCAATACGCCATCGAGCAACTCTACAAGGCGACGCGCGGGCGCGAGACTTTCATCACCACCGAAGTCGGCCAGCACCAGATGTGGGCGGCGCAACATTTCAAGTTCGACCAGCCAAATCACTGGCTGACCTCAGGCGGGCTCGGCACCATGGGCTATGGCCTGCCGGCGGCGATGGGCACGCAGGTGGCGCATCCCGACGCGCTGGTCATCGACATTGCCGGCGAGGCCAGCATCCTGATGAACATCCAGGAGATGGGCACGCTGGCGCAATACCGCCTGCCGGTGAAGATTTTCATCCTCAACAACCGTTATATGGGCATGGTGCGCCAGTGGCAGGAATTGCTGCATGGCAGCCGCTATTCCGAGAGCTATTCGGAGGCCCTGCCCGATTTCGTGAAGCTCGCCGAGAGCTTCCACGCCGTCGGCCTGCGCGCCGAGAGCGTCGATGACCTGGACCGGGTGATCGCGGAAATGCTGGCCGTGGACCGGCCGGTGATCGCGGATATCTGCGTCGATGAAAAGGAAAACGTGTTCCCAATGATCCCCTCGGGCGCACCGCATAACGAGATGCTGCTGGGCCCCGAGCACAGCAGCAATGGCCTGGCGGCCAAGAGCGTCACCGATGAAGGAATGGTGCTGGTCTGATGTCTGATACGATGATGCGTTCCGCCACCATTTCGGTGCTCGTGGAGAATGAAGCCGGCGTGCTGGCGCGGGTGATCGGGCTGTTTTCCGGCCGCGGCTATAATATTGACAGCCTGACGGTGGCGCCGGTGGAGCGCGACCTGAGCAAGAGCCGCATCACCGTCGTCACCACGGGCACGGAGATGGTGATAGAGCAAATCAAGGCGCAGCTGGACCGGCTGGTGCCGGTCTACAAGGTGCTGGACCTGACCATGGAAGGGCCGCATCTGGCCCGCGAACTGGCGCTGATCAAGGTGATCGGCACCGGCGAGGCGCGGCAGGAAGCCTTGCGCCTGGCCGATGCGTTCCGCGCCCGGGTGATCGACGCCTCCACGGAAAGCTTCATTTTCGAGGTGACCGGGGCGACCGACAAGCTGGACGCGTTCCTGGACCTGATGCGGCCGCTGGGGCTGGCGGAAGTGTCGCGCACCGGCGTGGCGGCCATTGCCCGTGGGGTTAAGACGATCGGTTAAGCAAGGAAGCGCTTCTTTTTTGAAAAAAAGAAGCAAAAAACTTCTTTAAACTGGGCCCGTGGCGTCGCAACGCCCCGGGCCCAAATGCAAGAAAAGTTTTTGCGCCGCTTTTTTCAAAAAGCGGCCCCTTCCTTTCTATTTCAAAACCACCCCAGATCCACGCAACATAATTCCGCATAACAGCCATCTCGCGTGCATTTTCGCTCCCGACATCGCGTGACAGGGGCGCAAAAAGGGAATAGGCACAGGGCATTATTCGAACCAAACCAAATCGAGGACAGCAGCATTATGCGCGTTTATTACGACCGTGACGCCGACGTGAACCTGATCAAGAGCAAGAAGGTTGCCATTGTCGGCTATGGCAGCCAGGGCCATGCCCATGCGCTGAACCTGAAGGATAGCGGCGTGAAGGAACTGGTCGTGGCACTG
>DATJHR010000172.1:0-12429 GCA_035493735.1 Acidocella sp.
ATCGACTGGGTCTTGCGGATGGCGGTGATCCCGCCCGAGGATTTTCTCGATACCGTCGCACCGCGCGCCTTCACACCGCGATTATGCCGGGATCTGGCCGATATGGTGGTCCGGCTGCACACTGCGGCCCCGGCCGGCGCGTTGCCGAGCCATCAAGACCAGTTCGGCGCTTTGGTCGCTGAGGCGGCCGACGCAGCGCGCGCGGCCGGGCTGGATGCGCCAACGGTCAACGCCTGGGAACGTTCCATCCTTGAGCAGCTGGGACGCGCAGCCGCCCTGCTCGCGCGCCGCCAGCACGAAAACCGCATCCGCCGCACCCATGGCGATCTCCATCTGCGCAATATCTGCCTCTGGCGCGGCCTGCCGGTGGCCATCGACGCGCTGGAATTCAGCGAGGAGATGGCGACCATCGATATTGGCTATGATTTCGCTTTTTTGCTCATGGATCTGGAATTTCGCGTCGGCCGGGCGGCCGCCAATGCGGTGTTCAACCGCTACATGGCGCTGAGCGGCGATCTCGACCAGCTCGGGCTCTACCCGATCTTTCTGTCGTTGCGGGGGATGATCCGCGGCCATATCGAGGCGGCCCAGAACCCGGCCAGCGCGTCGCGTTATCTGCGGGCGGCGTTGGCCTATCTGGCGCCGCCCACGGCGCCGGTGGTGGCGATCGGCGGGTTGCAGGGAACGGGAAAATCAACCTTGGCGGGTCTCCTGGCGCCGGATCTCGGGCCCGCCCCTGGCGCCTTGGTGTTACGCAGCGACGAAATCCGCAAACGCCTGTTCGGTGTGGCACCGGAGGAGAGATTGCCGCCGGCCGCCTATGATGACGCGGCGAACCAGCGTGTAAGCGCCGCGCTGCTGGATGCGGTCACCCGTGCCGCCTTGTCCGGCCACGGCGTGATCATCGATGCGACGTTTCACGCCCCCGCCTTGCGCCGGGCCGTCGCGCAACGGGCGCGCGCGGCGGGGCGGAAATTTACCGGCTTGTGGCTGGACGCGCCTCTATCGGTGCTGGAAGAGCGTGTCGCGGCCCGGCGTAACGACGCCTCCGATGCCGACCTCGCCGTGCTGCGCGCCGCCGCCCGCGTCGCGCCGGGTTCGATCTCATGGCGCCGGCTGGATGCAACCGATATCGCCCTCACCGCAGCGCGCGCGAAAGAATTTCTCCACGAGGATCCGCCCAGGCAAAACCAAAGATGAATTCAATCTCATAAAGCTGCGCGCCGATGGGCACTATAGCTGTCGCCATCAGCGTCCGCCTGGCCTCGCCAAAAAGCACGGCCGCACGACGTCCGTCAGAACTGAAAGGCCACCGGTTCAATCAAACAGGACGAGCAGCCCCATTTGCCGAAGGGCCACGGCTCTATCGTGTCTGCCGCAGCGCGGTACGATAATGACACAAATATTAAAAAATCACGAGCATAACGGATGATTTTCCAAACGACACGACTCTTTATTCAGCTGCGCAAAACATTACTTTATAGTAATTAAGCTTTCTGGCGCTTGTTGTGTAAACATCCGCAGGCGTGAGGGCTGCGGCCCGCCTCATACCCCGAACAACTCGAAACCTCTGCTCAGCACAGCTGCCAGGAGCCGATCGATGGAGACGTTTCAAGTCGTCAAGGGCTTTGTTGATGGACACCCCAAGTGGAGCGTCGTTCGAATCAAACACGACTTTCAGAGCGTGGTGATTTGCGGCACGCCGCATGACACGTTCCGGGCCGCGGCCGCTGAACTGACCCGTTTGTACCGCAAGGAGCATCCCGACGGCACCATGTCAGCGGCACCGCGGCGGCAGCTGAACGGACGAGGCTGACCTCCTTAGAACATGGCACGCTCGCGATAGCGTCCTCGGACAGACCCCTCGGACAGGCCCTCGGATAGGCCCTCGGGCCTTAGAGGAAAGAACGAATTCGGAACAATATACAAGAACGTTTTCGGAACGGACACAAGCACCTCTAAAGAATGACGCGTTCCAGACAACAACGTCACAAACAGACGTTTTGTTGTATTTTAGATACAGTTCTTGCCGATTTCCATTCCTCCTCTCGTTTTCAAGTTCATGACTGCTAGATTTACTTGCAGCTAACGCAATTGGCCGGCTAACGAATTTGCACGGCTTTTGCGGTTTTTCGTTTTCAATGGGGGGGTTTATGAAATTCCGGATGACACTGCTCGCGGCGGGCGTGCTTGCCGCGCCGTTCGCTCTACCAACTCTGGCCCAAGCACAGCCGGTCACCGGCGCATATGTCTCGGGCGGTCTCGGCTATAACATTGAGTCCAGCCAAAAGGGCAAGAATGTTATCCTTGACAACACAACTCAGAAAAACTCCGTCCGCATCCTGACCCATAATGGCTGGACCGGCGAAGCCAGCGTTGGTTACGGCTTCGGCAACGGGTTCCGGGTCGAACTCGAAGGCGACTATTACTCGAACAACTTCAGCAAGACCAAGTTCCCGACGCAGATCGCCACCTCCGGCAAAGAGCAAAAATACGGCGTGTTCGCCAACGGGCTCTATGATTTCGACGTCGGTCTGCCTTACCTGTTCCCCTATCTGGGCGCCGGCATCGGTTACCAGAAGTCCTATTTTAATGGCTACGAGGCCGGCACCGTTTTCATCAACAAGGCCCGCCCCGCCTTAGCCTATCAGGGCATTGCCGGCCTTGCCTTCCCGATCCCGGCGGTGCCGGGCCTGTCCGCCACCATCGAATATCGCTTCATGGCGCTCACCGGTTCGCGCAAATATAACGGTGCTGATTTCGTTGCTGGGCGCGGCGCCACCAACGCCTCCTACACCGTCGGCAGCCAATACAACAACTCGATCATGGTCGGCCTGCGCTACCAACTTTACACCCCGCCCCCGCCGCCGCCGCCGGCTCCGGCTCCGGTGGCCGCCCCGGCGCCGGCCCCGGCGCAAACCTACCTGGTGTTCTTCGACTGGGATAAGTACAATCTGACGCCGCGCGCCGTGCAGATCATCGCTCAAGCGGCCGAAGCCAGCCACAGCCAGAACGTCACCAGGCTGAACGTGTCCGGCTACACCGACACATCCGGCACGCCGCGCTACAATCTGGGCCTGTCGATCCGCCGCGCCAAAGCGGTCGCCGCCCAGCTGGTGGCCGATGGTGTGCCGAGCTCGGAGATCGAAATCCACGGTTTTGGCCAAACGCACCTGCTGGTGCCGACCGGCCCCGGCGTGCGCGAGCCGCAAAACCGCCGCGTGGAAATCGTTTTGCAGTAAGCGCTTTTTACTCGCCCCAAAAAGCCCCGGCGGAAATCGCCGGGGCTTTCTTTTTTCAGATCGCGTTGTGGGACTGACGGCTTGTCATGCGAAGCGCCCCGGCCACCGTCCGGGCGTTTTGCGGTTGCGGTAACATCTTGTCACATCCCGAAGCCGTTGGTCGAGCTATGGTGCACCGCATGTCACCCAAGCCCCCCATCTTCGAGCCGCACCGTTTCCGCACCGCCGCCCACCACTACCTTGCCGGCCGCCCTCCTTACGCCGCACGGCTGATCGAGGACGTCGCCAAATTCTGCGGGCTCACGGCCCGGCATCGCCTGCTCGATCTCGGCTGCGGCCCGGGTCATCTGGCGACGGCTTTTGCCCCCAAAGTCGGCAGCGTGCTCGGCATCGACCCCGAACCCGAAATGCTCGCCCTCGCCCGTGAGGCGTCGGCGCCCAATGTGCAATGGCGGCAGGGCAGTTCCCACGATCTGGGGCCGGAGCTGGGCCGCTTCCAACTCGTTACCATGGGCCGCTCCTTCCATTGGATGGATCGGGTCGAAACGTTGCGCCGGCTGGACGGGATGATCGAGCCGGGCGGCGCCGTCATCCTGTTTCGCGACAACCATCCGGACCTGCCGGAAAATGCCTGGCGCGGTGAGTTCCGCGCCTTGCTCGCGCGCTATGAGGAAACGCGCCCCGCGCACCGCAGCCCGGACTGGGTGCCGCATCTGTCCGTGCTGCTCGACTCGCCCCTTCAGCGCCTTGGAAGAAATCTCCGTGATCGAGCGCCGGAGCACCAAGGCGGAAACATTGGTCGAGCGGGCTTTGTCCATGTCCTCGACATCGCGCGCCCATATCGGCGAGCGCGCCGATTTTCTCGCCGCCGAACTCAGCGCCTGGCTCAGCCGCCTGGCCCCGGATGGCGTGATTTCCGAAGTCATCGCCAGCACCGCCTTGATCGCCCGCCGCCCTGGAGAAAGGTAAGAAAGAAGCCGCTTTTTGAAAAAAGCGGCGCAAAAACTTCTTTGAATCTGGGCCGGTGGCCGTGAAACCAGCACGGCCCAGTTTAAAGAAAGTTTTTTGCTTCTTTTTTCCAAAAAAGAAGCCTTTCTTTTCTTTCCCTTTGCCTCCGCGCCAAAATATGAGATTTTGCGCGCAAAGACTTTGCGAGGAGGCTGCCGTGACACGGTTTCTAAGACTCGCTTTCGCCGCGCCCTGCGCCGCTCTTGTTGCCGGACTTTCCAGCCCGGCGCGCGCCCAGAATGCGGGCTCTCAGCACTTTCAGCCGTCCCAATTCGTCCAGCCCGGCCAGATCGGGCAGATCGCCCCGCACCAGTCAGGCGGTGCCCTCGCCTGCCCCCGCCTCGGCGTGCTGCTCAGCCTGTACAATCAGGAAAGCCTGGCCGCCGGCAACAGCAATGCCAGTGTCGCCGGCGCGCAGATCGCCGCGGGCCAGGCCGGCTGCGTCACATTGCCGCCGGCCACGATGGTGCAGGTTCTCTCCTTCTACCGGCTCAGCGCCACGACACAGACTCAAGGCGCGGGCTATCTGCAGATCCAGGGTTCGACGACCCATGGCGCGCAATGGATCGGCGCCGGCGCGGTGGTTCCGCTCCCGGCCAATCCGTCAGGCCCCGCGCCCAGCGCTTTCGGTATCGCCCCTTCGGCCAAGGCGCCAGCCAACCCGCCCCAAGGCGCGCCGGTTCCGACCACTCCGTCCCTGCCGCAGCCCCACAATCCCTCGGCCAGCCCACCGGAGGTGCCGCAGAATGGCGCCCCCACCATGGCGCTGCCGCCTGCGCCGCCGCCCGCGCCCCCTGCGGACCAAAACCAGAACGCCACCCCGCCCGACAGTGATGAGTCGCTGCCAACCCTGCCCCCGGCCTCGGCGCCCAAGCCAAAAGACCCGAATGGCGCGTGCAGCGACCTCAACAGCCTGCTCAACGCCACACAGAGCGGGCAGGGCTGCACCGCGCCCTGAACAGCCGGACGGTGAACGTTCAGGGAAACAGCCCGCGCAGCCGCTTGGCAGCGAACACCTTCTCCACGCCGATCGCCATCGCCGCGACGCGGTTGGCCACGCGCTCCCGCGCGGCCCGCGCGCTCACCTGGTAAAAGGCACGGTCGAGAAGCTGCGCCAGGCGCTGGTTCACCTCGTTCTCCTCCCAGAACAGCTGTTGCAGATCCTGCACCCACTCGAAATAGCTCACGATCACGCCGCCGGAATTGCACAGAAGATCGGGCAGCACATAAAGGTCGTTGCGTTCGCGCAGCACCTCGTCGGCCTCCGGCGTGGTGGGGCCGTTCGCCCCCTCGGCCAGGATGCGGCAGCTGAGTTTGCGTGCCACCTCGGCATCGATTACCCTCTCCAGCGCCGCCGGCACCAGAATGTCACAAGGCTGGGTCAGGAGGGTTGCGGGATCGGCCGCCGCTTCGTTTGAAAACCCTGCCAAGCCGCGATGCTCGGCGACGTAACGCTCCATCGCCGCCACCGGCAGGCCGCGCCGGTCGAACAGGCAGCCGGTATGGTCGCTGACGCCGATCACTTTCGCACCGCGCTGCGCCAATTCCCGCGCCGTGATGCTGCCGACATTGCCGAACCCCTGCACGATGGCGGTGGCGCCGAGCGGGTTGAGATGGATCGCCTCGGCAGCGCGCAAGATCAGATGCACCACGCCGCGCCCCGTCGCCTCCCGCCGCCCCACCGTACCGCCGGAGGCGACCGGCTTGCCGGTGACGATCTCGGTCACGGTTTTGCCCTGATAGGCGGAATAGGTATCCATGAACCAGGCCATCACCTGCTCGTTGGTGCCCATATCCGGCGCCATCACATCGGTATGCGGGCCGACGAACGGGATCATCTCCTGCATGTAACGGCGCGACAGCGCCTCTAGCTCGCGCGGGGACAAGGCCAAAGGGTCGACCGTGACACCGCCTTTGGCGCCGCCATAAGGCAGGCCGACCAGCGCGCATTTCCAGCTCATCCAGATCGCCAGCGCCGCGATCTCGCCGAGATCCACCGCGCGGGAGAAGCGCGTGCCCCCCTTGGTGGGGCCTAGCGTGAGGTGGTGCTGCACGCGATAGCCCTGGAACACCGCCGTGCTGCCATCATCGCGATGGATCGGCACCGAGACGGTCACCGCCCGCTTCGGATAGAGCATGCGGTCGCGCTCACCCTCCGGCATGCCGATATGGTCGGCGATGATGGTGAATTGCCGCCGCGCCATGTCGAAGACCTCGCCGCTATAGACGCTCATGGGCGTTCCTCCCAATGATCCGGCTTCAGATCAAAGCTGGGTTTCGCCATAAGACTTTTCAATTGTACGCGTTAGATGGCTTGCGAAGTACGTTGCGGTGCGGAATAGGGATGTTGCATCGAAGACCAGACTGGGAAGGCGTAAGATATTGAATCGCAAGGACCGTCGAGCAGAAGCAAAGCGGCAGCGCTCGAGCCACACCTCGCCTGCCATGAATGATGCAGACCAGTTTGCCATGGCCTTGCAGACCCATCAGGCAGGGCAGTTGGATGAGGCCGCGCGGCTCTACGGCCAGATCCTGGCGGTCAATCCCCGCCATGCCGACAGCGTGAATCTCCTTGGCGCGATCGCCCTGAAACAGGGCGATGCCGAAACGGCGATTGATCGCATCGGCCGGGCGATCGCCCTTGACGAGGAAAACGCGGTCTATCGCTATAACCTTGGGGTCAGCCTTGCGGCAGCAGGGCGGCCGGAAGACGCGGCCGAAGCCTACCGCCAAGCGATCGCGCGCCTCCCCGATTATCCGGACGCGTGGTATAACCTTGGCATTGTGTTGGGCGCGATGGGACGGCTGGAGGAGGCCATCGACGCCTACCGGCAGGTTCTGGTGATTGCCCCTACACATGCGGAAGCGCTCAATAATCTTGGCGCAACGCTCACCATGCTGGAACGTATGAACGATGCCGCTGCCTCTTACCGCGAGGCAATCGCTCAAAATCCACAGAACTCCGACGCTCATTTCAATTTAGCCAAGCTGCTCCAGGAGCACGGCGAGCCTGAGCAAGCCGTCCAGCATTATGAAGCGGCCTTAAAAATCCGACCGGATTTCGTCAATGCGCTCTCCAATCTCGGCAATACGTTTCTGGCGCTCAACCGCCCCGAAGATGCTGTTTCTGCCTACCAACAGGCACTCGCCCTTAAGGATGATTTCGCTCCGTTCTATGTGAATCTTGCGGTCGGCCTACGGACGATCCAGCGACTTCAGGAAGCCATGACGGCATGTGAGACGGCGCTTCGGCTGCAGCCCGATTTGCCCGCGGCCCATGTAAATCTCGGCATGACCCTGCAAGCTATGGGCCGGCTGGAGGAAGCCGGAGCGGCTCTCGAAGAGGCGATCCGTCTGGCGCCAGGAGCGCTGCCCGCACATACCGGGCTGATCTTGAACCTTCATTATCAGGAAACGGTGCGCGAAGCCCAAATCTTGGCGGCGGCGCGGCGTTTCGCAACGCGGATCGCCGTGCCGGTGAGCCTGAATTTCAAGAACACGCCAGAGCCCGAGCGCCGCTTACGGGTCGGCTACGTCTCAGGCGATTTCAAGCAGCATCCCGTCGGTTTTTTTCTTGCGCCGGTGCTGGCCAATCATGACCCTGATGCGGTCGAGATATACGGCTACAGCAACAGCCTCAAGAATGACTGGCTGACCCAGCAATTGCGGGAGCGGTGCACGCAGTGGCGGAGCCTGGTGGGCTTATCCAATTCAGCCGCCGCCTCCCTGATCGCCGCGGATGGCATCGATATTTTGGTCGATCTCTCCGGTCACACCGCCGAGAACCGGCTGGAAATTTTCGCGCGCAAACCGGCTCCGGTTCAAGTGAGCTGGCTCGGCTTTTGGGGCACCACCGGACTGTCCACGATCGACTATCTTCTCTCCGATACAACCACGATCCCTGACGGCGAGGAGCAATATTACAGCGAAACGGTATTCCGACTGCCGGACAACCGGTTCTGCTATGCTCCACCCTATTACGCGCCTGCGCCGGCAACGACAGCGCCATGCCTTAAAAATGGCTATGTGACCTTCGGCAGCTTTAACAATCTCATGAAAATCGGCCCGGACGTGATCCAGCTCTGGGCGCGGCTGCTCCAGGCGAACCCCGGCGCACGGTTATTGCTCAAATGGGGGACGCTGGCCGACAACGTGGTGCGCGAGAACCTGCTGAGCATGTTCGCGGCACACGGCGTCGCGCCGGAGCGTGTGGTGCTGCGGCCGCAATCGCCGCATCCTGAGATGTTGGACGAATATGCCGATATCGACATCGCGCTGGACCCATTCCCCTTTTCGGGGGGCCTGACAAGCTGCGAGGCGATGTGGATGGGCGTGCCGGTGATAACCTTGCCGGGCAAACGGGCTGTCTCGCGCCAAACGCTTGGCTTTTTGCGCGGCATCGGCCTGCCCGAACTCGCGGCTTCGTCGGCGGATGAGTATGTGCGAATCGCCACCGAACTCGCCACCGATCAGCCTCGTCTTACAGAATTGCGTCGGACCCTGCGCCGGCGGATGGCGGCATCTCCGCTCTGCGATGGCTACGCTTTCACCCGGAACCTCGAAGCGGCTTACCGGACGATGTGGGAAAACTGGTGCCAAAAGGCGGCCAGCGCCTAGGACTATCTTAATCTTAGCAGATCAGGACGGAATCCCACGGAGATAAGCGAACGCGCTCTCCAGCGGATATCGTGGAAGGGGTGCCCACGATCCGCTGGCGGGACTGGCCGGCGTCCCAACGCGTCACCTGCAACAACGGCTTGATCGTCAGCCCCTTACAAGCCGCCTCAATTCCCCCATTTTTCGAAATATTTGGCTTTCGCCTCGTGCCAAGACCGGGAACCAAAAACACCACTGCTATTGTGCACCACAGAGAGGCTCCAAGTTCCCATACGCATGTTTTTCAGCTCCGCTTGCCTACAAAAATCCATGTCGTAAAAATGGAAATCAAACCTCTCATCGAATTTCAGTTCTTTTTGATGCAGAGATTCACTTCGACAAGCCAAGAGCAAACCATCAAGTAACTTCACTTCCTGGTAGGTAGGTCCGTAAACGCTCAAATTTTGCAGAGGAAATCCCGTCCCATGCCCGACCACACCGCTAAGATTTTCAGCTGAATCCCAGGTGAGGTTGCTATCTATAAATGCCCACGACGGTTGATTTGGAACTCTTCGTTTGTTTCCCGCAACGCCCAAAATCTCAAAATGATTTAGGGAATTAACCAACCGATCCGCCCAATAAAAATCAGTAAAATGCAGGTCATCATGAGCAAAAATCAAGATTGCCGGATCGTTCTTGGCTCGCTCGATCGACCTGTTGTAAACCGTCGATAAACCTTCCGTGTTGGAAGCATACAGATCCAATTGAAGGAAGGGAAAGGACTTGTACACATCCAAGGACATCCCAGTCGCGGTGTTTACAAAGAAATTGTCACGACTTTCTCTTGTCGCGACAACAAACCTGATTTTTAGACCCTGCATATTCTGAACCTACCCATCGACCACAACGGGAACAAAACCATCAGACACATTCTGGTCTCCTGCGGGACCTGAACCAAGGCCACGCAGCGGCACGATCATGTCACACGCAGATAGCTACCTCATGTTCCGTTCGTTTTACAATATCGCGTAAAAGCTGTCGCTTGGCACGAGGCGTTAGAGTTGAGCACGCCGCTTCAGGCAGCGCACTCAGTTTTCACTTCCATGGCTAACGCTCCACCGCGTTGTTCCGCGATGTTACGCTGCTCATCGAAGGCTTGGCGCAGGACTTGCAGGGCTTGCTGTTTTTCGTTCAGCTGGGCATGCAGGTTGGCGTTCTCCGCCTGAGTGCTTTGCCGTTCGGCCTGCAGCTGGTTGATGGCGGTGTTCGCCGCCCCAAGGTTACGAAATACTTGATCGAGAACGAACTCGCGGCTGACGGCGCGGCCCAAACGCGCATAGGCCGCGGCGATGGCGCTCCTCTGATCGGTGTCTGCCTCGAACAGAGGGCGCAAACCAACCGGGATATCCGCGCCGACTGCCAACACCCCCAGACCATGGCCGTGGAGAAATTCGAAGGAAGGATATTGTACCTGCAGCTCGGCCCAAAAGCGCCACACGCCAAAATCGCGCTCTCTTACATTTGTATCATGAAACAGCACGACAGCTCGGGAGGAGAGCTTCGGCTTCCAGCTCTCAAAATCTGACCTGACGTCATCATAAGTATGACGGCCATCAATATGAAGCAAGTCAATCGAACCGTCGGCGAAGTACGGCAGAGCTTCGTCGAATCTGCACCGCAAAAGGCGCGAGAAGCCAGCATAGTCCCTGTCATTGAGCGCATTGAGCTGTGCAAAGACGTCCTCACCGTAATGCCCCGCATGCTCGTCACCGCGCCAGGTGTCGACCGCGTAGCAGGCGGTTGCCAGCCCTAACCATTTCGTGGCTTGGCAAAATGCCAAGTAGGAGAAGCCTTTATGCGCGCCGAGTTCAACCAGAACCCTCGGCCGAACAACGTCCATTAACCACAGCGCAAAAGGGCCGTGCTCCAACCACGCCGACTCCATAACATGCAGAAGCGGCCAAAAGGTCGTGGCGTTGATACAGGCGACCTCACTGCCATGCAGGTCGCGGGTACCGGGCACCTCACTGTCGCCGTGGTTAAATTCAGACACAGCCTATTCCTTTGCAAACGATGCGAGCTCAGCTCCTTAGAGCATGGGCAGATTAACAACCGCAAGTTGCTGTTTTCTGAAATCAGCAAAAGAACTTTGCTAGCTTGGGATGTGCCTGTCTCAACCCCCCTCGCCGAATGAGCAAAAGATTTGCGCCGCTTCTTTCAAAAAGCGGCCTCTTTCTTCGATAATGCGCTACCACTTCAAGCTGCGGCGATCAGCCTTCCGCTGTTCTTTACGCCAAGCGCCTGCACGCTGCGCAGTGCCGTGTTCAGGCCGTTATGCAAGGTCGTCGCGCGCCGGTGGGCTTTGACCGACTGGTTGGCGAAACGTTTGAGCGCCAGGCGCAGCGAGTCGGCTAGGCCTGCGGCCTCGTCCTGATCGGCGCGGCGGAGATGATCCGCGGCACCGCGCAAATCGGCAGTGCCAAGCTGCTTCATGGTCTCGATAATCTCGGAAAAGGTCGGCGCCGAAGCGGCAAGCGCGGCTTCCACCTCATTGGCCGCCGCGGCGATGTCCTGAGGGCGGCCGGACACCATCAGATCGTCCAGCCCCTGCAGCTTGAGGTTCAGATCCGCGACCCGCTCTAGCCCCTGATGCAGCATGGCGACAACGGTGGCGCGATCTGCCGAGGAGGTGGCTTCGTCGGTCATTGTGCGGCTTCTTTCATCGCGCTGCTGATGGAACGGGCCAGCGCGTCGGGTGAAACATTGTAGGTACCGTTCTGGATCGCGGCACGAAGCTGCGCCACGGCCTGTTGATTCACGCCGGTGGAATTCCGCGCGGCGCCGAGCAACTGGGTGGTGGTCTGAGCGTCGGCGCTCAGCGTCACGGCCTCTCCCACGCTTTCATTTGACGCGCTCTCAGCCACGGTGCCGGCGCGCGTAGAGGCGGCGGCGTCACCCTGTCCGGCAATGTCCGGCGCAGCCTGGCTTTGGCCAAGGGCATTGATGCTGCTGGTCATGAGGCGCTCCTGAGTTCAGGCGTTTCAAGCATATCCCGAACCAGAATTTCAATGGCACGGTCGTATTCATCCAAAGCTGCCGTGTCATTCTGCACATTGGCGCGGAGGAGCGTGGTCTGGAGCACGCCGTAAATCTTCATCAGTTCAGGGCCGAGCGTGGAGCCGGGGCTGGTATCGAGCATGCCGGTCATCAGCACCAACAGCTGGTCAGCGCGGATGATCATCTGCCCCTTCAATGCGAGATCGCCGGCCATGATCGCGGCCTTGGCTTTGCGACCGTAAAGCCGCAATGCGCGCCAGCCATGGCGCAGCCAGTCCAGCTCGGTTTCGCCGTCGAACATTGTGGCACGGTAACCCGCGATCATATCCATCATCATCGCACGTTAGCCTCCACTTGAACTGCTCGTGCTGGTGAAGATACCCAGATACATCGACGTGATCGAGGCGTTGGTCGCGGCCGACTCCGCCGCGCTGTAGGCCGCGGCCACATTCTCCAGTTCCGTGGTGTCGGTCTTCTCCATCTGCGAGATTTCGCTGTTCAGAGAGGTGACCGTATTTTGATAGGA
>DATJHR010000173.1:0-13475 GCA_035493735.1 Acidocella sp.
CGTGAGTCTCTGGTGGCGCTGTATCCCCTACCCGCGCCGGACCATGGCTGGATTCCGGGTTCGGCGCTTTCCCAGCTGAGCGCGCTGGCTTCGCCGGAGAGCTTTATCTGGCCGCGGATGACGGATGCCCTGCTGGCCTGGCAAGACATCAACGTAACGCTTGTGCGCACCATGGTGGAACAATGGGCACTCGATGAAGTTGGCTTCCCCGCCCCGCTCGCCCGGGAAATCTGGCAATGGCTTTATCTGGAGGACCGGTTGTGCCGCGGCTGTTTGCGGGTCAACAGCGTGACCGCCGAGCCCGCCAATATCGCGGTCCCGACTCTCGCGGTCGTGAACAAAAACGACAAGATCGCGCCCCGCGCGTCGGTGGTGCCTTTCCTCGAACGTATTGGGAGGCAAGACGCCCACCTGTTCGAGCACACAGCCGAGGCAGGGATCGGCCTGCCGCACGTCGCCGTCCTGGTAGGGCCCCAGGCCCTCACCAAACTGTGGCCGGTGATTGGAAGCTGGATTGACTCACGCGCTTGAGGACGACGATGAGCATGAGGAAGCGGCCGCTTTTTGAAAAAAGCGGCGCAAAAACTTTTGGCGATGCCGGGCCATGGGCGTTGTCAGCGCCCACGCCCATGGCCCAGCATCAATAAAGTTTTTTTGCTTCTTTTTGTTCACAAAAAGAAGTCTTTTCCTTCGCTTATCAAGCCGGGATCGCCGCCTTCACGACATCCGGGGTGAACGGCATGGAACGTACGCGCCCCCCGACCGCCGCGAAGATCGCGTTGGAGACGGCCGGCGGCACCACCGCGGTGGTGGCCTCGCCGACGCCCCAAGGCGGACTGTTCGGGCGATCGATCAGGTCGATCACAATCTCCGGGATTTCCGGGAAGGTGAGGATCGAATAAGTCGACCAGTCGAGGCTCGTCACCATGCGCCGGTCGAAGGTCACACGCTCTTTCAGCGTGCGGCTCAGCGTCTGGATCACATTGCCCTCGATCTGGTTGCGCGTGCCGTCCGGGTTGATCACCTGGCCGCAATCCTGGGCGACGAAGAACCGTTTCACCTGCACGGCACCGCTGGAACGGTCCACGGCGACTTGCGCCACGGCCGCCACATAGGTGCGATCCATCTCGTATTTGAGATAGGAGATGCCCCAGCCGGTGGCGATCGCGGCATGCGGGTCGGCTTTCGGCCGGTGGCGCCAGCCGGAGATCTCCGCGACCCGCTGCAGCGTCGCCGCCCCGCGCGGATCGTCCATCATCTGCAAGCGCAGATTTAGCGGATCGACGCCGGAAGCCACGGCAATTTCGTCCAGGAAGGCCTCGTTGGCGAAGGTGTTCTGCATCCGCCCGGGCGTGCGCAGCCAGCCCGGCCGCAGCGGCGTGCTGGCGAGCCGGCGTGCCGTCGTCTTGATATTCGGGAAGCGGTACGGGATCTGCGTGTTATTGACGATGTTGCCGGGGTTCATCCCGCCGTCACTCGGCAGGCCGGCAAGATCGGCGCCCAGAAGCGTCACATTCCCGCTTGTCGTCTCTGGATACAGGAAGGTCGCCTGCCAGGCCTGCACCTTGCCGGCCTCGTCGAGACCGGCTTCCATGTCGATGACCACCGGCGGTGCTTTCGGGTCCCAGCCATGCTCGTCCTGGCGCATCCATTGCACACGCACCGGCTTGCCCAGCGCCTGCGCCATCAGCGCGGCATCGGCGCCCACATCCTCGAAGCCGTTGCGGCCATAGCAACCGGCGCCGGCGATATAGATGCAGCGTACCTTCTCCAGCGGCATGTTCAGCATCGCCGCCAGCTGCTTGCGCAGATTGTGGCTCGACTGCGCGGGCGTCCACACCGTCATCACCCCATCCTCCATCGCCGCAACCGAGCAGGACGGGCCGATCGAGCCATGGGTCTGGATGGCGACCTCGTAGGTTGCCTTCAGCTTGCGCGGCGCGGCGGCGAGGGCGGAGTCGGCATTGCCGACCGCGCTGGTCACCTGGTCGCGCGTCACCTTGGTGCTGCGCACATAGTCGGAGATCTTGTCCTGATCCGGCAGGTTCTGCACATCCGACCAGGTCGCCTTCAGCGACCGCGCGGCCTTGATCGCCGCCCATTCATCGGTGGCCGCAACCGCCAGGAAATTGCCCTTGCGCACAATCTGCACCGAGGCCGGCACCGAGCTGTGATCGACCGAGAGCAGGGTCGCGCCCCCCGCGGGCGGGCGGATCACGCGGCCATGCAGCATGCCGGGGAGGCGGAAATCCTGCACATAGGTGAAGGTCGCGAAAATTTTTGGCGGAATGTCCACGCGCGGCATGGATTTGCCGACGAGCTTGTAATCCGCGGGCGATTTCACCGGGGCGGCATTGTCCACGTTGAGCGTCAGCGGCTTCCACGCGGGCAGCAGCTCGCCATAGGTGACCGAGCCGCCCGAGGCGGCATGCACCACGCCGTCCTTGATGCTCAGCGTTGAAACCGGCGCCTTCAGGTGACGCGCGGCCAGTGTCAGTAATTCACGACGCGCCGTCGCGGCGGCATGACGAACCTGCATGCCGCCGGCCTGCACCGACATGCTGCCATTGGTCGGGCCCTGGTCTGGGCAGAGCGCGGTGTCGCCCTGGATCATGGTCACGGCGGAAAACGGCACGTCCAGCTCCTCGGCGAGGATCTGCATGAAGGCCGTCTGCACGCCGGTGCCGAGATCCACCTTGCCGGCATAAAGCGTGACCTGGCCACGCCGGTCGATGGCGATATAGCTCTCGACGATGGTGGGGGAGACCGGCTTGCCGCCAAAGCCTTCGGTGGGGATGTCGGCGGGGTTAACCTGCGCCAACGCGCGGTCGACCGGGAGGGTGAAGCTGACGACGAGACCGGCGGCGGCCTGCACCAGGCGGCGGCGGCTGATAGTTGCGTTCATGTCTGCGTTCCCTTCGTTAGCTCACCGAGGCGCGCATGACGGCGCGGACGATCCGCGCATGCGTGCCGCACTTGCAGAGGTTGTTTGCCAGGGCTTCCTTGACCTCTTGCTCCGTCGGGTGAGGGTTCTGCTCAAGGAACGAGGCGGACTGCATGATCATGCCGTTGATGCAGTAGCCGCATTGTGCCGCCTGCTCTTCCACGAACGCGGTCTGCAGCGGATGCGGGTGCTCCGGCGTGCCGAGCCCTTCCAGCGTCACCACCTTGCTCGCGCCGACCGCCGAGAGCGGATACACGCAGGAGCGTGTCGCCTGGCCATCGATATGCACGGTGCAGGCGCCGCATTCCGCCAGACCACAGCCGAAGCGGGGGCCGTGCAGGTGCAGATGATCGCGCAGCACATAGAGCAAGGGGGTGTTAGGGTCATCGATTTCGACGTGATGGACCTTGCCATTCACGGTTAGCGTCTCTGTCGGCATCCTTAAGCACTCCCGTAATTGTAACCGCCAAGCTGCAATAAAAACTATTATTTGAGCAAGACCGTCTATCGCATGCGGGGGCAGCATACGACGCATGCGATGACCGGGTATTCTGCATCCGAGGTATGTGCCCCGACACCTGTTACTTATGTTAGCCTTCGCCGGGACGGATGCATGGTGGCGCCATTCGCACGGACGATCGCGTTAAACGGCTCGACCTGGACTCACGACCGGCTGCTTACGGCGGTCGTTTCAGGTCGTCCCTCGAAGGCGGAGGTTCGTTCAGATGCGGTGGGAGTTGTTCGGATGTCGGCTACGGGGAAGACACCGTCTTTGCCAATCGACCGCCCGAACGCCGGAAACTGTCATGAGCGGTCACCCCTTCCGCCGTGGCGGCAATGGGCACGGTGAATTGGAAGAGGGCTCCTTGGGTGGACGCCGGTGATATCCATAGGCGACCGCCATGGGCGTCGATGATCGAGCGGCAGATCGAAAGCCCCATACCCATGCCGCTGGGCTTTGTCGTGAAAAAGGCTTCGAACACGCGGTCCTGGACTTCAGGTGCGATCCCCGGACCAGAATCCTCAATCGCGACTCGTACTGTGCCGGGCTCGTCGCCCTGAGATTGCACGCGCAACACCCGCGTCTCGCCTGTCGTTCCGCTCATCGCCTCGATGGCGTTCATAACCAAATTCAGGATGACCTGTTGCAACCGGACCCGGTCGCCCATGACCGAGGGCAGTCCGTCGGTCAATTCGGTTTCGAGCGCAACGTTATGCACATGGAGCTCACGGCGGGTTAGAATGAGGATTTCGCGAATCGCGTCGTTAATATCGAGCTCGGTCATATCCGGCGCGGAGGTTGCGAGCAGGGCGCGAACGCTTTTGATAATATCACCCGCACGATGGCCATCCCTGACGATACGTTCGGCGGCCCGTCGTGCCTCATCAAGTTGCGGTTGGACTCTCGTAAGCCAGCGCAAGCAGGCATTGCCGTTGGCCACGATGGCCCCGAGCGGCTGGTTGATCTCATGAGCAATCGATGCCGCGAGCTCGCCCACCGTCGTCAGCCGCGCCACCCGGGCGAGATCCGCCTGCGCGGCGCGCAGCGCATCCTCGCTCAGCTTGCGCTCGGTAATATCCATGATCGCACCGATATAATCATCGGGAGTGCCCGCCGTCGACAAAATCGGGCGTCCCACGCCATGGAGATATTTCATGGATCCATCGGGAAGCACGATGCGAAACTCGAATGAAAAGCCGCTCCGCGTGCGCGTGGCCCGATCCAGCGTTTGCTGAACCCGCACTCGATCCTCCGAATGAATCCTCTCTAAAAACAACTGGAAGGTCGGCTCGAACGCGTTCGGATCGAAGCCGAAGATCCGGCAATGTTCTTCCGACCACACCAGCTTTCCCGTGGCGATGTTCCATTCCCAGCTGCCGGTATGGCTGATGCTCTGGCCTTCAGCCAGGAATGCCTCACTCCGGCGCAACGCCTCCTCGGCCCGCTTGCGTTCGCTGTGGTCTTGGGCTTCGCGCAGCGCGCGTCGCACGGAAGGCACAAGCCTCGATAGTCGTGACTTCACAACATAATCCGTGGCGCCAATTTTAACGGCCTCGATCGCCACTTCTTCGCCGAGCGCCCCGGAAACGAAGATGAAGGGCAGATCGGGGCGGCTCTCGACCGCAAGCTTCAAGGCAGAAAGGCCGTCGAAAGACGGGAGCTTGTAATCCGCAAGGATCAGGTGAAGGCCGGGATTTCCGAGGCCGGAGATGAACTCGGCGCGCGTTTGAACGCGAATAACGTCACATGCAAACTGATTGGCTTCGAGTCGCTCTTGAATGAGCTCCGCGTCAAGAGGGTCATCCTCCAGCAACAAAATCCGAAGAGGCGATGTCATTTCTTCAAACTGCCCGGGGGCGGTTCGTTGATGACCGCCCAGAAGACACCGAGTTCCTTCACCGCGTTGACAAATTCATGAAAATCGACCGGTTTTACGACATAGGCGTTCACCCCGAGGCGGTAACTTCTCATCATGTCCTGTTCCTCGTGGGAGGAGGTCAGCACGACCACAGGTACCATCTTCAAGCGCTCGTCGGACTTGATCTGTTGCAAGACTTCCAAGCCACTGACCTTCGGAAGCTTTAGATCGAGCAACATGACAGCGGGATTTTCCGCGGCGCGCGTGTTGAATTCCCCCCGGCGGTAAAGGTAGTCCAGAGCTTGTTGTCCGTCACGGGTCACCACGACCTCATTTGCCAGGTTATGGTCCGTCAGCGCCGTCAGAGTCAGCTCCACGTCGTTCGGGTCGTCCTCGACGATCAAAATGCGTGCCAGTGTGGTCATGGAGCGGTCTCCTCCTTTCTGCAACTTCTGGTACTTTTGGCAACGAAAAATAGAAGGTGGCGCCTTGATCTACCGCGCCCTCGCCGCGGACTTGCCCGCCATGGCGATGGATGATGCGTTGAACGGTCGCCAGCCCTATTCCGGTGCCTTCAAACTGTTCCGGTAGATGCAGGCGTTGAAAGACACCGAACAGCTTGTTGACGTACTGCATGTCAAAGCCCGCGCCGTTGTCTCTTACGAACACCTCGACGTCCGTCATATTGCCATCCACACAGCCAATCTCGATCTTGGCTGGCCTTCGCATGCTCGTGAATTTGACCGCGTTGGAAACAAGGTTGACGAGAACCAGCCTCAGCATGGCACGGTCTCCGCGGCAAACCGGAAGCGCGCCGATCTTCCAGACAATGTCCCGCCCCTTCGTGTCCTGTCCGGTCTCCGCGACGACCTCCTTGACGAGCTGCGCCAGGTCGACCGCCACTGTTTCGGGCTCGGCCCGCCCGATCCTGGAAAACGCAAGCAGGTCGTCGATCAGGTTACCCATTCTTTTCGCTGCGTCGAGAATGGTCCGGATGAACCGCTGACTCTTCTCGTCGAGCGACGACGACGCCTGCCTTTGCAGCAGCTCCGAGTATCCGACCATGTGGCGAAGTGGCGCGCGCAGGTCATGCGAGACGGAATAGGTAAAAGCTTCCAGCTCCTTGTTGGCGGCTTCGAGTTGCGCAGCGCGTTTCACGAGGGCCTGGTTGAGCTTGCGAATTTCATCCTCTTTGTTCCTGCGCTGTTCGACCTCGACCTGAAGATTGTCGCGGGCTTGGCGAAGGCTGTCCTCCATGCGGCGCCGGACGGCGCTGAACGAGGCGACGATGGCCGCCCATACGACGAAGATGAAATAGTAAGGTAGTTCGCGAGCGGAAACGTCGAACGAGTAAAGCGGCTGCGTAAAGAAGTAGTCGAAGCAAAGCGAGGATAAGACAACGGCCAGGATGGAAGGCCCTATTCCTGCGTACCAGGTGCTCAAGGCGATGGCCACGGTAAAAACCAGCAGCTCCACGTCGTGGAACTGGTAATGTTGCATTGCCGATGCCACCCCGAGCGCGATCGCCACGGAAACGACTGCAAAGCCGTAGCGCAGAACCGGTGAGTGGATCGTCTGAAATTCTCGGTTCCAGTATACCATGCGACGCCCTACGCCGGCACGGGTGGGTCCTTGCGCAAGCCCGGTCATCGTCACACTCTTCTTCATCGCTTTCATCGCTTGCCACCTAGCCCGTGCCGGCGGCAGCACGGGGCCCTACCCCTCAGCGAGCCCGGCAAAACCGCCGAAAACGGCTGATCACGATGTTCGATGGATATTACTTGTACAAGGTTCATGCGCCGCCCGCCACTCGAAACCGGGCTGCCATCGAACCGCAAAGCGAGCGCCTGGACGATCCTTCAGCTGCCTCTTCTCAAGAAACCCTAAGAGAAAATCCATCTCCGGGGAGACGCCCATGCCTGGAGGCTGCGGCGGACGATCCCTATCTGTTGTTTATATTTGGTCTTTTCGTCCACACCTTGCGCCCGGAAGCATCTTGACGCCCCCTGCCGCCATCTCCACCCCGGAAATCATTGGCTGCCCCGATTGCGGCATGATCGCGGCCGTCTGTCCGAAAGGTAAAAGGGGCACGCTGCAGTGCCGGCGCTGCGGCCGCACGTTGGAGCGGATGAACGGCCGCAGCCTCAACGCCGCTCTTGCCTGCGCACTCGCCACCTTCCTCCTCTTGTTTCCAGCGAACTTGCTGCCAATCCTGCAGGTAAACCTCCTGGGCGCCACAAACGACAGCTATATCGCGTCGGGTGTGATCGACACGTGGGATCAGCGCTGGGCAGTGGCTGCGATCGTGGTCGGGCTCGAGATCGTCCTGTTGCCCTTTCTCCGCTTTGGCCTGCTCAGCGTTGTGCTTGGCATGCTTTGGCTGGGGCGGAACGCCGCCTGGCTTGGCCGGGCATTCCGCTGGGCCGAAGGGCTGGACCAATGGGCAATGATCGACGTTTTTCTGTTCGGGGCGATCATCGGCTATAGGCGCGTGGCGTACAGCCTGCCAATACATATCGCGCCCGGCGGCTATTGCGTCATCGCGGCGGCATTCCTCGCGCTCGTCACCCGCGCGTCGCTGGAGCGGCGCGCGATCTGGCGGCTGATCGGCCCCTCCGCCACGCAGCCTGAAAAGGAGATGATCTGCTGCACAAGCTGTGACTTTCCTGTCCCCTCCGCGCAAGAAGGCTGCGCCTGTCCGCGCTGCGGTGCACGGATCTGGCATTGCCGCCCTTTCGCCGCCATGCGCGCTATGGCCTTCACCTTGGCCGCCTTCGCCTTCTATCCCATCGCCTATTTCTATCCGATGGAATCCAATGACGTGCTGGATGAACTGCACGGCTACTCGATCATGACCGGCGTGACGAAGCTGTTGCAAGCGGGTCTTTGGTTCTTCGCCGCCGTTGTTTTCGTCGCGAGCGTGCTGATTCCACTGCTCAAGCTGTTCGCCTTCGCCTGGTTCGGCATGTCCATTCATCGCCGCTCCACCGCCCGGCTGCGGTTGAAGACGAAGCTCCATCGCGTCATCGACGTCATCGGCCGCTGGTCGCATATCGACGTCTTTATCATCTCCGTCTTCCTGCCGCTGATGCAGCTGGACGGTTTCCTCTCGATCATCGTCGGCAACGCCCTGCCCGCCTTTCTGGCGGTGGTGGTGCTGACCATGCTGGCCTCGTCTTCCTTCGATCCGCGTGCCCTTTGGCTTGCGGCCGGCCGCCGGCCATGAACGACGCCCCCAAGGAAGCGAAGAAAAGTCCGCCCGAGGAAGCGATCTTCCGCCCCTCGCGTTGGCCGGGTTTGATCTGGGCCGTGCCCCTCGCCGCGCTCGCCATCATCGGCTGGCTTGCCATCCGTACCGTCGCGCAGAGCGGCCCATCGGTCCAGGTGACGTTTCCGGTGACCGGAGGACTTAAGCCCGGGACCACCAAGGTCGAATACCAGGGCTACATTGTGGGCCAGGTCGGCAATGTCACGCTCGCCAAATCGCTGGACCAAATGAAGGTGCAGATCAATTTCGATGCGCCGATGAGGGGCCATCTTGGGCCCGGCACGCGCTACTGGATCGCCGGCAGCTCTATCAGTCTGAGCGACCTCTCCAATATCAGGAACCTGATCGCCGGCCCGGTCATCGTCATCGATCCGCGCCCCGGCACGACCGTACGCAAGGTGCAGGGCCTCAGCGCCCCGCCTGTGCTCACAAGCCCGGCGTCCGGTCTCCGCCTGACCTTGTTCGCGCCCAAGCTGTCGAATTTTTCCGCCGGCTCGCCGGTCTTCTACAAAGGCTATCAGCTCGGCCAGGTGCTGGGCGTCTCGTTGTCGCCGAACGGCCGGCAGTTCGCGATCCAGGTTTTCATCGACGCGCCGTGGCAGAAGCTGGTGAGGACCGACACAAGGTTCTGGAACGCCGGCGCCGTGCGCCTCTCCACCGGGACCGGCGGACCCGGCGTCCAGCTCGAATCCGTCCCTGCTTTGCTCATGGGCGCGATCGCCTTCGAGACGCCAAGTGGGCCGGTTGCGCCGCTGGCGCGCGACGGCACGCGCTTCAAACTCTATGACAACGAGACGCAGGCGCAAAACGCGCCAGGCGTCGGCGCCGTGCCCTATCGTGCCATCTTTCCCGGCGGCCCGCACGGCCTGACCGCCGGAGCGCCGGTGCAGCTCGAGGGCTCGCCCGCCGGCGCCGTCACGGACGTCGCGTTGCGCTACGATCCTGCCGAGAGCCGGCTGGAAACGGTTGTGACACTGACGCTGCAGCCCCAGCGCGTCGGTCTTACCGCTGGCGCCTGGAATTTTGCTGATCCCGCGCCGCAGATGAACGCCATGCTCTCGACCCTGGTCGCTCAGGGGCTGCGGGCGGAAATCGGCAGCAGCGTCCCGGTCGTCGGCGGCAAAATGATCGCGCTCACGCTGGTCAAGGACGCGCCACCCGCCAGCCTGCAGGCCGGGGCGGTGCCGCAGATCCCGGCTTTCGGCAATGGGGGGGATGTGAACCAGATCATATCGCAGCTTGACGACATTCTCGCCGGCATCAACGCCATCCCGCTCGACCAGATTGCCGCAGACGTGCACACTGCCACCACACAGCTCGCTGCCCTCGCCAGCGCATCGCAGACGAAGCAGACCCTGCGCCATCTCGACCAGATGGTGGCACACATGGATGCGATCACGCGGCAAGCCAACGCCCAGCTTCCGGCCATCCTGACTGACGTCCGAGGCAGTGCCGCGCAAGCTCAGGCCGCGCTGGCGGCGGCCCAGGGTTTGCTGAACGCCCAGGGTCCGGCCAATCCCGGCCCGAATGACGCGGACCTGCCGCACGCGCTTTACGAGCTAAGCCAGGCCGCAAAATCGCTGCGTGCGCTGGCCGATTTCCTTGACGCCCATCCCGGCGCGCTCATCGCCGGGCGGCAGGATTGACCGTGCGCACCGGGGCACTGCTGATCTGCGTCCTCGTCCTTTCCGGCTGCGCCGGCAAGCCGACGACCTACCTCGCCCTTGCGCCCACCGGCACGGTGCAACCGCAAAGCTTGCCCGCCGTTCCCGTTCTCGCGGTCTCCGCTGTCGACATCCCCCCCGCCATAGACCGGCTGCATTTCACCACCGGCACGGCGCCGGGTGTCCTGCACGTCGCAGGCGACACCGTATGGGCCGGGCCCCTCGGCCCGATGGCGCGGATCGTCCTGGCACAGGATCTCGCCGCCCGGCTGCGCGGCAGCACCGTGCTCATGCCCGGTGATGCGCTCCCACCGGGCGGCGCCGCGACCCTGCACGTGACGATCCAGAGCTTCATGCCGGATGAAGCAGGAACGGTGAGCTTGCAGGCGGATTGGTCGGTGGCGGCGCCTGATGGAAAGACCATCCTGGCACGCGGACGCTTTGCCCATACAATGCCAGGCGGCAGCCAGCCGGCAGCCGAAGCACAAACGATGAGCACGGCCTTGGGCGGCCTTGCTGATGCCATCGCCACAGCTTTGATGCGCGCGGCATGAGCCGGATTCTCGTCCTCAGCCTGTTTCTCGCCGGGCTGGCCTTGGCCACCGCCGTGGTCATCTGGCTTGGCGCCGGCAAGATTGCCCAGGCCATTCTTGCCATTGGGCTGCGCGGCATCGTCTTTGTGATTGCCTGGCAACTGTTCGTCTATGTGGTGCTAGGCCTTGCCTGGCGCATTGTGTTCCCTGGGGCGCCGCTCTGGCTGGTGATCTGGGGCCGGCTGGTGCGCGAGGGCGGTGAGAACTGTCTTCCCTTGTCGGAAGTCGGCGGTCTGGTCTTCAGCACACGCGCGATGATGCTGGGTGGCGCCGAACTGCATAGCGCCGCCGCCTCCAGCATTGTGGATGTGATCGCCGAAGGCATCGGCCTGGCGCTGTTCATGCTGCTGGGTCTCACGCTGCTCACGGCGCGTGCCCATGATACACAACTGATTTGGGCGATGGCTGGCAGCCTGCTGGCGCTGATGGTGGGCGCGGGAGCTTGTTACCTGGAGCGCGCCCGGCTTTCCCGCCTGCTGCGGTGGGTTACGACGCGACTCCTGCAGCCTTGGACGAAGGACGCACCACAACAAGCCAAGACGCTGCAGCATGAGGTGGCAGACCTCCTTGCCCAACCCGGCCGCATCGCTGGCGCCTCCGCAGTGCATTTTCTGGCCTGGTGCGGGGGCGGCGGCAATGTCTGGATCGCCTACCAGCTGCTCGGCGCCCATGTCAGCGTGACCGCCGCCCTGGGGATCGAGAGCTTGCTCAGCAGCGTCCTCGCCATCGGCTTCCTCGTCCCTGGCGAATTCGGTGTCCAGGAACTCTCATACATGGTGATCGGCAGCGCCTTTGGGGCGCCGCCACATCTCTCTTTAGCGCTGTCGCTCATCCGCCGGGCGCGCGACATTCTCATCGGCGCGCCCGCTTTGGGCCTTTGGCAGGCGCTGGAGGCCCGGCAGCTTCGCGTGAATAAGCCGTGATAAGCGGGCGTGGCGACATGTCAGCCACCGCCTTGCTCGGCTGGGCCCTGTTTCTGGCGGCCGCCGTCGCGCTGCTTTGGGCGTTGTCGGATGTCGTGCTGTTGGTCTTTGCCGCCATTTTGCTTGCGGTGCTGTTACGAGGCGCCGCACAGCTGCTGGTGCGGCTGGTAGGATTACCGATCAACCTGTCTTTAGCCGTGGTCGTCATCCTGGCATTGGTGATCCTGTTCGGCTCAACTTGGCTCTTTGGCCCGCGTTTCGTCAGCGAGGGCCAGCAGCTCGTCAAAGAGATCTACAACTATGTCGGGCAAGTGCGGTCACACTACGCCCATAGTTTCTGGTTCGAAGCACTCCGGGGCATGACGTCCGGCCAGAGCGGCCTTAGCATTGCGCCGCTGGCGCCCAAACTGCTGACCGTCACCTTCGGAACCACCGGCGGGCTTCTCCTTCTGATCGCCACGGCGCTCTATCTCGCGGTCTCGCCGCGCCTGTATGTGCGCGGCGCGATATTGCTGGTTCCGCCGAAGCGCCGGCGGCGGGCGGAGGAAATTCTGAAGTTGCTCGCCCATGTTCTGCGCTATTGGATGCTCGGCCAGTTGATCGACATGGCGGTCGTCGGAGTTCTGGCCACATTGGGACTGGCGCTGCTTGGCATACCGCTGCCGCTCGCGCTCGGGACTCTCGCGGGGCTCTTGACCTTCGTGCCTTATCTCGGTGCCATTCTGGCCGGCATTCCTGCGGTGATCGTTGCCTCGACTGTTGGCCCGGCCTCAATCCTGTGGGTCGTGCTGCTTTATACCGGATGCCACGTGGTGGAGGGCTATCTCGTGGCGCCTCTGGTCACGCGCCGGACCGTGCGGCTCCCCCCGGCGGTCACACTGCTCGCCATGGTCATATTAGGGGAGCTTTATGGCTTCCTTGGCGTTCTGGTCGCCACACCACTTGCGGCTGTCATCATCCTCTTGGTGCAAGAACTCTATGTTCGCGACATTCTAGGTACCTCGCCTGAAGATACAGACGGAGGCCTCGGTGCGTAATCTCGGTTTATGGACCGAAGTTCAGAAACCGCGGATTGAGCGATATCAAGGTTAGACCGCGGCGCCTGTGTCTTATTCCGCGGGGACGCGGGTTTGCTTGGCGCGTGGACCTGCCATTCACAGGGAATAGGTCGATGAGCGAGACATCACATCGGCTCGGCGTTTTGGGCGCAGCCCTTTTGGGGGTTGCCGGGATCGCCATGGTCGCTCTGGCGCAGACACCAGACGCCGCCGCGCCGGGCTGCCACAATGGCATGGGGCCCGGGATGATGGGTGGTTTCGGCGGCCCGGACGGACGATGGGGCGGGTCACACGTCTCGATCGCTGACCGGCTGGCCGCGCTGAAGGACGAGCTGAAGATCACGGCTGATGAAACCGACGCGTGGAACACCTACACGGCAGCGGTAACGGCGGCGGAGCGGGAGGCCAGGAACGGCATGAAATCATTGTGGCAAGCCCCTGCCAACGGGCCAATGACGCCCGACCAGCGTTTCGATGCGATGAGCAAGAAGGTCGCGTTGATGAAACAGACTTACGACCAGAAGAAGGCCGCCGCGGACGCTCTTCTGAAGCATCTGACGCCGTATCAGCAAGGGCAGGCCAGCGAGATTCTGCCGGGCCTTGCAACCACGCGCGGCGGCCATGGCTGGCGGGGTGGGATGATGGACTCAAGCACTGTGGGGCAA
>DATJHR010000174.1:0-5356 GCA_035493735.1 Acidocella sp.
GCCGCACGACATCAACATCGTGGTCGAGATCCCGGCGGGGTCGGGTGTCAAATACGAGATCGACAAGGACAGCGGCGCTCTGGTCGTGGACCGCGTGCTGTTCACGCCGATGAGCTACCCCGCCGCCTACGGCTTCATTCCAGGCACCCTGGCCGATGACGGCGACCCGGCCGACGCGCTGGTGCTGGTCCCGGCCGCCGTGGCCCCGGGCGCGGTGATCCGCGCGCGGCCGATCGGCCTGCTGCAAATGGAAGACGAATCCGGGCAGGATGAAAAGATCGTCTGCGTGCCGCACGACAAGGTGCACCCGCAGTACAGCGATATCACCGAGGTCGCACAGCTGCCCGCCATCACCCGCGACGCCATCAGGCATTTCTTCGAGCACTACAAGGATCTCGAGAAGGGCAAATGGGTGAAGATCACCGGCTGGGCCGACCGCGCCGCGGCCGAAAAGGCGATCGTCGACAGTGTGGTGCGCGCGAAGAAGTAAGAAGGAAGGAAGAAAGGCTTCTTTTTTGAAAAAAAGAAGCAAAAAACTTCTTTTACTCTGGGCCGTGCTGGTTTCACCGGCACGGGCCTAAATTTCAAAAAAGTTTTTGCGCCGCTTTTTTCAAAAAGCGGCTTCTTCCTTCCTTTACTCCACAACTTCCACACGCCCGGTCTGCACATTGAAATGCATACCGGTGAGCGCCAGGCTTCCTTCCTCCACGCGTGAACGGATCCAGGGGAAGGTCATCAGATTGGCCAGCGAGACGCGGATCGATTCAAGCTCGCAGCGGCCGCAGAGCGTGTCGAAATCGGCGCTGTCGGCGTCCGGCGCATCGCACACGCGTTTGCGGGCCTCGCCGGCGATCGCCATCCAGGAAGCGATGAAGTCGCCATGGTCGCCGTCCGGCCCCTGCATCAGCGCCCGGATGCCGCCGCAGCGGCTATGGCCGAGCACGACGATGGTGCCGACATTCAACGCGGTGACGGCGAATTCCAGCGCCGCCGAGGTGCCGTGATTGGCTGCGTCCGGGGCGTAAGGCGGCACCAGATTGCTGACATTGCGCGCGACGAAAATTTCCCCCGGCGCGCAATCGAAGATCACCTCGGGTGCCACGCGGGAATCGGCGCAGGCAATGACCATGGCGGACGGTGATTGGCCGTCCCGCGCCAGGATGGAAAAGCGTTTCTGGTGGCGCCGCCAGTAACCTTTGCGGAAGCGGGCATGGCCTTCAAGCAGTGTGTTCACAGTCCGGTCCTCTTCGCCGCATTCCACAATTGGTCCATTTCTTCCAGGCTGGAATCGCGCGGCGTCTTGCCTTCGGCGGCAAGAGACGCCTCGACATGGCGGAAGCGGCGGGTGAATTTTTCGTTGGCGCCGGTGAGGCAGGTTTCCGCATCGAGGCCGAGTTTGCGGGCGAGGTTGGCCAGCACGAACAGCATGTCGCCCACCTCGTCCTGCAGCCGCGCTTGATCCGCGCCCGGCAGTTCGGCGCGCAGCTCGGCGGTTTCCTCTTCCAGCTTGTTCAGCACGGCGTGTGCATCGGGCCAGTCGAATTTCACGCGTGCGGCGCGGGACGTGAGTTTTTGTGCGCGGCGCAAAGCGGGCAGGGCGGTCGCCACGCCGTCGAGCACGCCGGTCTCGGCGCGGGCGTGGCGTTCCTGCGCTTTTTGCGCCTCCCAAGCGGCGGTCTGCGCACCGGCATCGCGCGCTTGCGCATCGCCGAACACATGCGGGTGCCGGCGCACCATCTTGTCGGTGATGCTTTGGGCGACATCATGGAAATTGAACCAGCCTTGCTCTTCCGCCAGACGGGCGTGGTAGACCACCTGGAACAGGAGGTCGCCCAGCTCGTCCTTCAGCTGCGCCGGATCATTCGCGGCGATGGCGGATTGCACCTCATAGGCTTCCTCGATCGTGTAAGGCGCGATGCTGGCAAAATCCTGTTCGCGGTCCCAGGGACAGCCGGAAATCGGATCACGCAGCGCCGCCATGACCTCGATGAGATCGGAAATGGGGGGTTTTGTGCTCATGCTAAGGCTTCTACGTGGCGTTGGGGAAAAAGAACAGTTCGCCAAGGAAGGTAAGGAAAGTGGCTGCTTTTTGAAAAAAGCGGCGCAAAAACTTTTTTGACTTTGGGCCTATGGCGCCGACACAAGCACGGCCAGAAAAAAAGTTTTTCTACGAGAGCTTGGCAACCGTCTGTGCAATCACCTCACGCGCCTTCGGCCAGAGCTTGTAGGCGTCGAAATCCTCCCGCCGCACCCAGGCGAGTTCGGTCACGTCATCGCCCGGAATCGCCTCGCCGGATTCGTAGCGCCCGCCGAAGTCGAGAATCGTGTAATGGAATTCGATTCGCCCGGTGGTGTCGCGATGGATCGAATCGACATGCGCGATCAGGGCGAGCGGGCCGACCGTGATGCCGGTTTCTTCCAGCAGCTCACGCCGGGCGCAGGCCTCCGCCGTCTCGCCCAGCTCCTGGCGGCCGCCGGGCAATGACCATGCGCCCTTTGCCGGCGGTTTGCCGCGACGGACCAGCAGGACTTCCTCGCCGCGCAGCACGACGATGCCGATGCCGACGTGCGGCGCAGTGGGGTATATATGCTCGGGCATTTTTTCTCCGATTGCTCCGGGAGGCGAAGGGGAAGGCTTTTTTAATCTGGGCCGTGGGCGTTGTCGCCGACACAGCCCATGGCCCAGCATAACCAAAAGTTTTTGCGCCGCTTTTTTCAAAAAGCGGCCACTTTCTTTATCCTGATCGCACTGTGAGAATCGCCTCGCGCTGGTCGAACAGATTCAGCAACACGCGCAGCGCCTGGCCGCGCGGGCTTTCCAGTTTGGGGTCGCGCTGCAAAACCAGCACCGCGTCTTGCCGCGCCATCGTCAGCAGCTCTTCATGCTTTTCCGGATCGGCCAATCGGTATCCCGGCAGTCCCGACTGCCGGCGGCCGAGAAAATCGCCTGAGCCGCGCAGACGAAAATCCTCGTCGGCGATGAGAAAGCCATCTTCGCTCCCGCGCAGCAGTGCGAGCCTTTTGCGCGCCGTCTCGCCGATCTTGTCGTCATGCAGGAGGAGACAATAGCTTTTCGCAGCCCCCCGGCCGACACGGCCGCGTAGCTGGTGCAGCTGGGCCAGGCCGAAACGTTCGGCGTGCTCGATGACCATGACATTCGCTTCCGGCACGTTCACGCCAACCTCGATCACCGTGGTGGCGACGAGAATTTTCGCCGTCCCGGCGGCGAAGTCGGCGATTGCCTGGTCGCGCACCGCGGCATCCTGCTGGCCATGCGCCAGCGTTACTTGCGCGCCGAAACGGGCTTGCAGTTCGCGGAAGCGTACCTCTGTCGCGGTGATGTCCAGCATTTCGGATTCCGTCACCAGCGGGCAGACCCAATAGACGCGCCCGCCGGCGGCGATGGCGCGGGCGATGCCGGCCAGAACATTCTCCAACTCGCCGAGCTTATGCACGGTGGTGACGATCGGCTCGCGCCCTGCGGGTTTTTCGCCGATGCGGCTTAAGTCCATCTCCGCCCAATGGGTGAGCAGCAGGGTGCGGGGGATCGGCGTCGCGGTCATTACCAGGAGGTCCGTGGAGTCGCCCTTGGCGCCGAGGGCGAGGCGCTGATCGACGCCGAAACGGTGCTGCTCGTCGATCACCGCGAGCGCGAGATCGGCGAATTCCACATGCTTCTGAAAGATCGCGTGCGTGCCAATGACAATCGGCAGCGTGCCGTCGCTTAAGGATTGCAGGATCGCGCTGCGGGCCTTGCCCTTGACCGCGCCGGTCAGCAGCGCGACCGGCACGGGCGAGAGTTTTTCGAAGGTGGCGAAATGCTGCTTGGCAAGAATTTCGGTCGGCGCCATCAGTGCCGCCTGGGCGCCGGCCTCCACCGCGCGCAGCATGGCGAGCAGCGCCACCAAGGTTTTGCCGGACCCGACATCGCCCTGCAGCAGGCGCAGCATGCGGTGGGGGGCTGCAAGATCGGCGTCGATTTCCGCCAACGCCTGCGATTGTGCGGCTGTAGGGGCGTGGCCGAACCGGCTCAGCGCCGCCGCGCGCAACCTTCCGTCGCCCTGCAGCGGGCGGCCCGGCCGCTTGTGCCGCCGCGAGCGCACGATGGCGAAGGCGAGTTGCCGGGCCAGAAGCTCGTCATAAGCCAGGCGCTCGGCCGGCTTGTCGTCCGGAACGCGCTCCGGCGCGTGCAGCGCGCGCAAGGCGGCGCCAAAACTCGGCCAGTTGCGGCGGGTGAGAATGGTCGGGTCGTGCCACTCGGTAAAATCAGGCAGCCGGCTGAGCGCGCCGAGCGCGGCGCGGCGCATGATGCGCGGGACGATGCCCGCCGTCAGCGGCCAGACCGGCTCGATCCAGGGAAAATTTTGCGCCTGAGCCTGAGATGTTACATAATCGGGGTGCGCCATCACCAGCCGGTCGGAAAACGCGTCCAGCTTGCCAGAGACCAACAGTCTCGCGCCCACGGGAAATTGCGACAGCCTTGCGGCGTGGAACAGCACGATCTCCGCCATGCCCGTGCCATCGCTGATGACAACCCGGTGCGGCTGGTTCTTCTTGGCCGGCGGTTCGTGGCGAATCACTTCCACGCGCAAGGTCGCGACCATGCCGGGCCGCGCCTCGCGCAATGGCGGGGAGGCGCGGCGGTCGATAAAATCGGCCGGCAGATGGAACAGCACATCGCGCACCGTATCGCCGCCGACGAGCTTGGCCATGAGAGAGGAAAGGCGCTCGCCGAGGCCGGGCAGGCTATTCAGGGGCGCGCGCAACGGGGTGAGAATCTCGGAAGACACGGGCTGACTCATGGCCAAACCCGCCTTATATCGCAACCCGCATGACAACGCCCACGCCCGAACCCTACGATCCGTCGTCCCTGGATCCCCGCCGTCGCCGTCTGGTGTTTCGCGCCCAGCATCGCGGCACTTATGAGAACGATCTGCTGATCGGTGATTTTGTGAAGGACCGGATCGCCACAATGTCGGAGGCGGAACTGGATGAGATTGAGGCGGTGATGGAATTTCCCGATGCGGAACTCGCGGACTGGCTGACGGGGCGCAAGCCGATTCCCGCTCATGCCGACAGCCCGATGCTGCGGCGGATCCGCGAGGCGGCGTTGAACCGATGATCCACGTTTACGGTGTTCCTGAAGGCGTGGATGCCCTGGCGCTGGTGCGGCGCTGGGCGGAGCAGGACGGGCCGGTGCTGCACATCGCCCGTGACGATACGCGCCTGGCCGGATTGCAGGAGGCGATCGGCTTTTTTGGCCCGGAAGTCGAGGTCATCAGCTTTCCCGCCTGGGACTGCCTGCCCTATGACCGTGTCTCGCCCAATGGCGCCATCGTGGCGGAGCGCATCGCCG
>DATJHR010000175.1:0-14644 GCA_035493735.1 Acidocella sp.
ACCTTGCCCTCGGCGGTGGCAATCTCCTTGACGGTCTGCAAAATCGCGTCCTCGCGGGTGATGCGGTCAACCATAATTCTCCTCCTGTCTTGGTTCGAGCGCCAAAATAGTAGCTGCGCCGGGGGAGGCGGTCGTGCAAGCAGATTACACTCTACGCCCTGCCACGCGACCCCGCCGCTAGGCCAGGGGCACCGCGATCCAGAAACTCGACCGGCTCGAAGCCCCAACTTACACCTAACAAAGTCATCCGGCCGATTTGACAGCGCTGGCCGGCTTTTTCGGCAAAATAATTGCGCCACCACCGACTGCTTCATAGAGGCTGATCGCGGCGGCGGCGGCGGCCGCGGCAGCGTCCGTGCTATCCATATCCGCCTGTTGGCATTGCTGCTCGGCGTCAAGAAGATCCGAAAGGCCGGTGAGGCCACGGCCAAACAAAATCTGCGCCGCGTTTAGGGCGCGCGATGCGGACATCCGTTCGCGCCTTGCCGCCGCCACCTCCAGGCGCGACGCAGCAATTCCGGCAAGGGCTGTATCGACTACATCCACCCCGTCAACCACAGCTTCGTGATAATTTTCGATTTCCGCAGCGAGATTCGCCTGCGCGGCCTTGGCGATGTCGTAGCGTTGTCCCCAGTCGAGCAACGGGATCGTCACGCCCGCGCCAGCCCCGAACAGCGTGAGCTTGTCCGGCAATTTCGCGCCGGTCAGGGAGTCGATGGCGCTGCTTGCCGTGAGAATGGAGAGCGAGCCACCCAGGGTGAATTGCGGATAAAGGTCTGCCGTGGCAAGGCCCAGGGTCGCGGCATCGCTCGCTACCTCGGCTTCCGCCTCGATGATTTGGGGGCGCAGCCGCAGCAAATCAGCGGGGACAAGATCGGGCATGGATTTGGGCACGGACGGGATCGGCGCCGCGATCGTGAGTTTCGCATCCGGTGCCGTCTGCCCCTCCAGAGCCGTGATGCGCGAAATGTCCGTGTTGATGGCCAGCTGCACACCGGGCAGCGCGAATGCCAGCCCATCGGCATGAGCTTGCGCCCGCGCGACGTCGAGATCGCTGGCAACGCCCGCACCGGCCCGAATCCTGACGAGGCTCACGATATGGCCAGCTTCGCCAAGCTCGGCCTGGAGGAGGCGCTGCGCCTGCTGATCGGTGCGCAGCTCGACATAGGCTTCCGCAATCTCCGCGATCACGGCCACCTGCGCCGCTTGCCGCGCCGCCCTGGCTGTGTCCAGCGCGACGGCGGCGCCTTTTTCGGTCGCGCCGAACCGGCCAAACAATGGTAGGGTCCAGCTGGATACGAGCGTACCGAAGGACGTTAATTGGCCGGACGAAGCGCCTGGCAAAGCATGGCCGATCGGTGATAGTTTTTCGGTTCCAACGCTGCCACCCGTGTCCAATGATGGCAACAGCGCGGCATTTTCCGCTCTGCCGATTGCCGCGGCGGCCGTTATCCTGTCTTTCGCCGCCTGGAGTGTGAAATTCTGCGCCACCGCCTGCTCGACCAGCCGGTCGAGCACCGGATCGTCAAAATATGTCCAGTAGCGCGAAAGATCGACGCGCGGGCGGCCCGGAACCGCTACGCCTTCGAAGGTTTGAGGCAACCCCAAGGCCATCGGCGGTTCCGTGTGCAAGCCACAGGCCGCCAGCGTCAACGGCAGGACAAGCATCAGGCCGGCATGTTTCACTCGAAATCCGTGGGTATGGTCGTGACCAACCTCGCAAAAACAGGCCCGAGGCGATCGGTGACGTTGCCGATCAGCACGTAGAATACTGGGACAAGGAACAGGCTCAGTGCGGTTGAGGCGAGCAGGCCGCCAATCAAGGCGAAGGCCATCGGTTGGCGCAGGGATGCGCCAGCGCTGCTGGTCAGTGTCACCGGTATCATGCCGGCGACCATCGCCATGCTCGTCATCACCACCGGCCGTGCGCGCCGCAGACCGGCATCGCGTGCCGCCTGCACCCTCGGCAGTCCGGCGCGCTCGCCGGCCAGGGCCGCATCGACCATCAGGATGGCGTTCTTGGTAACGATGCCGAGCAAAGCGAGCAGGCCGATCGAGGATGACAAATCGAGCGCGAAACCGCCGAGTAGCAATGCGAGCAATGCGCCGCCAACGCTCAGAGGCAGGGCGGCCAGAACGGTCAGCGGCTGCAGCCAATTGCGGAACAACAGCAGCATCACGCCAAGCAGGACGAGCAGGCCGGCGCCGAGAGCCACGCCAAATTGCGCGAACATATTGCGCATGAATTCCGCGGCTCCAAGGTCGAGTTCGGTCACGCCATCCGCGGCAAGGGACGTATAGGCCGGCAGCGCGCGCAACTCGTGCAACGCCTGCCCGAGCGTTACACCCGGCAGCAGATCCGCGCCGATGCCTGCCATCGGCGCGCGATCCACCCGCGTGATCACGGCCGGGCCAGGTCGGATACCAAGATCAGCGACCAACGCCAGCGGCACCTCGCCTGTTCCCGCCTGGATCGGCAACTGAGCGAGTGCAGCTTCATCCGCGGCGCCGGCCAGTTTCAGGCGCAGCGGAATCAGCGTGCCCGCCTCGGACACAACCGGCGCATCGGGGAGCACGGTGCCGGTGGCCCGGACGAGCGTGCTGGCGAGATCGGCGGCGCTGACCCCGAGCGTCGTGGCCAATGCCCCCTTCAGAGTCATGCTGATTTCCGTGGCATAGGCGCCATGCTGGTCTGCACATGCGACAGCCCGGGCAGGAACGCGGCCTCGGCGGCCAAATGTTGCATCGCCTGGCCGAGCACCGTCGGGTCCTCGCCGGTGAAATCGAGTTCGACATCACGAGAACCGCCCTGGTCGCTCATATGCCAGTCGAGATCGGGCACACGGTCGAGCACTGTACGCAACTTGGCTTCGAACTGTGTCCGCGTATCGGGCCGGTCGGGGCGGAGCAGCACGGTGATCGCAACGTCATTCGGCGCCGCCGGATTGGCCCCCATACCGCCAGAAAAGTTGCCGCCACCACTAAGCGTAAAAACGCTCTTGATATCCCGGTGTAGACGAGCGGCATCAAGCAGAACCCGGCTCAGTCCGGCGGCTTCCAAATCCGCGGTCTCGACGGTGCTGCCCGGTGGCAAAATGAGGGCAACGTGCGATTCATCCTGGTCCTGTACCGGCAGAAAACCGATCGGCAGCAGGCGCGCGACCAGCACGGTCAGCGCCAGAACGGCGCCGGTGACGACCAGGCAGGTGCCGGGATTGGCAAGTCCTCGATTGAGCCAGACGCGGTAGTCCGGCAGCCAGCCGACGGTCGATCCCGGCCCGTGTCGTTGCGGGCGCGGGGTAAGAAAAAATGCCGCAAGCAGCGGCGTAAAAAGTCGTGCGACCAGCAGCGAAGCAGACACCGCGACGGCCACCGCCAAGCCGAAAGGTTTGAAATACTGCCCCACGACTCCTTGCATCAGACTAACCGGCAGAAAGACCGCGATGATCGCGGAACTGGTGGCCACCACCGCGGGGCCGATCTCGTCCGCCGCATCGAGCGCCGCCCGATAGGGTCGTTTGCCCATGCCGATATGCCGCTGGATATTCTCGATCTCGACAATGGCATCGTCGACCAGAATGCCCACCACCAACGCCAATGCCAGCAAAGTGATGGAGTTCAGGCTCTGGCCGAGCAGCATCAGCACCACAAACACCGGCAACAGGGAAAGCGGCATCGCCAGCGCCGCGATCACGGTCGCGCGAAGATCGCGCAGAAACAGCCATACGGTCGCCGCCGCCAGAAGCAGCCCCTCGAGGAGCGCCTCAAGGGCGGTGTCATAGCTCGAGCGCGTATCATCCACCGTGCCGGCGACACGGGTGAACACCAGTCCGGGGTGACTCACGGTCAGATCGTTCAGCGCCACCTGCACAGCGCCGGCGAGCCTTAGCGCGTCACTCCCCGGAGACGGCCAGATCGCGAAGGCAACCACCGGCGAACCGTCCAACCGTGCCAGCGTAACGGCCGGCGCCGCATCTTTCCGCACCGACGCGATGGCGCCAAGCGGCACCGATACACCCGACGCAAGCGCGATGGGCAAGCCGCTGAGCGATGCCGCCGAATTGTAAGCGGCACCCGTACTGACCGGCGCGGCTGTACCGTTCACAATGCCAGTACCTGACTGCGGAACCCCGACCGCCGCCCGAATCTGCCGGTCCAACGCCGGCAGCGTCAGACCAAACGCCGCCAGCCGCGCCGGGTCGGCGGCAATGCTAATTTCCGGTGATCGTGCGCCAAGCGCCGTAACCGTAGCGACTCCCGGCAGGCCCGAAAGGGTGCCCATCACCCTGGTCCGCATGAGCTGGCTGAGTGCCAGCACCGACAGCGACGGATCGGCGACGGCATAGGTCAGAACGGGGCCGCCTTGCGTTTTTAGCTCAGCGACGCCAGGTGGTTGCAGCCCCGGCGGGAGCCGTTCTCGCGCGGTGTCGACCGCCGCGCGGACGGCGGCAATCGCCGCGTCCGGATTAACGCCGATGTTGAATTCCACCGTGATAGTGGCCATGCCCGAGGCTGTCTGCGACAACACATGATGCACGCCGGCGATCGTCGCAACGGCGTCCTCGATCGGCTCCGTGACCGATTGCGCAAGGTCCGCAGGGTCGGCCCCTGGATCGGCCGCTGTGACCACGGCCACGGGAAACGACGTGTCGGGGCTAAGCGTAACCGGCAAGGCGCGAAACCCGAGCACACCACCCAGCGCTAAGACCAGAAACAGAACGGCAACCGGCATCGGGTTGCGGATTGCATGCGCCGACAGGTTTCTCATGAAACCGCCACGGCCGCGCGCTGCAGCGGCCATACCGTCATCAGGCTCAACCGGCATCAATCGACCGGTCTTACCCGCTGGCCGTTAAATAGACTTGCGCCGGCATCCGCGACGATCACGTCACCTGGGGCAACGCCTGAGGCGATGGGGACCAGGGACGATGCATTGCCCGGCAGGGAAGCGAGCGTCACCGGGTGGAACACGGCGACGCCGTGCTCCACCACGACGACATGAAATCCGCCTGCACCGGCCACCAAGGCGGTTTGCGGCAGCGCCATCTGCGTGTGGCGGCCAAGATCGACACTGGCCTCGACAAATGCGCCGGCGCGCAAGGCGGAATTCCGCGGCAACGCGACACGCACGGTGGCGAGATGTGTCGCGGCATCGACCGCAGGATCGGCGCCGATCATTTTGCCGGTCACCGTGCCGCCGGGAAGATCAAGGGTCACCGCCATGCCTGGCGCCATCAATGCGATCTGATCCTGTGGGACCGTGGCACGGAAAATCAGGCCCTGATTTCCGATCAAGGTAAACAATGGCGGCCCGCCGGGGGCGGCATATTGCCCGACTTCGGCATCGCGGGCGGCGATAACGCCATCCGTCGGCGCCATGACGGCGGCATCCGCGAGGCGCGCCTGCGCCGCCGCCAGATCGGCCTTGGCGATCCCGATGTTGGCTTGCTGGGCGGCCGCATCCGCGGCTCGATCGTCGATCTGCTCGGGGGCGATGGCGCCCGTCGCCCTGATATCGGCGACCCTTTCATACGCACTCGCCGTTGCCGCGCCGTTGGCCTCAGCCATCCGCAAACGGGCCGCGGCCGCCGCCACATCAGGCGCCAGCTGACCGGTATCGAGGCTGGCCAGCACCTCGCCCTTTGTCACATGGTCGCCAATATTCACCGCCACGGTGGCGAGCGTGCCGGCTTCACGGGCGCCGAGATCGATCTTGACGACCGGTTCAATCGTCCCGGCGATCACTAGCTTCGCGGATAATTGCTGCGTCCTCGCGGTCACCACGTTTACCAGAGGCAGCGGGTCGGGGGCTGGCGTGGTGTGAAGCTGCCCCCGCCAGACGATCATCATCGCCAACGGCACCCCGGCGGCGACTAGCAAGTATGTTGGCTTCCCGGGCACGCTTTATCGCCCGGCATGCAAGCGGATGGCAATGGCAATGGTGAAGCCCGCATGGCGATGGTGCTCGAGCCTCCAGCAGGCCGGGTCCCCGAACGCTTCCGGTGCAGCGACGAGCCGCGGTGCGCAGGGGTCGATCTGAAGCCGCGTGACATTGAGCGCAACGCCGGACCCTTCGGCCTTCGTCAGTGCCTCCTGCATCGTCCAGACGACGATCGGTGTCCCTCTGACACCCTTCTTGCCGGGGGCAGTCATCGCCGCCGTCAGTTCCGGCTCAATATGGCGGCATAGCGGTTCGGCATCGATGCCGATCCGTCCCCCCATGCCGACTGCCGCCGCTGCCGCGTAACCGTCACAATGCGTGAGGCTGACATCGACGCTGGGCACCCCTGCGGCTTTCGGCTTCCCACTTGCGCCATCGGCAGAAAACCGGAAGGATTCGGCGGGTCTGCCGGTGAGCGAGGCCAGCAACAGGCGGCGCAGGCCATGAGCCGCAATCGCGTCGCGGCGGGCCTGCACGCGGCGGAGCCGGTTGATACGTCCGTGCTCTTCGTCGTCCAGGACCTTGCCGAAACGGGCCAGGCTCCGGTCATCGAGCTTAGCCGTCGGGAGGCCACACCAGAGAAAGGGCGGTACCCCATCGGTTCGCGCCTGGCTCATGCCGTCGCCAGCGCCTGTGCGCGCTCCGCGGCGAGTACGGTCTCGATCGTGCCGACCGCATCAATACCGCCCAGCTCGCGCGCGACCGCGCTAGCCCTCGCGTGATAGGCCGGGTTACCCAGAATTTCGGAGGCCCCGGCGGCAATCAGCGTGGCGTCCGGCCGGCCGGTGGCAAGGTCGATCCCCACCCCCGCATGCGCGATGCGCGCAGCGATTTCAGGCTTTTCCTCTGAATCACCAGCGACCAGTAGCGGCACGCCATGGGTCAACGCCTGCAGAACCCCGCCGAAGCCGCCATTGGTGATGAGCAGATCGATCTGCGGCAGAACCGTCTCGTATGGGATGAAGCGCGCGATCCGCGAATTCGGCGGCGCTGTCACGGCGATCGGCCGTGGATCGGCGCCACTGGTGATGGCGATGACCAGCACATCGGCGCGCGCGAACGCCCTCAGTGTTGGGATCACCAGCTGGCCGAGGTCAGCGCTGGCGATGGTCCCCTGCGTGACCAGCAGAATGCTGCGGCCGGCTGCACGGGCCTGTTCGACATCGCCCCACCAGGCCGGCGGTTCAAAGAGCCGCGCCGGCACCGGCAACGCGCCGATGAAATGGATGTTGGAGGGCACCGCGCGCGTGTATTCCAGGGCCGGAACGCCGAGCTGAAAATACGCATCCGGCAAGGTGACGACTGCATCCGTGATGAAGCACGGCAAATCCGACAGCCCGGATGATTTCAGGACCTCATTGATGTAGGTCTGCACGCCGGAAAACACCTGGCGCTGCATGTATGTCGTGAGGGCTTCGTTACGGAAACGCTGCTGGTCGGTGCGCGCGGGTGGCAGGCCCGATCCGAAGAACGCAACTTCAGCCCCCGAAAGGGCCAGGCACGAAATCCCGAGATGCGCGACCACCGGACGAGCAGCGCGCGGGCCGAGCAATAGCGGCAAGGTCCCCATGAACATCATATCCGCGAGAATCGCGTCCGCCGGAAAACCGTGAAGGATATCGCAAAGGCCCCGATGCTGGGCGAAAATCGCATCGGCGAAAAGATGCCGCATCCCCCACAGCATTTGCGCTGGCCCCGGCGGCAGGGCGGCGCGCTCAGGGAAGCGCGCGTCGATGTCGCGGTAGTCAATATCAATCTCCCGGTCCAACGGAACAAAAGCTGCATTGCTGCGTTCCACGGCGGCACGAAACAAGCTGCCAGTGTGCACGACGACCTCATGGCCGCGCGCCACCAACCCCGCGGCGGTGGCAATGACCGGATCGGCGTGACCGGGCATCGGCGTGGCGGCAAGCAGATATTTTGCCATTATGGTTACGCCTCCAGGAGAAGATTGCTAACGGTCGTCGCCGGATCGGCAACGGCACTGTCCAGCAAGGTCATCAGCTGAGCCACAAGCTGCGTCGCGGTTTCCGGCAGAAACAGGTCGGTCCGATATTCGAGCCCTCCCCTGATGCCCGCCGGTTTGCCCTCCGCATCGCGCGTTTCGCTTAAGAAAAACGTGAGCTCGAAGCGCGCGGTCCGCAGCCGGACCGGTTCGGGCGTAACGGCGAGGCCGGGCATCTCGAATTTAAGCTGCGACCAATTCTGGAAATTCAGCATCACCTGAAACAGCGGCTGCCGCGGGCCGCCGTGGCGTGCGCCCAGGGCGGTGGTAACCATAGCGAAAGGGACATCCTGGTGAGCATAGGCGGCGAGGTTGAACCTGCGGATACGCGCGATCAGTTCGGCAAAACTAGGGTCGGCTGAAAGATCGGTGCGCAGGACCAGGTAATTGAAAAAACTGCCGATCAAGGGGTCGAGGGCGGCATCGCTCCTCCCGGCGATGGGACTACCGATCGGGATATCCTCGCCTGCGCCGCGCCGGCAGAGCAAGGCGGCAACACCCGCCTGCAGCACCATGAACATGCTGGCACCGCTGGCGCGCGCGAGGCTGACGAGACCCGCATGTAGCTCCGGACCGATCCAGACCGGCGCCACGTCGCCGGCAAAACCGATGGAGGCCGGATAGGCATAATCGACGGGCAGCGAGGCGGCGGGCAGATCCGCCAAGGCTTGGCGCCAGAACGCCAGCTGGCTGGTAAGTTTGCTCATCTCCTCCTGCTGCCAGACGGCGTAATCGGCGTATTGCAGCGCCAGCGGCTCCCAGGCCGGCGCGGCCCCATCCAGGCGGGCTCTGTAGGCCAGCGCCAGGTCGCGCGTAAGCGGCGCCAGCGAGCCCCCATCGGCGGCGACGTGCTGCACGACGACCAGCAACACGTGATCATCCGGACCGAGTACCCAGAGATGCAAACGGATAGGCGGCTCCTGCGTGACGTCGAATGGCAATCGCGCGGCAGCACTGATGGTTTCCGCCAATTCGTCAGGCTGCAGCGGCAAAGGCGCCAGCGTCACACGCGCATGTTCCGGCGCCAGGATCAACTGCGCGGGTAGAGCATCGCTGACATCGATCAATGTCCGCAGGCTTTCATGACGTTCCACGACATCATTCACGGCAGCTTCGAGAGCTTCGACATTGAGCGCGCCGCGCAGCCGGAGGCCCAGATTCATGTTGAAGGCGGCGCCGACGCCCGGTGATCGCCATGCGTCGAACATCATCGACTGGCTGGTGCCGAGCGGAATGCGTGCCGGCCGCGGCCGCAGCGTGATCGGCGCGCGGCGCTGCTCGGTCTGGCCGATGAGTGCCGCCAAGCCGGCGATGGTTGTCGTTTCGAACAACGCTGCCAGCGGCAGATCGACGCCGAAGATTTTGCGGATCGCCGCGACGATCTTGGCGACGACCAGAGAATCGGCGCCGAGTTCGAAAATGCTTGCGTCGATATCAACATCGGTGAGGTCGAGGAGGTCGCAGAACAGCGAGACCAGAACTTCCTGAGTTGGCGTTCGATCGACCCGGCTGGATGCCGCGGCAAGCATGGGCAAAGGCAAGGCGTTTCGGTCGAGCTTGCCCGCGGGCGACAGCGGCATTTCCGTCAGCTGAACGAAAAACGCCGGCACCATATAGTCCGGGAGGCGCTGGGCGAGCGCGCGCTTCAGCTGATCAAAATCAAGCACGATCTCCGGCGAGACCGGAACGGCATAGCCGATCAGGTGGCCCTTGCGCAGGACCACCGCCGCCTGAGCAATCGCGGACTCGGCCGCAAGCACGGCCTCGATCTCGCCAAGTTCGACACGAAAGCCACGAAGTTTCACTTGCGTATCGGCGCGGCCGACGAAGTAGAGCACGCCATTTTCAATTCTGGCGAGGTCACCGGTGCGGTACATTCGACTGCCGGGCGGACCGTACGGGTTGGCGACAAAACGTTCGGCCGTCAGGCCGGAACGGTTGAGATAGCCGCGCGCCAGCCCAGCGCCGGCAATGTAAAGCTCGCCGATGATCCCCTCCGGAACCGGAGCCAACCCGGCATCGAGAACGAAGACTTGCGTTCTGTCGATCGGCCTGCCGATCGCCGGCGCCCCTGCCCCCTGGACCGGGTGGATCAGCGACCAGATGGCGGTCTCGGTCGGACCGTACAAATTAATCACCTCGGCGCCGACTGCGAGCAACTGGCTGGCCAGGGCCTCCGGGAGCGCCTCGCCACCGGTCAGAATACGCATTGACCGCAGCGCCTCGACCTCAATGCCCGTCAACGTGTCCCATAAGGAGGGGGTCGCCTGCATGATGGTTGCGCCGCTTACCGCGATCAGCCGCGCCAGCGCCGGCGGGTGCTGGCGCAATGCGCGCGGCGCCAGAATGACCCGGGCGCCGGCCAGTAGCGGCAGATAGAGTTCGAGGGCCGCGATATCGAAGCTGATCGTGGTCACCGCCAACATCCGGTCCGATGGGTCGAGCGGGATATTTTTCGCCATGGCGCCGAGAAAATTCGCCAGATTGACGTGGGTCAGCACGACCCCCTTGGGCTTGCCGGTGCTGCCGGAGGTGTAGATGACGTAGACCGGAGACTCGGGCCAACGGACGACAACAGGTGGTTCAGCCGGAAATTCTACAAAAGCCCCTTCCTTCATCAACATCACCGGATGTGGCGCCACCGCCTCCGCCGTCTCCGCCGCGGCCAGGATCAGAAGCGGCGCTGCGTCCGACGTCATCGCCTTGAGGCGCGCCGCTGGCAGATCCGGGTCCAGCGGCAGATAGGCAGCCCCTGATTTGATCACGCCGAGCAGGGCAGCCAACATGTCGATGCCGCGCGGCATGCAGACCCCGATAATGCGCTCGGGTTCAGCCCCCCTCGCCCGCAGCGCGTTGGCGATCCTGTTCGCCTTCTCATCGAGTTCGCGATACGTGATGCTATGCTGCTCGAACACCGCCGCCACCGCCCAAGGCGTCTCACGCACCTGGCGTTCGAAATCCTCCGGCATGAAGCGTAGTGCCGAGTCCGGCGTCGCTTGGCTGCCAGCTTCTAAAATTCGCGCCCGGGCACCTTCATCGAGCAGCGCAATGCGGCTGACCGGAATGGTTACGTCGGCGGCGATCTGATGAAGCATCCGCTCGAGCCGGCTGACATGTGCGACAAGCTCGTCACCGTCATAGATCTCCGGATTGGCGTCGACATTGACATGCACCGACCGGCCATCGCCGCGGTCGAAAACAAAGAAGGCAAGGTCTTCAATCGAACCGTTCGACAGATTATGGACCGAGGTCGGCGCATCGCCGAAACGCAGGTCATAGTCGAACGGCTCAATGTTCACCATGGAGGTGAACAAGTGCCTTCCTTCACTCAGCAGATTCAGATCCCGACGCAGGTCTTCATAGCGGTAACGCTGATGGCGCAGTGCTTCACGCACGCGTTTCCCAACTTGCCGCACCACATCGGCCACAGTATCGGCGGGTTTGATGTTGAGCCGCAATGGCACGGCATTTGCGACCATGAACGGCACGCGGCGCAGCCGGCCGTTGCTGCGTGCCGTCACCGGCAGACCTAGCACCAGATCCTCAACCCCGGTCATGCGATAAAAATAGATCGCAATCGCCGCGATCATCAGTTGCGGGTAGCTGCCTTGTGCGGCGCGGGCCGCGCCACGCAGCGCGTCGACAAAATCCGGCGCCAGCACCGTCGACCGGCGAAGCAGGCCGCCTTCGAGCGCTGGCCTGTAATGACCAAGACTGACAGGCAGCGGCTTATCGGCAAAGGCATTCACCCAGTAATGTCGATCAAGCTCGTAACGGTCAGACTCACGATAGGCATGGTCCTCCGCAACCAGCTCGTTCAATGGCCCGAAGGGGACCAGTTCCGGGATGCGACCCTCATGCAGTTCACCGTAAAGTTCCGCAAGGCGCCGGGCGATGAGGCCACCTGCGAAACCATCGATCAGAATATGGTGGCTGCGATGATACCAAAAATACCGGTTGTCAGCGGCCTTGAAGAGTCCAGACGCCCAAAGTCGATCCCGCGAGGGGTCGTGCGGGAGCCGATACTCTTCCGACATCCGTTTGAGTGCCGCGGCCCAGGGGTCCGCCTCATGGCTGAGATCGGTGAACGGCATGATGCCGTTTACTTCAGGATTGACCGATTGCAGCGGTTCACCGCCGATCTCGGTGAAGCGCAAGCGGGTTGCTGCGGCTTCGAGCGTGACTTGGCGAAGGGCGGCATAGAATGCCCCAACATCGATGGCACCGTGGATTTCGATCAGTTCCGCGAGATTGAAAACGGCCTTCCTTGGGGCGATCCGGTGCGCAAACCACATGCCGCGCTGGGCGATGGTAAGCGGAAACCAGCCATCATCCTGAGGCAATGAGGATCGAACGAACGGCGCAGCGGAAATTTTTTCGAGGCTGCCCAGGCGAGAAAAACTATCGTCGTTCATAAGCTTATCCCCCGGAACCGTCCGCAACGACGCGGACTTTGGTCCATGCCCTATCGATCCAAGCAAGCGTATCCGCGCGCGACATCGGGCCGGCGGCAACGGTCCAGCCAGCCGGCACGTCAAGGAAGAGTGGCCAGATGGAGTATTGCTCATGCGTGTTCACGAGCGTGAAATAAAGCGACTCTTGATCGTCAAACGGACTGCTCATTTACCTGCCCCTTTGCGAGCGCTTACACCAACGGCACGCCCAAAAGTTCATTTAGAACAAAGTAACTTGGCATATGCCAGAAATGAATTCTTGGACTATTCAGAGATGGCCTTGATGTGATGCTCAGCTTAAATGCAGTAAAACACATCGTTAGATGTTTTAGTTGTAAAAGTTTTATGACTTTGCTGAATCTCCGATGCCGATGGTCAAATATGACGTCATCAGCGTTACCTCCGCAACTTGAACGGCCCTCAAGCTACGATCTCTTCACCTCAAGAGATTTTAACTTGACGTTCACTAACTTAAGAATACTAAACGTACAGTTAGTAATTTGCCAACCATGATTTTGTAGCGCTGCAGAATTTCTGTGGCCAATTGTCGACGTCGTCAGCATTGCATTCACAGCTTGGGCGCCGCTCAAGCGATCTCCGATGGCGTGAAAGGCGGGATTTTGTGGGCACAGTTACCAGACGGCACTGCGGGCCGATGAACTTCGGGGTACCATCTTATGCATATCGTGATTTCCACTGTTGGAACCTACGGCCACGTTTATCCCCATATCGCGATCGGGCAGACCTTGGCGCAGCGCGGTCATGAAGTTCAGTTCCTTACCTGTGAATACTTTAAGGAACATGTTGAACGCGCGGGCTTATCCTTCACCTCGGTTCTAAGTACCGCGCAATATCTCGCAGGCGTTCGCGACCAGGAGGTATGGCAAAACCCTTGGCGCGGCGTGCGCGCCAGCTGGCGGCATCTCAGCCCCAGCATGCAACAGGGCTACACGGCCCTTACGGCACATATCCGCCCCGGCGAGAGCATTTTGGTTGGCAACTCCCTGGCGCTTTGGGTACGCCTCGCGCAGGAAAAATTTGGCAATCCCGCGGCCACGATACATCTTTCCCCGATCGCCCTGTTATCGGCAAAAGCCCCGCCTTGCGGGATTTTACCGGGGCTCGAAATCTTGCCCAGCTGGGCCGTGCGTATTTTGCTCAACCTCATCGAGCGCCTTGTTAGCGATCCGATCATTGCGCCGGATTTGAATCGGTTGCGCGCCTCGCTCGACCTGCCACCGGTCCGCAGCATCAGCCGAACCTGGCTGCACTCGCCCGGGCGGGTGATCTGCGCCTTTCCTGAGTGGTTCGCAGCACCGGCCCCAGACTGGCCGGCCAACACCGTCTGCACCGGATTTCCCAAATTGCCCACCGGGGGAACTGGCGAACTGGATCCGGCGCTGCTTGCCTTCATCGAGGCGGGTTCGCCGCCGATCGCCTTCACGCCCGGCTCGGGCGTGGCCAGCAGTCGGTTATTCTTCGATCGCGCGCTTGGTGCCTGCGAGGCTTTGGGCAGGCGTGCCATACTTGCAACGCCGTTCCGGGACCAGTTGCCCGACATGTTGCCGGAATTTGCCTTCCATGCCACCTACGTGCCGTACGATCTGTTGGCACCGCGGGTTGCAGCGTTTGTGCATGCTGGCGGCATTGGTACCATCAGCCTGTTGCTGGAGGCCGGCACACCGCAACTGTTCACCCCCTTTACCGCTGAACAGACCGACAACGCGATGCGCGCCATCGCCCTTGGCGTGGGTCTCAAGCTGGCGCCGCGCGCTCCGCTCGGGCATTGGACCAAAGCACTGTCCACCTTGCTGAACGAGCCCGGCATTCGACGATCATGTGCGGAAATCATGCAAAAATGCGGCTCTGGAAGATTGGCTCGTGAACAGATCGCGGACTGGATCGAGCAAGTGAACGTGAACGGCCGCGATGACATCCGCCATTGACCGTGTGCGCGGCATCGCCGGACTGATCAGCCTCGTATGGCGGGCTGCGCGCCTGCCGGTACCGGAATTGCGAACATTGGAGGAGCGGTTGGCCAACCTCCCACTCGATGATGCACCCGTAAGCGCGCCGGTGGACATCCGGTGGGATGAGCATGCGATCCCCTTCGTCACGGCCGAAAGCCTTCCAGACCTCGCGGTGGGGCTTGGCGTCGTCCATGCGCATCTGCGGCTCGGTCAGATGGAAATGCTGCGCCGCGTTGCCCAGGGACGGATTTCGGAGATGATCGGTACCTTCGGG
>DATJHR010000176.1:0-21152 GCA_035493735.1 Acidocella sp.
TGGCAGCGGAAAGAACGGCGATATCCGCGCCATCTGGCGCTCACTCAGCAGGAATACATCAGACATGGCGAAGCCCCCTTCGCCATGTCCAGAATCACAGCAAACCGCGCCGACGCAAGAGATTAATGGGTCCTGAGCCTAAACTGCCTGTCTTGCGATCCTGCAAGATGAGGGAGGCGTGGGCGCCAAATATCTCGATGCCATGCACGCGTCCGCGTTTGGTGCGCAACGCGCCGCTCTCGATCAAGGCTTCAAACTGCGCAGCGACGGGAGGGGCCATGCGGTGGCGATGAATGTCCCAGTAGGGTCGAAGGTGACGGAGGAAACGGCGCTTTTGGTCGTAAGGCAAACCTCTCCAGAGCTCGGCCGTGATTGGACGCAAGCTATCGACCACGGCTCGCCAGCCGATGCCATGCCGCTTTGCCTCACGCACCTCAGTGCGCAGGCGGTGGAGCAGGGCGGCCAATGAGGTGCGCTGCGCGGCGGTGAACCCGGGCGTGGGCCAGGTGCGCTCGACTTGATCGTGGCTTTGCGGCACCAGCCCGCGGCGCGAAACCGCGATAATCGGCCCGCAAAACCCCTGTCTGTGCATACCCAAAGCAAGGTCGATCATGGTCAAACCCGTGCCGACGATGAGCACCGGCTCATTCAAACGCAAGTCTGACATGGCGCTCGGCGTCCATGGATCGTGAAATACGACACCGTCGCACGGCCGGCTGGACGGTAGATTGCCTGCTGCCAGAACAAGGCCCGAGACCGTGATGTCGCGGCCGCTGGCGCAGGTGAGTCGCCAGCCCGCAGGCGCATGTTCCAAAGCAATGACGTCGTCCGCAGCCAGGCGGACCCGGCCCCCGGACGCTTTAAGCTCCTCGTACAATAGCCTGCGGAGGTAACGTCCGTAGAGGCGGCGGGTCGCGAAAGTACCTGCCTCGGTGCGTTTGATTTCGTTGGGGAACCGCCCGGCTTCCTGTTCCATCCAGCGATCGAAATGCTCCGGATCCTCCGGAAAAGCGCTCATATTTATTGAACGCACATTCAACAGATGCGGTGTCCCGGAAGCGGCATAGGCCAGGCCACGTGCGAAGCGGCCGGTGCGCTCGAAGAGATAGACAACGTAATTTGGCGGCAATTCACGCCTAAGATGAATTGCGGCCATTGTGCCGGAGAAGCCAGCACCGATAATTGCGATGACGTGTTTGGCATCGGCGTCCTGTGTCTTGTGCCGATGTTGCAGGTCTTGGTACATCATTGGCACATCCAATGCTGGTTTCGTCTGCGGGGCGCGTTGAGCCTTCGCGAAAGGAAGCGCCATAGCTCGCACTCGATGGATCAGGTTAAACCTACCGAGATTTTCGGGCGGCGATCGGTGTTGATTTCTTCCGAATAAAGCTCGTGTTCAATGGGGGCGAAACCAACCGCCGGTATTTGGGCTATGTTCTCCAACGCAATCTTAAGTCGACCATGGAAATTCATGCCAGAACACCATCGTGCATGTTCATAGCATGGAGCACCTGCAATAAATATAACTCTACAAAAATGACGTAAAAATATTGACGCAGTTGCAAGGATAGCCACGGAAATTTTGGTTGGCTGCCGTGGCGGAGGCGTTGCAGATCCGTCGGATGGGCTTGGGTCACGATATGAACAACGTGAAGAGATTGCCGTAGAACGCCAGAGCCTCTTCGATGTCTCCGACCTCCAGTGCGATGTGGTCGACGCCAATGGCGCGCGGTCTTGCGACGACCGCATCGAAGGCATTGGCGCACGAAGCCGACATCGACTTGCAGGACATCCAAATGAGTGTGGCGTGATGCGTCTGGAGCAAACGGACATGACGAACGTACTGGGGTCTCAAGCGAGCTGCGCGGCAAGAGCGACACCATGGCCTTCATCGATCTGGGCGACCAAATGGGAAGCGCTATTGTCTGAGAATTCTGTCATCTACCGTCGGAAGAGATGACCGTGGGGGATGCGATGGGCGCTCATAATAGGCGTTCGGTATAAGTGGCATGGTCACCGCCGGCTTGATCTCGATCCGGTCGACCGGCGCGCGTGCTGCTTCGAGTGCGTGCCTGTGCTTACGATCGCCCCCGCAGGTGGTTTAGAAGTTGAGGATTTCTAGCTCATCTGCAGGGCGCCGGTGTGATCTTTCTGCACCTGCCGGCCCGACCGGTTTAAGTCCCGCCGGCCGCAGTTGATCAGGGTCAATGACGACTCTAGCCACCCCTATTATGAATTCGAAGCGACTTTTTTTTGAATTCGGCGTATCGAACACACGCGGCAAGAGTATTCGTAGCGGGTCATGATCCGCGCGAACCTTGGTTCGCGCGGCAACCCAGGCTGCTAACAAAGGGGAACGCGCAGATGACGAGATTGCAGACAGATAAGGGCCGGCGCTCGTTCACGGGGCGCAGTGTCGCGATGCTCGGCCTCGCCATGCTGGCGGCCGCCCCCGGCAGGGTGTTCGCCGCCGCCTGCCCCGCCGGCAAGTCGGGAGTCGGTGTACGCCCGGAGAATCATACCCCGGGCGCAGGGGTGACCGATACCGTGCTCACCTCGATCGACCTGGCAAAACAGCCGGTCCATATCGACGGGCGGTTGCTGCGCCTGCGTAAGCTTGTGGTGCAACCCGGCGGTGTCGTGCCCTGGCACAGCCACGCAAATCGGCCAGCAATCATTTACATCATCTCCGGTACGATCAAGGAATATGCGAGCACCTGTTCGGTGCCGATCGTGCACGGGCCCGGCGACGTGACGGCTGAGCTGAGCAGCACCTCGCACTGGTGGAAGAACACCGGAAGCGAGCCAGTGGTGCTGCTCTCGGCGGACCTCTTCCCGGAGACAACTGGCAATCCGCACATGATGTAAACGCCATCCGGCCGGCGCAGACCCGCGCGCCGGCGAGGCGATCTGGAGCCGCCGATGCTGCCCTCGATCATCGTGCCTGCAAAGGCGATGCGTACCCACATTCATGACGCTGCCGCGCTGAGACGGTCGGCGGTGATCAGTGCGATCGCCTTTCTGACACTGGTCGACCTGTTCGCGACGCAGGCGATCCTGCCCATGCTGGCGACCGCGTATCGCGTCCCGCCCGCCGCCATTGGGGTGGCCGTGAATGCCTGCACGCTGGGCATGGCGATCTCCGGGCTCGGTGTCGCGCTGACCGGCAACCGTCTCGGACGCCGGGCGGGAATCATCGCCAGCCTTGTCGTGCTTTCGGTGCCGACGGCGCTGCTCGCTTCCGCGCACAGCCTTGCCGAATTCGCGCTGCTGCGCGTGGCACAGGGTCTATGCATGTCCACGGCCTTCACGCTGACCCTCGCCTATCTCGGCGAGTCCTGCAGCGCGAAGGCGTCCGCTGGCGCCTTCGCGGCCTACATCACCGGCAATGTCGCGAGCAATCTGATCGGCCGGATCATGGCGGCCGGTCTTGCGTCACATTTCGGTCTCGCCACGAACTTTCGCGCCTTCGCGCTGCTCAACCTGGCGGGTGCGCTTCTTGCCGCCGTGACGCTTCACAGGACGCCGCGCGAGGAGCAGCCAGAGGAAAGCCGCATGCCGCCCTTTGTCGCAGCACTTGCCCATTTGCGCGCCCCCGCTCTCTGGCCCGCCTTCGCCATCGGCTTTTGCATCCTGTTCGCATTCATCGGCTTGTTCACCTACGTCAATTTCGTCCTCGTGCGGCCGCCGCTCGGGCTCGGCATGATGGCGGTCGGCCTGAGCTATCTCGCCTTTCTGCCCTCGGTGCTCACCACGCCCTTGGCTGGCAGGCTCGCGGGCAAGGTGGGCACGCGGCGGGCCCTCCAGGCGTCGCTCGCGCTCGCCGGGGCCGGTCTCGCGCTGGTGCTGGCCCCAAATCTGGTCCTGGTCGTGGCCGGGATGGTCCTGGTCGCATGTGGAACCTTCTTCGCGCAGGGCGTGGCGACCGGCTATGTCGGTCGCACGGCGAGCATGGCACGCAGCGCCGCGAGCGGACTCTATCTCGCCTTCTATTTCACGGGCGGGCTCGTCGGCAGCTTCCTGCTCGGTCAGGTCTTCGACCGGCTCGGCTGGACCGCCTGCGTGGTCGGCGTGGCCGCGAGCCTGCTGGCCGCAGCGCTCCTGTCGACCCGGCTGCGTGACCCGCAGGCCGATCCAGAACGTCCAGGCTCCATCCCGGGAGGCATCGACCATGCTCACCACGCCTGACACGCGTGACCGGGTGAGTCGTCACGGCCTGCCGGCCGACCGCATCGTCCTCGTCCTGCAAGGCGGCGGCGCGCTTGGCGCGTACCAGGCCGGCACGTATCACGCCTTGCACGAGGCGGGACTGGAACCGGACTGGGTGATCGGCACCTCCATCGGTGCCATCAATGGCAGCCTGATCATCGGCAATGCCGTCGCCGAGCGCCTGAACCGCCTCAAGGATTTCTGGCAACGGGTGACCCAGGGGGGCCTGGCCGGTTGGTACGCGTCGTGGCCCGGGATGGGAACCAGCCTCGCCAACTGGTGCACCGTCGCGGGTGGATTGCCGAATTTCTTCGCCCCGAATCCGCTGGCGTTCCTCAACACCGTTTGGCACCTCGGCGCCGAGAGGGCCAGCTACTATTCGACCCAGCCGCTGCGCCGCACGCTTGGCGAGCTGGTCGACTTCGACCGGATCAACGGCAAGGATGCGCGGCTGACCTTGGGGGCGGCGAATGTCGGCACCGGGATGATGCACTATTTCGACAGTCGCGACATGGCACTCACCGTTGACCACGTTATGGCGTCCGGCGCGCTGCCGCCGGCATTCCCGGCGATCAGGATCGACGGCCAGCTCTACTGGGACGGCGGCATCCTCTCCAACACCCCCGTCGAGGCGGTGTTCGACGATACGCCGCGGCAAAGTGCGGTCGTATTCGTCGTGCATGTATGGAACCCGACAGGGCCTGAGCCGCAAACGATGGCTGAAGTGATAACAAGGCAGAAGGACGTGCAGTACGCCAGCCGGGCGCACAGCCACATCATGCGGCAGAAGCAGATTCATCGCCTGCGTCACGTCATTGCCGAACTGGTGCGGAAACTCCCAGAGCAGGCACGCCGGAGCAACGAGGTGAGCGAACTGGCACAGTACGGGTGCCTGACGCGGATGCATATCGTGCGCCTGCTCGCACCGACGATCGGCTCGGAGGGCCACACCAAGGATATCGACTTCACCGAGGCAGGCATCCGCGCGCGCTGGCAGGCCGGCTATGCCGACGTGACCCAGGTCCTGCAACGCGCACCCTGGAAAGACGAGGTCGATCCGCTGGAAGGTTTTATACTTCACGAGGCCGAGCACGGCACAGTGGTGAAGACGAACTGAACATCTGTGCCATCACCCGCACCGACAGTTTCGACGCCCATTCGAGGGCATTCTCGCGCGCGACATGGATCGGCAGGAACGCGGTCTTCAAGCCGGAAGTAGTAAGTCGCCGTGCAGTTTCGGCGGCCAAGCCGTCAGGTGCGGTACCGTCGGGCGTCAGGACCACCTTCTCAATCAGACTGCCGAGGCTCTCGGCGGCTTCGGCGCGGATGGCGGTGTCGTTCAGCGCGGCCTGCAGGTCGGCTACCTTCGCGGCATACAGCGCCGCCGCGTTCGGGTGCAGCCGCACCGTGTTGTCTGACGTCTCTGCGCTGGCGCGCTGTGCCTGCAGCTGCCGTTTCTCGGCCTCCAGCTCATTGAGCCGTTGCTTTTAAGGCTGTCGTTCCAAGCGCCGTTCTCGATCGCCCGCAGCACGCCTTGTAGCCGGCGCTCGACGGCGGCCAGTTGAGCGTTCAGGCGCGCCGTGGTGGCGCCGCTTTCCCGTTGGTGGCGCGTCATCTCGGCTTCGAACGTCTTGATGAAATGCGCGACCAGCTCCGGGGTGAGCATGCGGCTTTTCAGGGCCGCTAATACCCGGTCCTCGATCCGCTGCCGGCTGATGGTCCGGGCATTGTCACAAGTCGCCTGGGAGCGCCGGTTGGCGCAGCCATAACGGTCCTGCGCGAGGATGGCATAAGGCGCGCCGCAGCAGCCGCAGGACAGCAGGCCGCTGAGGAGGAATTTGCGGCGGTGGACCCGGTTGAGCGGATTGCCGCGCTCATCCTTGCCGCATCTCGGTGCGGACCGCCATTTGCCGCGCTTTGACCTTCTGCCAGAGTTCGTCGTCGATGATCCGCAACTCGGGCACGGGCACGACCTCATGCTTGTCAGCGTTGTTCGGCCGGGCCACGCGCTTGCCGGTGGCGGGGTCTTTCACATAGCTGCAGCGATTCCAGGTGAGTTGGCCGATGTAGAGCGTGTTGTTAAGAATACCGGTGCCACGGTCCATTTGGCCGCGGATCGTGGTGTCGCCCCAGGGGCGCCCACCGGGGCCGGGAAGACCATCGCGGTTCAGCTCGGCGGCGATCGGGCGGGCCCTGCGGCCGAAGATCAGGCCCGCCTCGGAGAGCGCGTAAACGCGCCGGGCTAACGGATCGGTGGGTTCGGGTTGTGCCTCGGTAAGATCGTTATCGTGCTGATCGTGAACCGGGGCCGGCGTCGCGGCTTCAGCGAATGCTTGGTCTCGCCGGTCCAGGTCATGGTTGGGAGGGGCTTGATGCTTCATTTCATGCTCCGTCGCTAGGAGCCTGAACCCTCGAAAACCTTGGTCGCCTACGCTGCGGCGTGGTGTTCGCGATGGCGCCGGCGCGAGGGGGTGGACGCGGTATCGCGCGCGATACCGCGCGCTGTGGCTGGGTGAAACCGAGGGAGACGCTGAGCCGGCCGCGCCAGCTCGCCATACCATGCGGTCGCGCGAGTCAGGGGGGAGGCCAAGGATGGATTCTTATTGACTTTTGAGGCCAGCGAAGGGATTCTAACGATCTGAACTTTTGCTTCAGCCCTCACTGATTTATGGGCTCGTTGGAGAAAAAACAAAAACAAAAATAGAGCAAAATAGTAGGGACGAAACATGAATCAAATCGATCCCGCCACTTACTCCCCTCACAGTTCGTCGAGCGGAGAAGAGGAACGATGTGAAGCGCTGAGCCTGCCAATGGACATTAATCCTGGGCAGTCTGTCAGACTGAATTATCTCGACGGCTTACGCGGATTAGCGGCACTCCAAGTCGTCCTTCTGCATTACGTGATGGCTTTTATGCCCGTTTTGGCGATGGCGGGCACTGTGCCTTGGTACCCAGCGACAATGCCTGGTTGGCAGGCCTTTTTAGCAAATACACCATTCATTTTTCTGATAAATGGATACAGCGCGGTTTATATATTTTTCTTGATGAGCGGTTTCGTATTGCGGGCAGCCTACGAGAGAATTGATAGCTTCGCTATTGGCGTTTGGCGAAGATTGATCCGACTGTGGATACCTACCGTCACAGCTGTTATTATAGCTGGTCTATTACTGGCATTCGATTATAACGCGCATTTCGCGGCTGCTAAAATTTCTGGATCAACGAAGTGGCTTGGCGCCTTAATGCTGACAAAGCCAACGATAGCGGCAGTAACGCATGATGCCTTGTTCAATAGCTTGCTGCTCGGCTATCAAAGGTTTAGCGCATTGCATCGCGTAATAGAGTTACAAAGCCTCAATAACGCGTTCGATGCTCCGGTATGGACGTTGAACATCGAGCTTGTGGGATCCTTAGTTTGCCTTGTGCTAAGTTTGATAGGACAACGCAATCGTTCCATAAGAGGAATTTTAATTGTTACTTTTGCCTTGTTTGCCGGGGCCAACCAGATTTTCTTATTTGTGATCGGCTTTATGCTGGCTGGAATTTATCCACGTAGGGTTGGCTGGATTGGGCAGTGCGCCGGTACCCTTGCCTTGATCAGTGGAGTTCTCCTTTGTCGCTTAACTGCAATCGGCTCCGTGTTGTGGCTCCACAAAATATGGTTCCTTGGCCATACGCCAGGCACATTTCAGTTTACGAACCAGATCGGGGCGATCCTAGTTTTTGTCGGCGTGCTTAATCTTCCGGTTGTGCACAATATACTGGCTACGCGTGTGCCCCAATATCTTGGGCGTATATCGTTTAGCCTCTATCTGGTACATTTCCCGATTATGGCGACGCTCGGATGCAGTTTGTTTGTTAACACAGAGCCTGTGCTGGGAGTCGTCGGCGCATCTTTCGTGGCCTTAATTGTTGGTCTGGTCGTGACGCTGCCGGCGGCAACGTTATTTGAGCGTTGGATTGATCGTCCGGCAGTGCGGCTTAGTCGTAGGGCCTTGCGCCGTCACTTGTCCGCCTCACAGGCGAGTGGCTCAAGACGTAGCGGCTTGATGCCGGCGAGGACCATAATCAAGGTAGTGCATAGGGCTTAATGCCGATAGCCGCCGGGAGAGGCGCCGGCGGACGGATAGCCGCCAGGGGAGGCGGCGCTGTAGCCAGGGGCGCTATGACAGCGTTTATCCACTTCGTGTTCTCGACCATGCAGCCTTACTCGTCATGCTATCCGCCCGATCAGACCGAGAGCTACGGCGCGGCCACCGCCGTGATCGTCGCGCCTGGCGGCAATGCCAATTTCACCGCGTTTGACACGGGGTGCCCTCCCACATGGAGGCTCACATGAAACGCACCCTTCTCGCGCTCCTTTGGCGGCTCGGGCTCGCCAAGCCCTTCGCCAGCAGCACCGCGCCGGTGCTCAGCAACGGCACCGCCGCCCTCGCCATCACCGTCCGCCGCAACCCGGGAGGCACTGGCGCCGTGACCATGCCCTTCGCCGGGGCCGACGGCTGGGCCTGCAGCGCCTCGGACTTGACCACCACCACGCCCGCGAGGGTCCCTCACCAAAGAAATTGCCGCGACTAACACCGGTGCCGCCGCACCCGCCGGCCACACGCTGCCGATCGTCTGCTTGGCCGGCCGATCGGGCGCTTTTTTGAAGGACGTCAACATGTCTACAACGCTCCATGTCAACAAGTTGAGGTGCCAGCTTATCGCCGGGCTGCTGCTGCTACTGGCGGTGCCCGCGGCGGCGCGCTCGCCTTATAACCTGGTCCCCCCGGCCGCGGCGGCCAACGGCGTCACGCTCTCCGGGTTGGAGCTCGGCGGCACGCTGCCCGGGGTGGCCAACACGGACTATGCGGTCCCGAATGCCGCCGAGATCACCTATTATGTCTCCCGGGGCATGACCATCGCGCGCATTCCGTTCTCTTGGGAGCGTTTGCAGCCGGTGCTGGGCCGCCCCTTCAACGCCACCTATCTCGGCTATATCCAGTACCTCGTGAAGCTGCTGGCCCAGCACAACGTCCGCGCGATGCTCGATCTGCACAATTATGGCAATCGCTGCACGACCATCACCGGCGCCAGCTGCACCGCCCAGGCGGTCGTCGGCAGCGCCGCGGTGCCGGAAGCGAATTTCGTGCAGTTCTGGACGCTGATGGCGACCACCTTCAAGAACAGCCCAAATGTCGATTTTGACCTGATGAACGAGCCGTACACCATCACCCCAGCCAACTGGGCAGGCTACGTCAACGACGCGATTGCGGCGATCCGCGCCCAGGGCTTCACCGGGGCGATTTATGTCGAGGGCGCCGGCACTTATTCGAGCGCCACGGCGTTCGTCAGCTCAGGCTGGGCGGCGCTGGCAACGACCATCACCGATCCGTTGAACCTCGTGGTGTTCTCGCTGCACGATTACATGGATTCCGATCGGTCCGGCACGCATGCGACCTGCGTGACCGGCGATGGGTCCAACGACTTGGTCGCGGCGACCGCCTACGCCAACGCCCACCATCTCACGCTCCAGCTCGGCGAAATCGGCTTTTCCAACGATTCTTCCTGCAGGGCGGAGAACGCCGCGATCCTGTCCTATCTCGCCGCCAACCAGAATGTCTGGCTTGGCGTCACCTTGTGGGGCGCCGGGCCGTGGTGGGGCCAGGGCTACTATTACAACCTCGATCCGGCCTCGCTGGTCGCGCCCTACACCGACCTGCCGCAAATGGGCGCGTATTGGACCTGGCTGCAGGCGCTGCCGCAGAACTGATGAAGGACTACAAGTTGCGCTGTCGGATTTTCGGGCTGCTGTGTCTGCTCGGCGCCGCGCTGCTGGGACCGCCGGCGACAGCGCGCATCGCGGGATTGGTTTTGCCGGGCCCAACCACGGCGGCGGGGTCTCGCTCTCGGCGCTGGAACTCGGCCTGGCCGAGCATGGAGCATCCAACGGCACGGTGAATTTCATTTTTTAACCCGCCGAGGAGGGGCTGGGCGGCGCCGAGGCTGAAAGCCGACGAGCGTTTTCCCTGCGACGCGGTGTTTGGCGGGCATACCCGCCCGGCCTGCTGGTCAACAAATTCGAAATTCGCCCCGGCGCGATGATGGCCGTCTTCATCCTGGAGGCCCGGCCCGGCGCCTACATCAAACATCAACAATGCGAGAACGGCACGCCCGTGCATTAACGACCGGTACGCTTTCAACGACACGGCGATCCGCTTGGCGCGGGGCTTTACGCCACGCTTGTGGAGCAGAAATTATCCCAAGGCATGTGAGGCGGCGACAGAATGGCTGGCAAGCGTGGCGCGGCCTTTGCCGCCGCGCGCATGGCGTTTTTTGTGACCTCGATTTGGCGCTTGACCAGGCGACCACGGTTTCGTCCACCGTCGAGGCGGTGCCCAGCGTGCCGCCCCGTCGGACGGACCGACCCGGGCGACCTGATGAAAATCGGAGCGAAGGCGTGGTCCCCACCCCGGAACCAACCGGGGTCTGCCTTGTGTGGGTATTGCCCGGCACCGGTTTCCCCGGCGGGCGGTGCCCAGATCACTTGGAACCAAAGCGCGCGCGCCGTTGCTATGCGCGAGACGTTGCCGGATTCTCACCCGCCACGGCGGCAAGGTCTGCTGAAGCGGATTACTCCGATCCCCCCGACGGCTGTTACCGGCCCAGGGGATAGTCGATGCGATCAATGCCTGCGCCTGTGGGCCGCAGCACGAGGGGGCAACCCTCGCCATCGTCGGGAGACGAGGGACTGCGGGGCAGCCGGATTGGCCCGCCGGTGAGGTTTTGGACCTTTCCAGGTTCCCGAGCCAGGGCAGATCGACGAAAGGCGACGTGAATAGGTAACTCCGAGGGTCCGCACTCCCGCCTTTTTTAACGGCAGGCAGGAACGCGGAGGCGGAGCTTTGTCTGCAGCTCCGGGCCGGTCGTCACTGCCCACGCTTTTGCCGGGTAGCGGGAGCCGCCCATAGGGCTCGCCTTAGTGCATGACCCAGAGGATGCGCATCAGGAGCAATTGCGCAGCATGTCCGCTTCCTAGTCGCGAAACGGGAATTTCACCCAGCAAAATTTCGCCATGTGCCGGCCTGTTTGCTGTTTGTTTGCTGCCCCTTTTGCTGTAGCAAAATCGCGGCAAAGCGCGCACGATCACATTTCGTCCAGATCGCCTGGTTGCGACTGTCGCTGCGCGTTTATCGAGTCGATGACCTAATATTGGCGCCGACGGCTGGCTGCTGATGGCCATGCGGCGCCTTTGCCACTGTCACCCGGCAACCGCAGGTCGACGACGCGCGAACGGAACAAGCGCCGCCACCATAAGGATGTTCACAATGGCGGCGACGCACAGGGCCGTCAGCGTCGTGGTCGCCCCGAAACTTCCCAGAAGCCAGCTTCCGATCGACGGAGCCGCTGCCTGGGCGATCAGCGTCGGCATGGCAATGCGCCCGAGCAAAATGGCGTATCCCTCCCGGCCGAACAGAGCCAGCGGGACGGTGCCGTTGGCGATGGACCGCAGGCCGCTGCCCGCGCCATAGAGAACGATGCCGGCCGCAGCGATCCCGGGAACAGCGATCAAAATGCTAAGCCCGATCGCAACTAGGATCGTGGAGGCTACGAGGGTCCAGATCGGATGAGCCTGTCGACCGAACGCCATCTCCATGATTCGTGCACCGACCTGGGAGGGGCCTATCAAAGCGCCCAAGCCGACGGCGGCGGCCAAGGTAAGCCCTTGCGCCTGCATCAGTGGGATCAACTGCACCGCGATGACGGTCATGATGATTGATGCCAGAGTGAATCCGCTGGCCAATAGGATGAAGGCGAGCCGCTGGTCGGGTCTTATTTGTTCCGGCCGAGCCGCATTCACCCTTTTGGCGACTTGGAAAGGGCGATGCTGTTCGCGCGGCAAGCCGAAGAGGTACAGCGGAAGTACGATCGCGATATGGATTGCGGCATAGGTCAGGCAGGCACCCCGCCAGCCAATATGCTCGACAAGAAAGGCGCTTAATGGCCAGCAAATCGTGCTCGCGAAGCCGCCGAACAAAGTCACTTGGGTGATGGCGCTTCGGGCTTGATCGCCATAGAGCCGTCCCAGCGTGGAGAAGGCGGGGTTATAGAGGCCGGTGCCCACGCCGAACCCGAGAATGATCCACCCGACGACGAATATCGGCAATGTCGGCGCGAGCCCCAATGTCAGCAGGCCGCAGGCCAGCAAGACAGCGCTGGCCGCGAGCACTGGACGCCCGCCGTAACGGTCGATGAAATGTCCGACCCGTGGGGAAACAAGCCCCGAAACCAGCAGGCCGATCGAGAGGGCGCCGATGATCCACGAGTGTGCCCAGCCCGTATCCTTGGCGATCGGTCCCGCCAGCACGGCGGTTAGGTAATAGGATGAGCCCCAGGCAAGAATCTGCGCAGTCCCGACGGCAGATATCACGACCAGACGCGGACGGGGCGTCGCCGGGTCTGGTGCTTGTTTGTCGCTGGTCATTGTGATCTGGCTCATTTGGCGTCCTCGGACACGGGGATGCCGACCGCGGCCTGGCCGCAGCATGGCGCCGGCTCGCCGCAACAGGATGTCTCCTCAGTCAGCACGCGGCTGGAATTGCACACGCCCGTTTGCGGCAGGTCCAGTTCGACGCGTCGCGATGCTTCGATACCACCCGCCAAATAAGCCGCGATGGACCGAACCTGTTCGTACCCCGTGGCCAACAGGAAGGTGGGGGCACGGCCATAGCTTTTCATGCCGGCGATGAACAAGCCGGGTTCGGGTTGTTCGAGTTCAGCAGCGCCATGGGGGCGCACCGTTCCGCAGGAGTGCACGTTCGGGTCGATCAGCGGCCCCAGCGCTCTTGGACATTCCAAAGCTGGGTCGAGATCGAGCCTGACTTCCCGGAGGGGCGTGAGATCCGGTCGGAAGCCCGTCACGACGATCATCTCATCCGCCTCTATCGTGCGGCTGCCGAGACCGTCGCAGCCGCCGACCAATAGCGCGCCGCCCGGAACCTGCTGGATCGTCTCGACCGCAAAGGGGTTCACGACGGTCAGTGCACCACGTTCAACCAGGCTTTGGACCCGTGTGCCCAACGCCCCCCGCTCGGGAAGCTGGTCGGCTGCTCCGCCCCCGAATACGCGTTTCAGGTCGGGATTGCGTGCAGCCCAGACGATCCCTGTGCTGGGGGCGTGCTCGACGAGCCGAGCTAGCTCTATGAGCGTGCCGAGGGCCGAAGCCCCCGAGCCGAGAACCATCACGCGTCGGTTGGCGTACCGCGGTCGCTCCTCACCGAGGACGTCCGGCATGCCGTAGCGGATGCGATCGGATGCTGCCCGCTCGCCGAGGGCGGGGAGCCCACCGGCACCAGCGACACCATGATGTCCCCAAGTCCCTGAGGCATCGATGACCGCTCGGGCCAAGAGCCGGTCTTCTGTGCCCGCGGGATCAACGAAGCGGATTTCAAATGGAGCAGCCTCACGCGCGGCCGTTCGTACCTTGCCGACGCCCGCTCGCGCGATCGCCGTGACCCGCGCGTTCAGGCGGATGCGCGGCGCGATTTCCGGCAACGCGGCCAAAGGTTCGAGATATTGCTCCGCGAGCTGCCGCCCCGTTGGATATGCTTCAACATCATCGGGGGGAGACCAACCATGCTGTTCCAAAAGCGCGCGCGTGGCCTTGTCGACGTTGTAGCGCCATGGCGAGAACATCCTGACATGCCCCCAAGCGCGCATTGCCGTGCCGACCGATGGTCCAGCTTCCAGGACAACCGGTTCAATGCCACGGGCCAAAAGATGGACTGCGGCGGCCAATCCGACCGGACCGCCGCCGATGACGGCGACGGGAAGGATTTGCATGTCGCCGCGCGAGATTGTGCGATCCGATGTCGAGCGGCTTGTTGGCGCACAGCGGGAAGCCACAGTTGTCTCCTATATCGATAGGCTAGGCATTGAACCCCGATGTATTGGGGCAAAAATAAAAGGCATGGGTCAGCAATCGCACGGTGTGCTGCTCTTCTTGGTTGCCATCTGCTGGGTGGCCACGAGCACGTCCGTGACTTCCATCCAGGCGCTGACGCCAACTTGAAACGCGCGCCGCCCCTTATCGGTGAGCGTGTAGACCCGCCGCTGGCGTCCCGAGACGGTGTCCTGTCGCGACGTCACGTAGCCGCCTTCCTCGAATTCTCTGAGGGCTGGATACAACGCCCCTTCGCTCGGCGAGCAGCACCCGCTCGTAATACGCTCGACCGCTCTTGCGATGTCGTAGCCATGAGCCGGGCCGTCATGCAGCGTCCGAAGAATGAAGAACTTGCTGAGCGCCATCTTGATGCTGCCAGCCCAATAGGCGCGATCTGTCAGGTCGGCATGGGAGCGGGGCGCTTCTCGAGTTACGGCCATCTTACTCATTTCGGTATCCTATGCATCGGAGGGCAATGTGTCAAGTCCTGGGGGCAGGGGGCTTGGCCCTGCCATCGTCAGGGACGTGAGGCGCCAGGCGCCGTGATATCCGGTGCCTTGGGGGTGGGTATCCGCCACCTAGCCGGTCAGGCCGAGCGCTTTTTCTGTTTCTGTGCGGCCTGGGACCGGCTCGTTAATGCTGGATTGCAGAGGGGCGGACAGACCTTGCTCTCCTGGTCGCAGCAATTTGAGACCAAGAACAGGACGAGCCCGTTCATGGCTGCAAAATCTGCCGCATAAATCACATGGCGGCTTGCACGCCGTTGGCTTACCAGGCCGGCACGCAGCAGGGCCTGAACATGGAATGTAAGAGAAGACGCAACGAGGCCGAGTTTTTCCGCGATCTCACCGGCGGAAATTCCGGCCGGCCCGGCTTCGACGAGAAGGCGATAGGCCGCAAGCCGGTGTTCATGAGCCAGCGCGGCCAATGCCGTAACGGTCCAAGTGGAGTCGGGTTCCTTCGCTTTGGGCATAGATGTTTCCATGTTCCTTAAAATGTCATGAGCATTCGGCAGTTCTCATTAGTTCGGCAAGTCCTAAATCCATTTCTAATGTGAAATTATCTTGACCGTTTTATACCCATGATTCTATAAAAGTCGTAATATCAAAACCATAAAAGGAAGCGCGCCAATGAAACTGTCGCGTCGGACATTTGTCCAGGCTTCCGCTGCCGCAGCTGCAATCGCGAATCCGATAACCGCAAGGGCTGGGTTGGTCATGGCTGATGGGCGACCATGGCCATCCGTCAAAGTCGGAAACCTTCAACAATTAGAAGCGAACAAGCCGGTCTTATTCCAGTATCCTGACACTTCATCGCCCGCCATGCTGATCAAACTTGGCGAGCCGGCTTACGAAGGTGCCGGCCCGAACCGTGATGTCGTCGCCTTCTCGTCCATCTGCTCCCACATGGGATGTCCCGTCACGTTCAAGGATGGACGCTTCGTCTGCCCGTGCCACTACTCGATGTACGATCCCGCGAGGAACGGCGTGCCCTACCAAGGGTTGGCGGCCAACTACCTGCCGCAAATCACGCTGCGGATCGATACGGCCACCAGTGACATCTACGCCGAAGGAATGTCCGGCCTGATCTGGGGCCGCACGCAGGATGTCATACCAAATCCGCAGAGCACTCCGGGAGGAGCATAGCCATGGCCATGTATCAGCGTCAGGAGTCGCTTCCGCTGCCACCTAGCAGCGCGGAAGCCTACAACACGGTTTGCCAATACTGCACGGTCGGTTGTGGCTACAAAGTCTATGTCTGGCCGGAAGGTGCAGCTGGCGGCGTAAAGGCCACCGACAACGCATTCGGGATCAACTTCACCAGCCCGCAGTCGCCCCTGGTCGGCTTCTCGTATACTGAATCTATGCATTCGACGATCCAGCGCCGGGATGGCAAAACTTATCACGTCGCCATCGTTCCGGCGCATGATTCCCCGATCAACTTGCAGGGCAATCATTCGAGCCGCGGCGCGATCAATGCCCTGACCACCTGGTCTGACAGCCGACCGACCCAGGCGCGCCTGCATTATCCGCTGCTTCGCGTGGCGGACGCATTCAATCCGATTCCTTGGGATGCTGCGATCGAGCTGCAGGGACGGGTGCTCAAGGGCATCATGGACAAATACGGCTCCGACCAGCTCTGCGCCAAATGCTACGATCACGGCGGCGGCGGTGGCGGTATGGAGAACACCTACGGTACCGGGCGACTCTTTTTCACCGGGCTTCAGATGAAGCATGTCGGCATCCATAATCGTCCCGCATACAGCTCCGAGACCTGGGGCACGCGCGATCGCGGCGTGCACGAGCTCAATTATTGCTACGATGATGCGCGGCTCGCCGATACGATCGTGCTCTGGGGTTCGAATGCGTACGAAACGGCGACCGTATTTTTTGCTGCCCACATGATGCCGAATCTCCAGGGCGCCACGGCTGACGAAAAGCACAGCGCCTACGCCAGCGGGGAACCGGTCGCCGCGGCCCGGATGGTCGTCGTCGACCCGCGCATCTCCGCTTCGGTCAACGCCGCGCGCGAAACCGGCGCCCAGGTTCTGCATCTGCGGCCGAATCTTGGCACCGACTACATGCTGGCGAATGCAGTGGCGCGCGCGGTGTGGGAAAAGAAATACTACAACAATACCTTCCTAGAGCAGCACACGGATCTGACGACATTCGCGGACTACAAGCAGAAGTCCCTCGACCTAGACATGCCCTATAGTGACTTCATGACGCGCGCGACGCGCATCACCGGAGTTCCCGTGGCCGACATCGAGGAGGCAGCCGTTTGGATCGCGCAACCGAAGAACGGCGGCCACTGGCGGCGTACCTTGATTCTCTACGAGAAAGGCGTGATCTGGAACTACCGGCAATACGATACGGTGGCCGCGATCGCGCAGCTCGGTGCCCTGACCTTCAACATCGGGCGGCCGGGAACCGGCGTCGGGCGGGTAGGTGGCCATCAGGAAGGCTATGCCCGGCCCGACTATCCGGGGCCGAAACCGCCTCCGGATGTCGACAAGTTCGTTCAGGATGGAAATGGCAAGACCCTGTGGATCATCGGTTGCAACCCGTATCTGACGGCGCAGAACAATGCGTATTTCCGCAAGCGGATCGGCCAGCGCGCGCAGACCCTGACCAACTACCTGTCCCTGCAGAAAGGCGAAGCGGGCGAGCCTGCGACGATGCAGGCGCTTGCCGCGCGCATCCTCGACGGCCTGGACAAGACCGGCGGGCTCTTCGTCACCGTGCAGGATATCTACATGACCGAGAGCACGCGGGACGCCCATTTGGTCCTGCCCGCGGCGCAATGGGGCGAAGCCGAACTGACGTCGCTCAATTGCGGTGATCGCCTGTTCCGCCTCTATGACCGGTTCATGGATCCTCCAGGCGATGCCAAACCTGATTGGGAAATCCACGGTCTCGTCGGGCAGAAGCTTGCGGCCCTCTATTCGGCGGGCGGCAAGGCCGACATCGCGAAGCGGTTTGCAGGCATGGAGTGGACGCACGGCGCGGACGTCATCAAGTCGATCCAGGACGATCTTTACGCCGGTGTGAATACGCGCGTGCCGGCATCCGAGGCCGGCAAGCTTGACACCCAAAGCTTCAAGGGCGTGGATTATGCCTACCTCCGGAAGGTCGGGCAAAAAGGGATTCAGGTGCCCGTGCGCATGGACCCCGACACTGGTCAGCTGGTCGGCACCAAGCGGCTCTATCCGACCTGGAATTTTGCGACCAAGGACGGCAAGTTCAGCTGGTACGCCACCCGCCCATGGGATGACTTCGCCTCGGCCCACGTCGTTGCCGGCTACCTCAAGTCGAACCAGCAGGAGTATCCGTTTTGGTTTACGATGGGGCGCAGCCAGCCCTTATGGCAGACTTGTTACGGTGTGCGCGACATTCCGCAGAAAAACCTCACGGTCCCATTGCTGTATGTGGAGATCAACCCGGCCGACGCGCGAAAGCTGGGGGCAAGCAGCGGTGACATCGTGATGATCTACAATGACCAGGGCAATGAGACCTTCGCCGTGTACGAGACCGACGCCGTGCCGCCCGGGACTGTGTTCGCGCTGATGTATCATTGGCTTGGGACGTCAAACAGCCTCACATCGCCGTATACCGATCCGATGAGCACCAATCCATGGTACAAAGGAACGCGCGTCGGCATCCGCAAGCTTGCTGGAGGACTCCCGAGCGTTCTGGAAACGACCAGCTTCCGACCGACAAATACGTTTTTGTGATGTAATGGTGGTGTGACTCTTATCGCCGGCAGTCGGCAGGCTTTCATCCAGCCAGTCATCCGGCATGAGCGCAGGTCCCAGGACAGGTGGCATCTCCCTTTGGACGGGGAGCCGCATCAAAGACACGATAAACTGACCGTTCTGATATGTCGTCGTCGGTTGCGCGCCCCCGCAACCAACTTGATTTGCTGCGCTAACACAGACACCGAACCGTCCGGGCCAACCTGGGCGGTTTTGTTGTTTGGGGCCGACAAAGCCAGGATTCCGGCCAGGGCACCGCAAATCTCGACCCGCAGCTCGCGATTCTCCGGGACCAAGCGCACCTCGTCGATCAGCGTGCGGATGATGGAAAATGCCTCCTTGGTTTGCGGATCGGCCAACGCCGCATGCGGCGCCGCGACCTTCTCCCGATAGATATTCGCCAAATTGGGATGCAGAGCCGGTTCAGCCTCGGCGCGGTTGGCCAGCACGGCATTGAGCTCGTCTTCATGGGTCTCCAGCGCGATCATCTCATCCTTGAGCGTCCGTGCCGGCATACCATCCGTTAGGGCGCACACCAAAACCTTTTGTCGGGCCTTCACGCGGACCAGTTGGGCCGCGGCGGCCGTGTATTGCGCGTTGCGCTGCGCGAGGATGGTGTTGCGCTCGGCGATAGAGGCGGCGAGGAATTCCTGGTAGATCGCCGGGTCCATCAGCCGGCTCTTGAGGCCCGAGTGGTAATTCCGGGGCAAGTCGCCCATCATTCCGAGATGATGTCGCCCACCATTCCGAAATGATGGCGCCCGGGGTTCCGATTCAGTCTCGCTCATGATTCCGGGATGATGTCGCCCGGTTGGGCGGGGCTGAGAGCATCTCTGCTGGCTGCGTTATGGTCACCTCTTGGCCGTTGCTGAGGGGGGATTGATGCCAGCGGGGAGAGTTTGCATGCGCGACGTGCGCGAGATTTTGCGCCTGACAGATGCCGGGGTTTCGCAGCGTGAGATTGCCCGGCGGCTGGGGGTGGTCCCCTCGACGGTGCGCGAGACGTTGCGCCGGTTTGCTGCCGCCGGTCTGACCTGGCCGTTAGGAGCTGAGGTCACGGACGCGGTTCTGGAGGCCCAGCTTTACGCGAACAATGGCACCAAACGGGGGCATCGCCGGCTTGCTGAGCCGGATTGGTCCTGGGTGCACCGGGAGCTCAAGCGCAAGCACGTCACGCTATCGATCCTCTGGGACGTATGTGGACGCCCCCTTTGATGCAAGGGATATCTTGTCTGCTGTCGGGCACATGGCGTCCGTGGGTTCGATCTCCATTTCCTTCGCTGATTAACATTTTATCCTCTATCAATCCGGTTCATGGCGCGCGACTTCAATGTGTGAGCGCGCAGGGGATTGCATCGCCGTTGACCATTTATCGATATGTCCACTATGATCGACGCATGGACAAAGAAAACGTCATTTCTGCGCTAGGCGCCCTGGCTCAGACGACACGCCTCGATGTATTTCGGCTTTTGGTTAGCCACGAGCCGGACGGCATCGCGGCCGGGGAAATCGCTCGTCTTCTGGATGTCCCGCACAATACGCTGTCGACCCATTTGGGCGTTCTGAGCCGGTCCGGCCTCGTGCGGAGCCAGCGGCATAGCCGTTCGATCATCTACCGGGCGAACCTGGAGCGGTTCCGTGAGATGACGCTGTTCCTTGTCTCGAATTGCTGCGGCGGAAACCCCGAGCAATGCGCCCCTTTGGTCGCCGAGCTTATTCCTTGTTGTCCAGCGAAGGAGGTCGCCAATGCCTGAACGCATTTACAACGTCCTGTTCCTCTGCACGGGCAACAGCTCGCGCTCGATCCTGGCGGAATCGATCTTGAACAAGGATGGCGAGGGCCGTTTCCGTGCCTTCTCGGCAGGCAGCTTTCCGAAGCCCACGGTCAATCCTTTCGCCATCAAGGTGCTGGAAGGTAATGGTTATCCGACAGAGGGGTTGCGCTCAAAGAGTTGGGACGAGTTCGCCGTTGCCGGGGCCCCGGTGATGGATTTCGTGTTCACCGTTTGCGACGACGCCGCGGGCGAAACTTGTCCGGTTTGGCCGGGTCATCCGATGACCGCGCACTGGGGCATCGTGGATCCGGCGCAGGCTACGGGCAGTGACGTGGACAAGCTGACGGCGTTTATCGAAGCGTTCCGGCATCTGCGCACCCGCATCAGCGTGTTCGTCAGTCTGCCGCTGCGCACCATCGACAAGATGGCGCTCGACGCCGAGCTGCGCCGTATCGGCCGGATGGCCGGTGCAACCGCCCCCAGCGTGAAAGTCCCCGGATAAATGTCGCGCTTCGAACGTTACCTGACCCTGTGGGTCGCCCTATGCATTTTGGTGGGCATTGCCTTAGGTCAGCTCTTGCCTGGCGTATTCCACGCCATCGGCGGGGCTGAAGTGGCTCACGTCAATATCCCGGTCGCAGTGCTGATCTGGCTGATGATCATCCCCATGCTCGCGCGCATCGATTTTTCGGCGTTGAGAACGGTGGGCGCCCACTGGCGCGGCATCGGTGTCACGCTCGTCGTCAACTGGGGGGTAAAGCCGTTCTCGATGGCCCTGCTCGGTTGGCTGTTCATTGGGTATTTGTTCCGCCCCTATCTGCCGGCGGCGCAGATCCAGTCATACATCGCAGGTCTGATCATTTTGGCGGCCGCGCCTTGCACGGCCATGGTCTTTGTCTGGTCGAACCTGACCAAGGGTGAACCGCATTTCACACTCTCACAGGTGGCGCTGAACGATGCGATCATGGTTGTCGCCTTCGCCCCGATCGTT
>DATJHR010000177.1:0-48241 GCA_035493735.1 Acidocella sp.
CGCATCATCGTGCCGCCCAGCTCCTCGGCATCGACGATCGTCACGGCGCGGCGGTAATAGCGGGTCACGTCATGGCCGATGCCGATGGCGATCAGCTCCACCAGATCGCGCGATTCGATGTCGTGGATCACGTCGCGCAGATGGCGCTCCAGGTAGCTGCCGGTATTGACCGAGAGGGTGGAATCATCGACCGGCGCGCCGTCGCTGATCACCATCAGGATGCGCCGGTGCTCCGGGCGTGCCAACAGCCGGCGATAGGCCCAGTGCAGCGCCTCGCCGTCGATATTTTCCTTGAGCAGCCCCTCGCGCAGCATCAGCCCGAGATTTTTCCGCGCCCGCCGCCAGGGCGTGTCGGCGGCCTTGTAGATGATGTGGCGCAGGTCGTTGAGCCGGCCGGGGTTGGGCGGCTTGCCGGCCGCCACCCATTGTTCGCGGCTCTGCCCGCCTTTCCAGGCGCGGGTGGTGAAGCCCAGCACCTCGACCTTGACCGAACAGCGCTCCAGCGTGCGGGCCAGGATGTCGCCGCACATCGCCGCCACGGTGATCGGCCGGCCGCGCATGGAGCCGGAATTGTCGATCAGCAGCGTCACCACCGTGTCGCGGAATTCGGTGTCGAGCTCGCGCTTGTAGGTGAGGGCGAGCAGCGGATCGACGATGACGCGCGACAGCCGGGCGGTATCCAGCATGCCTTCTTCCAGGTCGAATTCCCACGCGCGGGTCTGCTGCGCCAGCAGGCGGCGTTGCAGACGGTTGGCGAGTTTCGAGACCACGGCCTGCAGATGCTGCAGCTGGTGGTCGAGCTGCTGGCGCAACCGGCTCAGCTCTTCCGGGTCGCAAAGCGCCTCGGCGTCGATCTCCTCGTCGTTGGCACGGGTGAAGGCGCGATAGGAGGCGCGGTCATCATCCAGAGGTGCGGCGCGCCGCTGTTGCGGCCCGGCCGGGGCCTCTTCAGCCTCGGCAGCGGCTTCGTCGAGGTCGCTTTCCGCATCGGCTTCCTGCTCGGCGCCCTCGGCCTCGGACGTTTCCGGCTGGGCAGACAGCATGGCCTGCTCCTCGCTGGCGGTCTCGCTCTCGCCTTGCTGCGAGTCGTCCTGCTGCGCGCTGTCCTCGCCGTTTTCGTCGTTTTCGTTACTTTCGTCGTTTTCGTCGGAGTCGCTGTCTTCCTCGGCCTCGGCTTCGGCCATGTCCAAGGCCGCCAGCAGCTTGCGCGAGGCCCTTGTATACAGGGACTGGTCGCCGCGCGAGGCGGCGAGTTCGGCCAGCGCCGCCTCGGCTGCGGGGCCCAGCGTGTTGCGCCAGAGCGAGAGGATATGCTGCGCCGCGTCCGGCACCGAGGCCGGGTCCATACGGTCGCGCGCCAGCAGCGAGAGGGCAGCGGGCAAAGGCAGCTGGTCCCGCCGCGTCATGCGGCTGAAGCCCTCGGTCTCGCATTCCTCGTTCAGCTTGCCGCGCAGATTGGCGGACACGCCCTCCATATGGGCGGCGCCGACAATCTCCACCCGCGCCTGCTCCAGCGCGTCGTAAGCCTCTTTGGCCTCGCGCGAGGCCGGGGCGCGGGCGGTGTGGAGCGCGTCGTCATGGTGGCGCAGGCGTAGCGCCATCGCATCGGCGATGCCGCGCAGTTTCGCCATCTCGGCGGCGGGCAGCGCCCGCGACGGGGCGGGCAGGCGGGCCCGCTTGCCGGCCAGGCCGGACGGGCCGGGCTGGTAGGCGACCTGCACATCAGCGGTGCGGGCGATGGCGCGCAGCGCGCTCGCGGTGGCGCGCTTGAAATCCTCGGCCTTGCCCTGCTCGTTCGCAGCCATGGCGCCTTATCCCGCGGCGCGCAGGCCGGTCGCGATCTCCTCGTTGAAGCAGCGCTGGTAGTACTCAGCCACCGTGTTGCGCTCGGCCTCGTCGCATTTGTTGAGGAAGGTCAGGCGGAAGGCGAAGCCAACATCGCCCATGATGCGGGTATTTTCCGCCCAGGTGATGACGGTGCGCGGCGACATGACCGTGGAGATGTCCCCGGCGATGAAGCCGGCGCGGGTCAGGTCGGCCAACGCCACCATGCGCTCGGTGCGCTTCTTGGCGTCCTTGTCGGACGCGGGAATGCCGAGCTTGGCCATGACGATCGCCACCTCCTGCGCATGCGGCAGGTAGTTGAGGGTGGCGACGATGTTCCAGCGGTCCATCTGCCCTTGGTTGATCTGCTGCGTGCCGTGATACAGGCCGGTGGTGTCGCCCAGCCCCACCGTGTTGGAGGTGGCAAAAAGCCGGAAAGCCGGATGCGGACGGATCACGCGGTTCTGGTCGAGCAGGGTCAGCTTGCCTTCGACCTCCAGCACACGCTGGATCACAAACATCACGTCCGGCCGGCCGGCATCATATTCGTCGAACACCAGGGCGCAGGGATGCTGCAGGGCCCAGGGGAGGATGCCCTCGCGGAATTCCGTGACCTGCTTGCCGTCCTTCAGCACGATCGCGTCCTTGCCGACGAGGTCGATGCGGCTGATATGGCTGTCCAGATTGACGCGGATGCAGGGCCAGTTCAGGCGCGCTGCGACCTGCTCGATATGGGTGGATTTGCCGGTGCCGTGATAGCCCTGGACCATGACACGGCGGTTGAAGGCAAAGCCGGCGAGGATCGCCAGCGTGGTCTCGCGGTCGAACTGATAGGCCGGGTCGATCTCGGGCACATGTTCGGTGCGGACCGAGAAGGCCGGCACGTCCATATCGATATCGATGCCGAACACCTCGCGCGCCTTCACCTTGATATCGGGCATGTTCACCGCCGAGGTCGGCGTATTCCGGGTTTCAGCAAGTGCGGCGATGTTGTTCATTTAATCTTCAATCCTGTTGCTTCGGACGTAAACATGAGCGGTTGCAACGCTAATCCGCCACGGTCTCGGCGGTACGCGCCAGGTTCGCAGCCAGTTTGCCACGAAGCGTCGCATAGGCAAGGTTAATGACCTTTAAACGCTCCTCGGAGCGCTTGTCGCCCTGATTGGCGTCGGGGTGATGGCGCTTGGCCAATTCCTTGTAGCGGGTTTTCACTTCTTCGAGCGTCACCGGCCAGTCCAGGTCCAGCGTGCTCAGTGCCTCGCGCAATTCCGGCGGGGCGCTGGCCTGCGAGGGCGCTTTTCGCCGTTGGCCGAAGGCGAAGGCGTGCAGCTCGGCTTCCAGCGCCTCGTCCATGCGTGAATGGCCGCCAAGCCGGCCGAGCGGCCAAGTCGGGCGCTGCCAGGCGGAATCGGCGCGCAGCTCGGACTCGATCTCCTCCGGCGTCATGTTCTTGTAGAAATCCCACGCGGCATTGTAGGCGCGCACATGTTCTAGGCAGAACCAGTGGAATTCACGCAAGGCCGCGCGTGATTTGGGCGCGCGGAACTCACCCGGGTTCGGGCAGCTCGGCATATCGCAGACCCGGCCCGGGGCATCCGGGTCGGGCTGATAAGCGCGCGGCTTGCGTGAAGAGGCGATCATGCCCCTAATGTGCGCGCTTGACCCGAATAAGCAACACTGACCTTGGCCTAGGATGCTGCCGATTATGAAAACCCGATATGAGCGGATGCAAGAAATCCTCGAAGCGGCCTTCAAGCCCACGCTGCTCGAGATCGTCGATGAGAGCGCCAAGCATGCCAAGCATGCCGGGCGCAATGGTCTGCCCCCCGGCGAGACCCACTACCAGGTGCGGATGGTCGCCGCGGCGCTGCAAGGGCAGTCCCGCCTCGCCCGCTCGCGTGCCGTGCACCAGGCGCTGGATGCGGAATTCAAAGCCGGGCTGCACGCGCTGTCGCTGAAGCTGCAGACGCCGGACGAAGCCGCAGCGAATTAAGGAAGGAAGGGCTTCTTTTTTGAAGAAAAGAAGCAAAAAACTTTTTTAAACTGGGTCCGTGACTGTGAAGCGCCACGGGCCCAGACTCGCAGAAGTTTTTGCGCCGCTTTTTTCAAAAAGCGGCCACTTTCTTCCTTAGTTGCGCCCGTAAGTGTCCTCAATGCGGACGATGTCATCCTCGCCCAGATACGGGCCGGACTGCACCTCGATCACGGTGAGCGGGATTTTCCCCGGATTCTCCATGCGGTGGACGCAACCGAGCGGGAGATAAATGCTCTCATTTTCATGGACCATGCGAACCTCGGCGTCGCATGTGACGGCGGCGCAGCCGGCCACCACCACCCAATGTTCGGCGCGGTGGTAATGCTTCTGCAGTGAGAGTTTCTGCCCCGGCCAGACGACGATCCGCTTCACCTGGAAGCGGTCGCCCTGGATCAGGCTCTCATAGAACCCCCAGGGGCGATAGGTGCGGTTATGCGTGTCCGCCTCCGGCCGCTTCATTTTTTTCAGCCGGTCGACGATTTTTTTGACGTTCTGCGAGTCGTTTTTGTGCGCCACCAGCACCGCGTCCTTGGTGGTGACGACCACGAGGTCGCGCACGCCGAGCAGGGCGGTCATCGCGCCGTCGCTGCGGGCGTAACTGTTCGTCACCCCCTCCAGCAGCACCTCGCCGACCGCGACATTGCCCTGATCATCCTTGGGCGCAATCTCGGCCAGCGCCGCCCAGGAGCCCACGTCGGACCAGCCGAGCGCGGCCGGCACCACCACCGCCTGATCGGTCTTTTCCACGATCGCGTAGTCGATGCTGATGTCCGGGGCGGACTCGAAGGCAGCGGTGCCGAGACGGATAAAGTCGAGATCGGTGGTGCGGCTCTTCATCGCCGCCTGCACCGCGTTCAGCACGTCCGGCGCCAGCCGTTCCATCTCGGCGAGCATCATGCCGGCCTTGAACATGAACATGCCGGAGTTCCAGAAATTGTTGCCTTCTTTCAGCAAGGCCTCGGCATGGGCCGCGTCCGGCTTCTCGATGAAATGATTCACCGAGAACACGCCCGGCAGATGGTCGATCGGCGCGCCCTCGGTGATATAGCCGTAGCCCGTTTCCGGGCTGGTCGGCTTCATGCCAAAGGTCACGAGATAGCCGGCGCGGGCGGCGGCAGCGGCGGATTGCAACGCGGTTTGCAGTGCCCCCAGGTCGTTGATCGAGGCGTCGGCGGCCATGATCCACAGCACCGCGTCCGGGTTGGTTTCCGCCGCCAGCAGGGTGGCGGCGGCGATGGCCGGGGCGCTGTTGCGGCCGGACGGCTCGAGCAGGATCTGCGGGTCCTTGATGCCGGCATTGCGCAGCTGTTCGGCGACCACGAAACGGTGCTCCTGGTTCGCCACCACGATCGGCGGCGTAAAGCCGGGGGCGTGGGCCCTAAGCGCCGTCTCGGCCAGCAGTGACTGCTCGGAAAGCAGCGGCCAGAACTGCTTGGGAAAGCTTTTGCGCGAGACCGGCCAGAGCCGGGTTCCCGAACCGCCCGAGAGGATTACCGGCACAATTTTATTGCCAAGGTCTACGAATGTCATGGAAGCCCTTGTTTTTGGTTGTGGGTGGTTGGCTGAGTCAGTGTCGCACTTTGCGCTTGTACGGGGAAACCTGCAGAATGGTCCCATGAATACGCCCGCACGATCTTCGTACCTTGCCGATATGACAGCGCCCGATTTTGCGCAAGCCGCGGCGTGCAAGCCGGTGGTTCTGCTCCCCCTCGGCAGCCATGAGGATCACGGGCCGCATTTGCCCATGGGGGATTATGTTCTGGCGGAAAGGCTGGCCGGCCGCATCGCCGAGGCCGCCATGGCGATGGGGCGCCCAAGTTTCGTCGCGCCGTGCCTGCCATTTGGTGTGGCGGATTATTTCGGCAGCAGCCCGGGCGGGCTTGCGCTTTCCCCGGCGGCCTTCCGCGCCACCTTGACCGATCTGTTGGAGGGTTTGCTGCGCCACGGGCTGGACCGGATCGTGATCCTGAACGGCCATGGTGGCAATGTGCCGGTGATCCATGAGGTGACCCTGACTCTGCGCCGCGAACGGGGGGTGGTGATCCCCTCTTTCTATTTATGGAAGATCGCCCGCAAATTGATGGAACGGCGCATTGAGGCTGGGCGTTTCGGCCACGGGGCGGAGCCGCTGCTCTCGCTGACCATGGGGCTGCGGGGCGAGACCGTGAGTGCAAGCGAGATCGCGCCGCCGCCGCAAAGCTTGCTGGGGCTGCCGGTGAGCCATTTCGGCACGCTCGATTTCGAGGGGGTCGAGATCGAGGCGCCGGTGGAATTTGACGTGGTGCCCCGCGCGGCGGTGACGGCGGCATGGCCGACCGCGTCCGCCGCGCTGGGGCAGGAGGTCGCCGACGAGCTGGTGGCGCTGGGGGCGCGGTTCGTGGCTTACGTGGCGAGCGAAGCAGCCGCTTTTTGAAAAAAGCGGCGCAAAAACTTTTGCTCTGCTGGGCCTGAGGCTGCGTCGGCGACAACGCCCACGGCCCAGCATCAATAAAGTTTTTTTGCTTCTTTTTGTTCACAAAAAAGAAGCCTTCCCCTCCGCTTGCCTGAGCGGCGCTAGGTCGTCCGGCGTGTCAAAATCGCGCAGCACCGCGTCGGACTGAACCGGCAGCTCGGCGACGAACGCCATGTGCCGGTGCAGGATCTGCCGCGCGCCGGTATCGCCACTCAAAGTCTGCAACTCGTCGAAGAAGCGCCGCCCCCATAGCACCGGGTTGCCGCGCTGGCCCTTGAAGCTCGGCAGCACGATCTCTCGCCCCTCCTTCGGCGCGAAGGCGGCCAACAGCTGGTTCAGCAGGCCGGCCGGGACCAGCGGCATGTCGCCGAGGCAGACCAGCGCCGCGTCGGCGTCGGCCGGGAGTGCTGCGATGCCCGCCCGCAGGCTGTGCGCGAGACCCAGGGCATAGTCCGGCGCCGCCACGAAACTGACCGGCTTGCCCGCCAGAGCCGCACGGAGTTCGGCGCCGTCATGGCCGGTGACGACCAGTACCGGCCGGGCGGTGGCGGCGAGTACCTGGTCGATGGTGTGCTCGATCATCGTCCGCCCGTCGCTCAAGCGCGCCAGCAGCTTGTTGTGCCCCATGCGGGTGGAGCGCCCGGCGGCCAGCACCAGGGCGGCGACGCGCGGCTGCGCCCGTGACGCCGTGCCGTTGCCGGACGTCTGGTGCGCGCGGGGGGCAGGGCGAGCCTCCATCTCTTTCAACAAGCCTCCGACGCCCATGCGGCCGATCTCGCTGCGGCCCAGAGGCTCGCCGGCAAAAATCCGGTCCAGCACCCAGTCGATTCCATTCAGCGCCGGACTGCGGGCGCAGCCGGGCAGGATCACGGCTGGGCGGTCGCCGAGTTTGCCGAAGCAGATCAGGTTGCCAGGATCGGCCGGCATGCCGAAATGCGTGATCTCCCCGCCCGCCGCGACGATGGCGGCGGGGGCGATATCGAGCCGGTCGGTCACCGCCGAGGCGCCGGAAACGAGGATGAGTTCCGCCCCCGCCGCCACCAGCTCGGCAATGGCCTCGGTCAGCGGCGCGGACTCATGCGGGGTTTGCAGAGGGGGGAGCAAAAAACCGCCGCGGGCGTTGAGACGGGCGCGAGTCGCCTCGATGGTCTGGGCGATCACCGTGGGCTTGATCTGCGGCAGGGTGGTGAGGACCAACCCGGCCGTGAGTGGCCGGAACGGCGCGAGGGAAATGGCGGCACCGGTCCCCGCGAGCAAAGTTTCGGCCGCTGCCATGGTGGCGGCGGAAACCGCGAAAGGGATGATTTTCAGTGTGGCAATGAGGTCCCCCGGCGCGACGACGGCGAAATCCGGCAATGTGGCCAATGTCACGGATTCGTCGATGCTGTTGAAGGCGTGGAGCTTTGCCACGTCCAGCCGCAGCAGGCCAGCGGTGGTCGCAATCAGGTTGACCCGGCCATGAAAATCCTCGGTGCGGCGCAGAAACGGGCCAAGCAGCAGGCCGCCCAGATGGCGGGCGGCTTCGCCCTCGGGCACGTCGCCGGACTCCAGCCGGGCGATGGTCACCTCCTCAAGGCCGGCCTGCCGCAGCCGCGCGAGCGCGTCGTCGTCCAGCCGTACGCCTTTGCGCAGCACGCGGTCGGCGGTCTGGGTGTTGTGCGCGAGGATGCCATCCAGCGCCTGCGCCAGCGGGACGCGTCCGAAAATCATTTGGCCCGTGGCGCCAGTCCGCCCTGGCGCCGGAAGGCGACGATTTCCGCAACGATTGAGAGGGCGATTTCCGGCGCACTGACCGCGCCGATATTCAGCCCCACCGGGCCGTGGATGCGGGCCAGCGCGGTATCGTCATGGCCAAGGGCGGCCAGCCGCTCCAGCCGGGTGACATGGGTTTTCCGTGAGCCGAGGGCGCCGATATAGAACGCCTCCGAGCGGAGCGCTTCATCCAGCGCCGGGTCGTCCAGCTTCGGATCGTGGGTCAGGGTGACGATGGCGGTGCGGCTGTCCGGGCGCAGCGCCCGCATGGCTTCGTCCGGCCAGTCATTGCTGATCGTGGTGTCGGGAAAGCGCTCCTGGTTGCCGAAGCCGCGGCGCGGGTCGATCAGGCTCACGGCAAAGCCGGCCATGGCGGCCAGCGGCACCACCGTCTGGGCGATGTGCACGCCGCCGACCAGGATCAGCCTGGGCGGCGGGTTGCGCGCCTCGATGAACCAGGTTTCATCGCCAATCACGAAGGTGCCCGTCTTGTTCGCGGCCAGGGCCGCGGCGCCCGCCTCGTTCAGGGCGAGGGGCGCGGCAGGATCAGGGAGCACGAACTCCGCGGCGTCGCTAAGGCGCTTGGCGAAGGCGACCGGGCGGCGGGTCAAGGCCGCCTCGGCCAGCGTGTCGATGGTCGCGATTTTCACGAGAGCGGCTCCACGAACACGTGCACTTTCCCGCCGCAGGCGAGGCCGACCTCCCAGGCCATTTCGTCGGTCACGCCGAACGCGAGCAAAGCGGGCTGGCCGGAGTCCAGGGTGGCCAAGGCCGAGTCGGCGACCGCGCCCTCGATGCAGCCGCCGCTCACCGAACCCGCCATCTTGCCTGACTTGGTAACCGCCAAACGGCTGCCGGCGGGGCGGGGGGAACTGCCCCACGTCTCGGTGACCGTGGCGAGCGCGACCTTCTCCCCCTCCCGGACCCATCCGGCGGCGGTTTTCAATACAGTCTCGGCGTCGTTCATAGCCGGTCTCTCCATGCGCTGATGGCTGCGTTGCGCGCCCCGGCCGGTGCGGAGAGGCAGGCAATCAGCCTCTTGAGGCTCTCTAAATTATGCACCGGACGGAATTCATCAACATGCGGCAGGATCGCCCGTACGCCCTGGGCTTTGGGAGCGAATCCGTCCCAGCGCAGCAGCGGGTTCAGCCAGATCAGCCGCCGGCAGGAGCGATGCAGCCGCGCCATAGCCTCGGCAAGGCCGGCGGTGTCGTCACGCTCGAGCCCGTCGGTCACCAGCAGCACCACCGCCCCCTGGCCGAGCACGCGCCGCGCCCAACGGCGGTTGAAATCCTGCAGCGCCGCGCCGATGCGGGTGCCGCCGGACCAGTCAGGCACCAGGGGGGAGACCATTTGGAAGGCGAATTCCGGGTCGTGGTGCTTGAGCTGGCGTGTGATGTTGGACAGCCGCGTGCCGAACAGGAAAACGCTCACCCGCTCGCGGTCATTGGCGACGCTGTGCAGGAAATGCAGCAGAATCTGCGCATAGCGGCTCATCGAGCCGGAAATATCGCAGAGCACCACCAAAGGCGGCGGGCGCGTGCGGTTCCGGCGCGTCTCCAGGGCCATGATCTCGCCGCCGGTGCGTAAGGACGCCCGGATCGTGGCGGGAAGATCGACGCGGTTGCCGGTGGTGGCGGGACGCCAGCGGCGGGTACGCCGTTCGTCCAGCGGCAGCCGCAGCGTTTTGATCGCGGCTTTTGCGGCGGCGATTTCCACCGCGCCCATGGCTTCGAAATCCATGCGGTTCAGCCGCTCGCGCGCGCTGGCGGTGCCGGTGTCCTCGTTCTGGTCGGCTGCCGCGGCTGGTTGCGTGCGCTCTGCCGCGCCTGGCGCGAGCGCCTCGGCCAGGCGGCGTTCGCCGGGGGCCATTTTTTCCAAACCCGCCGCGCCGGCGGGCAAACCGGAAAATTGCGGGGCGCGCCAGAACAAAGCGAAAGCCTGGTCGAACAGCGGCAGCTCTTCGTGCCTGCGGATCATCACCGCGCGCAGGGCATCATGCACACTGTCACGGTCGGAAATGTCGATGAGCGTCAGGGCCTCGATGGCGGCCAGGCTTTCCGCGGCGCCGACGGAGAGGCCGGTGCGCCGCAGCAGGCGCGCAAAATGCAGCACATTTTGCGCCAGCATCATGGCGCGAGGCGCGCCTCGCTCTTCGCCTCGGCCACCCGCGCCGCAAGCCCGGCAGCCTGGAGTGCGGTTATGTCGTCCTGGTATTTGAGCAGCACGCCGAGCGTGTCTTCGACCATCTGCGCGCTGAGCTCGCGCCGGTCCAAGGCCGCCAGGGCCAGCGCCCAGTCGATCGTCTCGGCAACGCCGGGGGGCTTGAAAATGTCCGCGTCGCGCACGCGCTGCACGAAGGCCACCACCTCGGCGGAGAGTTTCGCGTCCAGGCCGGGAGCCTTGATGCGCAGAATCGCCGCCTCACGCGCCGCGTCGGGATAGTCCACCCAATGATACAAGCAGCGGCGGCGGATCGCGTCATGCACCTCGCGGGTGCGGTTGGAGGTGAGCACCACCACCGGCTTTTCCTTCGCCCGCACCACGCCGAATTGCGGGATGCTGAGCTGGAAGTCGCCCAGCAGCTCGAGCAGAAACGCCTCGAAGGGCTCATCGGCCCGGTCCAGCTCGTCGACCAGCAGCACCGCCGGCGGCAGCTCCGGATCGATGGCGGAGAGCAGCGGGCGGCGGAGCAAAAATTCGCGGCTGTAGATGCTGGCGGCAAGCTCTTGCCCCCGGCCGGACGCCTCGCTGAGGCGGATCGCCATCAGCTGGCCAGCATGGTCCCATTCATAGGCGGACGCGGCGAGGTCCAGCCCGTCATAACATTGCAGCCGCACCAGACGCCGGCCGAGTCCGGCGGCGAGCACCTTGGCGATCTCCGTCTTGCCGGTGCCGGGCTCACCTTCCAGGAAAAGCGGGCGCTGCATGGCGAGCGCCAGATGCACCGTGGTGGCGAGCTGGCGGTCGGCAATATACCCCTGAGCCGCCAGCAAAGCGGCGGTTTCGGCGATGGAGGTCATGTCGGTTCGATCGAAAGGGAAGTGGCCGCTTTTTTCAAAAAGCGGCCGCTTTCCCCTCTCTGAGAGGCCGGCCTGGGAGAAGCCGGCCCGGAGCCTGATTGCTCTAACGTAATCACCCCCAATGCAGCAGTTTCGCCAGCGTGAGCCCGACGGAGACGATGGCGACGGCGGCGGCAATGAGCACGCCTAGCGGCAGGCCGAAATAATGCGGGTTGCTGGGATCGTGGTCGTGGTCCTCATGCGCCAGGTGATAGACCGGTTCCGCGGGCGCGGTCACTGCGGGGGGCGGGGCGACGATGGCGGAGAATTTGCTGAAGAAGGTTTCGGCATATTGTCTGGCGGTGGAGTCGATCAGCCGGGCGCCGAGCTGTGCCATCTTGCCGCCGACCTGCGCCTGCACCTCGTAGCTGAGCCGGGTCGCGCCGCTCTCGTCCTTCAGCGCGACCTTGGCGCCGCCCTTCGCAAATCCGGCGACACCGCCTTGGCCCTCGCCGGAAATCGTGTATCCGTTCGGTGGATCAAGATCGGAGAGTCGTACCTTGCCTGCGAAGCGCGCCGCAATTGGCCCCAGTTTGACGGCCGCCGTGGCTTTCATCTCTGTGTCGGACAGTTTTTCGATGGTCTCGCAGCCCGGGATGCAGGCTTTGAGAATTTCCGGATCGTTCAGCGCTTCCCAGACTTTTGCGCGCGAGGCTTCGATCAGTCGTTCGCCTGACATATCCATTTAAAGACGGACCCCTCAAATGCTTGACCGTAACGTATCGGCGTTGCGCTGATGGGGCAACTCACGCAGGTCATCCCCTTCGCCGGCGTTCTCCTCAGTTTTGCCGTCCTGCCTGGGCTGCTGCCCCGCCTTTGGCATCGCCGCATGGCCTCGCTCATCGGCTTCTGGGTGGCGCTGGGGTTCGTGCTGCAAACCTTTGCGCATGGCTGGCCTGCGGCGGGGCTTGAGCTATGGCAGGCGACGTTCGCGGAGTTTCTGCCGTTCATTGTCCTGCTCCTGGCGCTGTATGCGCTGGGCGGCGGGATTTCGATCCGCGGCGGCGCGCTCGGGCGGCCGGGGGGAAACCTGCTGCTGCTGATCGTCGGCACCATCCTCGCCTCGATCATGGGCACGATCGGCGCGGCGCTGGTGCTGATCCATCCGCTGTTGGCCGCGAACGGCTACCGCTATGAGAAGCGGCATCTGGTCATCGCCTTCATCATCCTGGTGGGCAATGCCGGCGGCGCGCTCAGCCCGCTCGGCGACCCGCCACTGCTCGTCGGGTTCCTGCGCGGGGTTCCGTTCTTCTGGCCGCTGACCCATCTGCTGCTGCCGCTGCTGGTGATGGCGGTGCCGGTGCTGGCACTGACCTTCGGGCTCGATGTGTGGCTGGGCCGCCGGGAGCCACCCCCGCGCCGGGAGAAGCTGCGCATCCGCGGCTTGCTGAATATCGGGCTGCTCCTGCTGCTGATCGCGGTGATCCCGCTGGAAGGGGTTTGGCATCCGGGCAACGTCACTGTGCTCACGGCCAGGATCCCCGCCGAGCATCTGGTGGTGATGCTGGTCGAAGCCGGCTGCATCCTGGTGTCGGAGCTGTTCACGCCGAACGCGATCCGTAGCCAGAACCGCTTCGCCTGGCGGGCCATGCGCGAGATCATCATCCTGTTTTTCGCGATTTTCGCGACGATCGGCCCGGCCTTTACGTTGTTGCAGGCGGCGCGGATCCCGCAACTGCCGCTCGCCTGGTTCTGGGCTTCAGGCCTGGCCTCGGCGGTGCTGGACTCGGCCCCGACCTATCTGATTTTTTTCCAGGCGGCGGGCGGCCACGCGGCGGCGCTGACGGAAGGATCGGCACCGCTCCTCACAGCCATCGCCGCCGGGTCGGTGTTCTTCGGCCCGCTCACCTATCTCGGCAACGCGCCAAACCTGATGATCCGCGAAATCGCCGCCCGGCGCGGTGTGAGGATGCCGGGTTTCTTCGCCTATGCCGGCATCATGGCCGTGGTTCTGGTGCCGATTTATGGGCTGATGAGTTTGGTGTTTTTTTAAGGAAGGAAGAGCTACTTTTTGTGAACAAAAAGTAGCAAAAAAACTTTTTGAGTTTGGGCCGTGCTGGTTTCATGGCCATTGGCCCAGACTAACAAAAGTTTTTGCGCCGCTTAAAGCGGCCCTTACTTCCTTAACGCTTGCTCCAGGAGTTCCAGCCCCTCCGCCAGCACGTCATCGGAGACGGTGAGTGGCACCAGCAGGCGGATCGTGTTGCTGAACATGCCGCAGGTGAGCAGGATCAGCCCCAGCTCGCGGGCCTTGGCCTGCACCTGTTTCGTGGTCTCGGGGTCCGGCTCGTAGCTGCCGCTTGTCTTCACGATGTCGAAACCGACCATCGCGCCGGGGCCGCGGATGGCCGAGATCGGCACGGCATCGTTGCGGTGGACGATGGCCTCCAGCCGGGCCTTCATGGTTGCGCCGATGACATTGGCGCGTTCAACGAGCTTCTCCTCCTCGATTACGTCCAGCACCGCCAAGGCGGCCGCGCAGGCGATCGGCGAGCCGGAATAGGTGCCGCCAAGCCCGCCCGGGTCGGCCGCGTCCATCACTTCGGCACGGCCGACCACGGCGGAGAGCGGAAAGCCGCCGGCGAGCGATTTGGCGATGGTGATCATGTCGGGCTTCACGCCGGAATGCTCGATGCCGAACATCTTGCCGGTGCGGCCGAAGCCGGTCTGCACCTCGTCGACGATCAGCAGGATGCCATGGCGGTCGCAGAGCGCGCGCAGGCCTTGGAGCAGTTCCGTCGGCGCGGGAATGAAGCCGCCTTCGCCTTGCACCGGTTCCAGCACGATGGCGGCGACGTGCGCGGGCTCGATGTCGGCGCGGAACAGCCGCTCAAGGGCGATGAAACTGTCTTCGACGCTGACGCCGTACGGCGCGTGCGGGAACGGTACGTGAAAGATCTCGGCCGGCAGCGGCCCGAAGCGCCGTTTATACGGCAGCGCCTTGCCAGTCATGGCCATGGTGAGCATGGAACGGCCGTGATAGCCGCCGGCGAAGCTGATGACGCCCGAGCGTCCGGTGGCGGCGCGGGCGAGCTTGACCGCATTTTCCACCGCTTCGGCGCCGGTGGTGAAGAAGGCGGTTTTCGCCGGGCCCGCGACCGGCGCGATCGCGTTCAGCCGCTCGGCCAAGGCGACATAGCTCTCATAGGGTGTGACCTGGAACGAGGTATGCGTGAAATGGGTGAGCTGCTCGGCGACGGCGGCCATGACTTTCGGGTGGCGGTGGCCGGTGTTCAGCGTGGCCACGCCGGCCGCGAAATCCACATAGCGCTTGCCGTCGGCGTCCCAGAGTTCGGCGTTTTCGGCGTGGGTCACGAAGATTCCGTGGGCATTGTTGACGCCGCGGGCGACCGCCGCCTGACGGCGTGCCATCAATTCACTGTTCCGGCTCATTTCTGATACGCGACTCCTATGCTGGCATCCCGGCTTGGTAGGCTGCGAGCGTCACGTCAAGCCGGGAGGCGCAGATCAAAGGAAGGCTTCTTTTTGTGAACAAAAAGAAGCAAAAAAACTTTATTTACTCTGGGCCGTGGGCGTTGTCGGCGACACAGAATCAGGCCCAGCATAGTAAGAGTTTTTGCGCCGCTTTTTTCAAAAAGCGGCCCCTTTCTTTCTACGGCCCCCCACGCAGCGAGGCGCGTTTGACGAACCCCGGCTCCTTGGGCGGTTCGGCATGGCGATCGGTGATGCTCTCCACCGCCGCCATCGGCGGGCCGCGGCGGCAGGCGCGCAGACATTCCTCGACCGCTTCGGTGTCCCCGGCGAGCAGCGCTTCCACGGTATCGTACCCGACATTGCGGACCCAGCTATCGAGACCGAGGCGGGTGGCTTCCTCGACCAGCCAGTCGCGAAAGCCGACACCTTGGACCCGTCCGGAGATGAGCAGATGGGTTGCCTTCATGCCCGGCACAGCACCATGAAACGGGTGCTTTCCGCAACGTCTTCCGCGCGTTTGTGACGGCTTGTTTCGGCCTCGGCGTCGGTGCCCCAGCGCTGCTCCTGGGTGAGCTCTTCAAGGGCGGCGAGGCGGCAGGCTTCGGCCGGGGATAAAGCGTCCGCTTCGAGGGCGAGGCCGAGGATCAGGCTGCCCAGCGCCGGCACGATCACGCCGAGCCCGGCCAAGGCGTAGTCGCTCATTTTCTTCAGCGCGGCCATGAAGGCGGCGTGCACCGTGGGGGCTTGTTCGACCGGCATGAGGCCGGTGGCGATGGCCAGCCGGATGCCGAAACGCTGCTCGGCCCAGCCGGTCCAGGGTGACCACGCGGCATCTTCCGTGGTGCGCAGGGTGCTCTCGGTCGCGCGGTAGCAAAGCAGGTCGTTCGACCCATAGGCGGCGAGTTGGCCGATGATGGCGGCGCGGTGCGCGCGCACGCGCTCCTGCGCGGTGGCGACGAGGCGGGTGAGCGGCACGTCATCCGGCGTGAAATTGTCCGGCGCGTCGTCCCATTCGGCGGCGATGGCTTCGGCGAGCGGTGCGAATGGGACCGACAAGGCGCCGCCGCCGGGCAGTTTCAGCGGGCGCGCGTCAAGCCGGACGGCGAAGGCGCCATCCTGAGGGATGACGCTGGTTGAGGACCAGAAACGCTTCATTTACCGAGGATCGCATTGAGAAGATTGGTCGGGCCGGCCGGGGCCGGCGCCGGGCCGGCGGCCGGGGCGTTGGGGGTCGCCTGGGGGGCCGGGCCGGGCTGGCCCATGCGCGCCAGGCTCAGCGCCGCCGGGCAGATATCGGCTGAAGAGGCCGGACTGCCGCCGAGGCCGAGACTATTGGCGAGTTCGCCCAACAAGGATTGCGGCCCGGTTTTGCCCGGCGCGATCGAGGTGGAGGGGGCGGAGAAACTGCCGCCCACATGAACCGGCACGTCGATATTGGTGCCGCTGATGCGGACCCGCGGGCGCAAAATGAGATTCAGCGTGTCATTGGCGAAATTCACCGTGCCGCTGCCCTGCATGCGGAGCCGGTTGGAATCGAGCGCCAGCGCACGGAAGGTGCCGATCCCGTTGGTGGCGTCCAGCCTTGTCGCCATGCAGCGCACCGCCACCGGGCCCTGGGAAGCGATCAGGTTTGGGGGCAGGCCAGTGGTCCGCAGCACGTTGCCGAAAAGCCCGTCGAGCACCGTGCCGTTCACCACGCCGTTGACCATGGCGAGGCCGGCCTGGCCGTTGAGGCTGGCGGCAATCGCCTGCAACGTATCGCCGTGCCCGCTGGCATTGAGCTGCACCTGGACTGTGCCCTGGGCGCCGCTCGGTAGGTTGAAGGCTTGCAGCAAAGGTCCCGCCGCCATGGCCGGGGCGCTGAGTTTCAGGCTTTCGGTCGCGGGATCGTGGGACGCGTCGATCACCGCGCTGGCGGTCACGCTGCCGCCGGGCAGCTGGCCGGTGACGGGAGCAAGGGTTAACACGCCGTTATTCAGCACCGCGTGGAGCTGCACGGCCGAATAGGTTGTCCGCTTCCAGATCAGCGTGTCCGCCGCGAGCTGAAGGTCGGCATTGCCGGCATGCAGCAGCGAAACGGGGATTTGCTCCGCCAGCCATGATTTCGGCGGTGTGCCGGCCTTGGGTTGCGTGGGCGCCGGCGCCGTGGGGCCGGGGGCGGGCGTGGTGGGCGCGGCGGCGGCGTTGTGCGGCATGGCGGCCAGCAACGCGTCCAGATTCAGCTGCGAGGCGGACAAGGCCGCCTGCAGCTTGGCTGGCGTCGTGAGAAACAGGCTGGCGTCGCCGCCGAACGCGGCATTGTTCATTGTCACCGCCAGCCCCTGCAGGCCGATGGCGGTGCGCAGCCCCTGGCCGCCGGGATCGACCAGCGTCGTCTGGGCCGAGAGATTCGTCCAGGCGGGCAGGGGAGCACCGTAGAGCGGGCTCAGCGCCGCGACGTTGGGGATGGTGGCGTTCAGCGCCAGGGCGACGCCGGAGAGGGTTTCCGGCGAGGCGATGGCGCCGTGGACGGCAAGCGAGGCGTTGCCGAACGTGGCCTGGGCGGTGACCGGGTAATTGACCTGCGGCGGCATGCTGGCGGGCAGCCAGGCGCGCGGCAGCAGCGCCTGCGGCGGGCCAAAACGGCCGTTCAGCGCCAGCGCGGTGCCATTCAGCGTGGCGGCGGCCTGCAGCGACAAAGGCTGGTCGAGCGAGGCCATCTGGATGTTCAGGCTGTTCAGCTGCAGCCCGGGGCGAAAGGCGGACAGATCGGCGGCGCCGGCCTGGACGGCCAGCTGATCGATCGCGGGGATGAGGGAGTTCTGGTCGACGATGCGGGCCGAGGCCGTCAGGTTCTGCACCGGCGGCAGTGTCATGCCCTGGAACCACGCGGCGGGCAGGCTCCCGGTGAGGCTGTTCAGCGCCGGGATGTCGGCGGTGACCGTGGCGTCATAGCCTTTGAGCTGGAGCGGGTGGGCGATGCCGCCCGCGACATGGGCGGTGGCGTTGGCGAGGGTGAAGCTGAGATTGACCGGCCAGCGGCCGGCGCCGGTGCTGGACAGCGAGGCGATCGAGCCGACCGTGCCGGCGAGGCTGAAGGGGGTGTTCCCGATTTTAGCGTTCGCCGTGAGGTGCAGCGGGGCGTTGAGCGAGGCCGCCGTGCCGCTGAAGCTGGGCAGGGAAATGATGGTCGGCGCGCCGGTCTTGTTGTTGATGGTCAGCTGGCCGTTGCTGATGTCCACCTCCTGCAGGGCGATTTTATATTTTTGGCCCGCAGCCGGCGCGGCGGGCTGGGCGGGCGCGGGGGGCGGTGAAGCCGGGGGGGCGGCAGGCGAGGTTGAGGGTGAGGCCGGGGCGGTAGGGCCAAAAACCCAGTCGGGGGTGCCGGCGCTGTTGCGTTCCAGCACAATGTGGGGATCGACCAGGCGCAGGTGCAAAATATCGATGCGGTGTGAGAGCAGCGGCAGCAGCGCCAGCTGCGCCTCGACGCGGTTCAGCGTGACCAGGTTGGCGTCCGGGAAGCCGGGCGGGTTAGCGAGGCTGAGTTGGCGCAGCTCGATGACCGGCGTGAGCGACAGGTGCAGCGTGATCGGCGCGCCGATGGTGAGCTGCCGCCCGGTCGCCCGCTCCACCGTGGCGATGATTTGCGGCGCGTAGCGGTTGGGGTTGAAGCTCAAGATCAGTGCGGCGGCCGCGATCACCGGCAGCGCCAAAACCACGACGAGCGCGAGGACGATAAGGTGGCGCCGGCGGCGGCGGGGCGCGATTCTCTGGTCTGTGTTATTGCTCATGACCCGGGAGATATAGTGAGTCGGCCTGAGAAACGAGGCCCGTGCTTGTGAAAGGTGCGGAGTCGCGCTAGAGGGCGCGGCTTGAGCTGGCGCGAAGCGGGCGTGGTGAAACTGGTAGACACGCCAGATTTAGGTTCTGGTGACGAAAGTCATGGGGGTTCAAGTCCCTCCGCCCGCACCAGGTTGATGTTGTGTGGTTGATAATTGAGGAATTTTTCGTCGATGCAGGTTACCGAAACGCTCTCCGACGGCTTGAAGCGCGGCTTCACGGTCGTGGTTCCCGAACCCGAACTTGCCGCCAAGCGTGAGGAGCGTTTGGCTGAACTCGGACGCACCATGCAGATGCCCGGCTTCCGCCCGGGCAAGGTGCCGATGTCGATGGTGCGTAAGCGCTATGGCGAGGCGGTGGCCGCGGAGGTCCTGGAGGGCGCGGTGAACGACGCAACCGGCCGCGTGCTGGAGGAGCGTAACCTGCGTCCGGCGATGCAGCCGAAGCTGGAAGTGACCAAGCCAGGCAAGGATTCGGACCTCGAATTCACCCTGGAGCTGGAGCTTTTGCCGGAGATCACAGTGCCGGCGCTGTCCGACATCACCCTGACCAAGCCGGTGGCCACGGTTTCCGACGCGGCGGTTGACGAGTCGATCAAGCGGCTGACCGAGCAGCGCCAGACCTTCAAGCCGGTGGAAGAGGCCCGTCCGGCCGTGGCCGGCGAGCAGCTGACCGTCGACTTTGTCGGCCGCGTCGATGGCGTCGCCTTCGAGGGCGGCACCGCGTCTGACGTGAACGTGATTGTCGCCGGCCCGGGCTTCATTCCCGGCTTCTCCGAGCAGATGGAAGGCATGAGCGCGGGTGAGACCCGCACCATCAACGTGACCTTCCCCGAAGCCTACGGCGCCAAGGAACTGGCCGGCAAGGCGGCGGAATTCGAGATCACCGCGAAGGCTTTGGCTGTGCCCGAGGTGCCCGTGGTGGATGACGAATTCGCCAAGGCCATGGGGCTGGAATCCGAAGCCGACCTGCGCGCCAAGGTGTCCGAGCAGATCGGCCGCGAATATGAGGGCATGACCCGCATGAAGCTGAAGCGCAGCCTGTTGGATGTGCTCGCCGAGCGGGCGGCTTTCGAGGCGCCGGTGTCGCTGGTGGAGGCCGAGTTCGCGGAAATCTGGCGCCAGGTGGAGGCGGAAAAGGCCGCCGGCCGGGCCGATCCCGAGGATGCCGCGAAAGATGAAGAGACGCTGAAGGCGGAATACCGCGCCATCGCCGACCGCCGGGTACGTCTGGGCCTGCTGGTGGCCGAGATCGGCCGCGTGAACAACGTGACCGTCGCCGACCAGGACCTGCAGCGGGCGATGTTCGCCGAGGCCATGCGCTATCGTGAGCAGGCCATGCAGGTGGTGGAGTTCTTCCGCAAGAACCCGCGCGAGATGGAACGCTTCCGTGGCCCGATCTTCGAGGACAAGGTGGTGGACTACGTGCTCGGCCAGGTGACGCTGAACGAAACCAGCGTGACCCCGGAAGAGCTGGCCGCCGATCCGGAAGCTTAAGAAAGTGGCCGCTTTTTAAAAAAAGCGGCGCAAAAACGTCTATTGGCTTGGGCCCGTGACGCTAAGGCGGCACGGGCCAAATTGTAAAAAGTGTTTTGCTTCTTTTTTTCAAAAAAGAAGCCCTTCCTTTCTAGCTATCCCGCCAGCATCCCTCTATCGCTCTAGACGAACGCGCCTGATCCTCTAATTTGAGTTCATGACGTCTTCTTCCGTCCGCCGTGCGGCCTTGAATCAGGCGTGCGGCGGTGCCGGGGCAGGCGGTTGTATTGCACAAGGATTTGCAAAATGTTCGATCGGGACCCTGTCGAGGTTTACAACAACAACCTCGTGCCGATGGTGGTGGAGCAGACCGCGCGCGGCGAGCGCTCCTACGACATCTATTCCCGCCTCCTGAAGGAGCGGATCATTTTCCTTACCGGCCAGGTCTATGACCAAGTCAGCTCGCTGATCTGCGCGCAGCTGCTGTTTCTGGAAAGCGAGAATCCGAACAAGGAGATCTCTTTCTACATCAACAGCCCCGGCGGCGTGGTCTCCTCCGGCCTCGCGATCTATGACACGATGCAATATATCCGGTCGCCGGTGAGCACCGTGTGCATCGGCCAGGCGGCGTCGATGGGGAGCCTGCTGCTCTGCGCCGGTCATAAGGGCAAGCGTTTCGCGCTGCCGAACGCCCGCGTGATGGTGCATCAGCCATCCGGCGGCGCCCAGGGCCAGGCCACGGATATCGAGATCCAGGCGCGCGAGATCCTGAATCTGCGCCGGCGTCTGAACCAGATCTATGTCGATCATACCGGCCAGCCGCTGGAGGCGATCGAGGCCAAGCTGGAGCGCGATTCCTATATGTCGGCCGAGGAGGCCAAGGAGTTCGGCATCGTTGACGATGTCGTGAAGAATCAGCCGGCCGCCCCTGAAGCGGGCGCTGACGAGAGGGCGACGGCAAAGTAACCTTCGGTCGCGGCCGCTGGTGCCATGCCGTAGAGCGACGGGTCGATTGAGCGATATCATCGCTGGGCCAACACGGCCGGCGCATGAACGACGTGCAGCCCTGAAGGGTGCTGGAAGGCCCTGTCATGTCCTGGCGGCATGGCCGGTTTTTGACAGTTTTTTGACGCGAGGCTCCGCCAGGAGGCGGGCGAAGGGCGCCAAGGCCTGTCAGGCTTTTGATTTAATGGATCTTTTTTGGGTCTGAGATCGATGCTTGTGCCCTCGCGGACGGGGGTCTAGTCTTTTCATCTATTTCGGGCTGTGGAGTGCTTATGAGCAGCAAATCGAGCGACACAAAGAACACGCTGTACTGTTCCTTCTGTGGAAAGTCGCAGCATGAGGTCCGTAAGCTGATCGCTGGCCCGACCGTGTTCATCTGCGATGAATGTGTCGAGCTGTGCATGGACATCATTCGCGAGGAGCACAAGACGCATCTCGTGAAATCGCGCGACGGCGTGCCAACGCCGCGCGAAATCTGCAAGGTGCTGGACGATTACGTGATCGGCCAGAGCCACGCGAAGAAGGTGCTCAGCGTGGCGGTGCACAACCACTATAAGCGGCTGTCGCACGCCACCAAGAATAACGACATCGAGATCGCCAAATCCAACATCATGCTGGTCGGCCCGACCGGCTCGGGTAAGACGCTGCTGGCGCAGACGCTGGCGCGGATTCTCGATGTGCCCTTCACCATGGCCGATGCGACCACCCTGACCGAGGCGGGCTATGTCGGTGAGGACGTGGAGAACATCATCCTCAAGCTGTTGCAGGCCGCCGATTATAATGTTGAGCGGGCGCAGCGCGGCATCGTCTATATCGACGAGGTCGACAAGATCAGCCGCAAGTCGGACAACCCCTCGATCACGCGTGACGTGAGCGGCGAGGGGGTGCAGCAGGCGCTGTTGAAGATCATGGAAGGCACCGTGGCCTCCGTGCCGCCGCAGGGCGGGCGCAAGCATCCGCAGCAGGAGTTCCTGCAGGTTGATACCACCAATATCCTGTTCATCTGCGGCGGCGCGTTCGCCGGGCTGGAAAAAATCATCTCGCAGCGCGGCAAGGGCTCGGGCATCGGCTTCGGCGCCGATGTGCGCAGCCAGGATGAGCGCCGTACGGGCCTGATTCTGCGTGAGGTGGAGCCTGAGGACCTGCTGAAATTTGGTCTGATCCCGGAATTCATCGGCCGTCTGCCGGTGGTGGCCACCCTGGACGACCTCGACGAGACCGTGCTGATCGAGATTCTCACCAAGCCGAAGAACGCGCTGGTCAAGCAATATGCCCGCCTGTTCGAGATGGAAGGGGTGAAACTCACCTTCACCGAGGACGCGCTGAAAGTGGTCGCCAGCCGTGCCATCAAGCGCAAGACCGGGGCGCGCGGCCTGCGCTCGATCATGGAAAGCATCCTGCTGGCCACCATGTTCGATCTGCCCGGGTTGGACGGGGTGGACGAGGTGGTGATCAGCGGCGAAGTGGCGGAGGGACGGGCGGAGCCCCTGTTCCTCTACTCCGAAAAACGCGTGGAGACGGCTTCCTGAGACAGAAGCTGTGCGCGGGGCTGGCGAGCGGGGCTTGCGGCCCCGCTTCCGCCTGCCGATATGTCGATTGTGGCCGGAAGTGCCGGCGCCTTAGGCTGTGCCTGCCGGGGCAGCCTTTGCTAGGACGAGGAATTCACTAATGGCTGACGTCACCAAAACTGCCGCCCCCGAGACGCTGGCGGTTCTGCCTCTGCGCGACATCGTGGTGTTCCCGCACATGATCGTGCCGCTTTTCGTCGGGCGCGAGAAGTCGGTGCGGGCGCTGGAAAGCGTCATGAAGGAGGACAAGCAGATCCTGCTCGTGGCGCAGAAGAATGCCGCGCAGGACGATCCGACCGCCGAGGACATTTACCGGGTCGGCACCTTGTCGACGATCCTCCAGCTGCTGAAACTGCCCGACGGCACGGTGAAAGTGCTGGTCGAGGGCATCAAGCGCGCGCGGATCGACGAGTTCAAGGAGACCGAACAGTATTTTGAAGTGCTCGCCACGCCGATCGAGGACCATGCCGACGAGGGCAAGGAGGTCGAGGCGCTGGGCCGCACCGTGGTCGCGCAGTTCGAGCAATATATCAAGCTGAACAAGAAGATCGCGCCGGAAGTGTTGGTCTCGGTCAACCAGATCGACTCGCCGTCGAAGCTGGCCGACACGGTCGCCAGCCATCTCGGGCTGAAGATCGCCGACAAGCAGGAGTTGCTGGAGTTGCACAGCACGGCCGAACGGCTGGAGCGCGTGTTCAACCACATGGAATCCGAAATCGGCGTGCTGCAGGTCGAAAAAAAGATCCGCAACCGCGTGAAGCGCCAGATGGAGAAGACTCAGCGCGAGTATTATCTGAACGAGCAGCTGAAGGCGATCCAGAAGGAGCTGGGCGAAAGCGAGGACGGCAAGGACGAGACCGCCGAGCTGGAAGAAAAGATCAAGACGACCAAGCTGAGCAAGGAAGCCCGCGACAAGGCGATGGCGGAGCTGAAGAAGCTGCGCAGCATGAGCCCGATGAGCGCGGAAGCGACCGTGGTGCGCAACTATCTCGACTGGGTGCTGGGCATTCCCTGGAAGAAGCGCAGCAAGATCAAGAACGACGTGCTCGAGGCCGAACGGATCCTCAACGCCGACCATTATGGGCTCGACAAGATCAAGGAGCGCATCGTCGAATATCTCGCGGTGCAGTCGCGTAGCCCGAAACTGCGCGGGCCGATTCTCTGCCTGGTGGGGCCGCCCGGCGTCGGCAAGACCTCGCTCGGCAAGTCGATTGCCAAGGCGACGGGGCGGCAATTCGTCCGCATGTCGCTGGGCGGCGTGCGCGACGAGGCCGAAGTGCGCGGCCATCGCCGCACCTATATCGGCTCGATGCCCGGCAAGATCATCCAAGGGATGAAGAAGGCCAAAACCTCCAATCCGCTGTTTTTGCTCGACGAGATCGACAAGCTCGGCGCCGACTGGCGGGGCGATCCGTCCTCGGCGCTGCTGGAAGTTCTGGATCCGGAGCAGAACGCGACCTTTGCCGATCATTACTTGGAGGTCGATTACGACCTGTCGGACGTGATGTTCGTGACCACCGCCAACAGCCTGCGCATGCCGCAGCCGCTGCTGGACCGCATGGAGATCATCCGCATCCCCGGCTACACCGAGGATGAGAAGATGGAGATCTGCAAGCGGCATCTGATCGCCAAGCAGGGCGAGGCGCATGGGCTGAAGAAAGACGAGTGGTCGATTTCCGACGAGGCGCTGCTTGAGCTGATCCGTACCCATACGCGTGAGGCCGGGGTGCGCAACCTCGAGCGTGAGATAGCCAACCTGGCGCGTAAGGCGGTCAAGGAGATCGTCACCGCCAAGACCAAGAAGGTGGCGATCACCAAGAAAAATCTCGAGAAGTTCGCCGGCGTGACGAAATTCCGCTACGGCGAGACCGAGGCCGAGGACATGGTCGGCGTCGTCACCGGCCTGGCCTGGACCGAAGTCGGGGGCGAAATCCTCACCATCGAGAGCGTGCTGCTGCCCGGCAAGGGCAGCATCAAGCAGACCGGGAAGCTTGGCGACGTGATGCAGGAGAGCGTGCAGGCGGCCTATTCTTATATCCGCTCCCGGGCGGTGCAGTTCGGCATCAAGCCGCCCTTCTTCGACAAGCGCGACATTCACATTCACGTGCCCGAAGGGGCGACGCCGAAGGATGGTCCGTCGGCCGGTATCGCGATGGCGACCTCGATCGTCAGCGCCATCACCGGCATCCCGATCCGCCGCGACATCGCCATGACCGGCGAGATCACGCTGCGCGGCCGGGTGCTGCCGATCGGCGGCTTGAAGGAGAAGCTGCTGGCGGCCCTGCGGGCCGGGATCAAGACCGTGATCATTCCTCAGGACAATGAGAAAGATCTCGTTGAAATCCCGGACAACGTGAAGAAAGGCCTGGTGATCGTGCCGGTTTCGCATGTCGATCAGGTCATCGAGCGCGCTTTGGTCCGGAAACCGGAGCCGATCGACTGGGAGGATGCCGCCGAGGACCTCGCGGCCGCCCCAGGCGATCAGCGTGCCGCCGTTTTGCCGCATTAACAAGGCGGTTTGACGGTCGCGGCCCAGATTGGCTATCAACGGGCCTGCTATTTACATAAGCTCACCCTTGTGATGGATGAGGGTGAGCGCTTTTCTATGCACATAACAGGGAGTTTTACCCGTGAATAAAATGGACTTGATTGCCGCCGTTGCCGAAGAAACCGATATTTCCAAGGCGAAGGCTGCTGAAGTCGTCGATGCCGTGTTCGGGGCGATTGAAAAATCCCTGAAGCAGAAGCTTGAGGTCCGTCTGGTCGGTTTCGGCACCTTCGCGACCACCGAGCGTGAAGCTTCCAAGGGCCGCAACCCGCGGACTGGCGCCGAGATCGACATCCCGGCTTCCACCTCGATCCGCTTCAAGCCTGGCAAGACGCTGAAGGACGCGGTGAACTAAAAATTAGTGATTTCGGACGGCGCGAGCCGTCCGCTTTCCTTGGGGGCGGTTAGCTCAGCGGTAGAGCGTCTCGTTTACACCGAGAGGGTCGGCGGTTCAAACCCGTCACCGCCCATACGATTTTGGCCTATATGACTTCGTCTTGTCGGCCGTGACCGTCGCGATTCCATTGCGGCGGATTTTTTTTGGCCGCGGCTCGAAAATTGACACTCATCCGGCTTGTTTAGGCGCTTGACGCTCAACGCGTCACGCATTAAACCCCGCGCACTGCCACGCGGGTGTAGCTCAGTTGGTTAGAGCGCCGGCCTGTCACGCCGGAGGTCGCGGGTTCGAGCCCCGTCACTCGCGCCAGTGTGGTAGATAAATCCTTCAGAAAAACTTATGTCGATAGCAACGCTACAGCAGGGCTGCGGCGAGATGTCTTGCGGGGCCCGTGTGCGCTGGCGCTTCCATTACATGGATTGTAATCCGTTCCGTCAAGGCAAGGTTTATAATGAGTTTATAGGGAACATCAATCGATTGATTGCCCCGTCTTGACCTTGCGCTGCTGCGGTGCGACATGGCCCTGACGAATTTGTTATTATTCATCCGCTGGGAGACGCGCCGTGCAGCCGGTCCTTTCGCATTATTTCCCGATCATCGTGTTCGCCGCGATCGCGGCCTTGATCGGTTTGGCGATGGTTTTCGGTTCGATCGTCGCGGCTCATCAGAAGCCGTACGCAGCCAAGCTCTCGGCTTATGAATGCGGATTCGAGGCGTTTGGCGATGCGCGGCGGCGTTTTGATGTGCGCTTCTATCTCGTAGCCATTCTTTTTATTATTTTTGACGTCGAAGTCGCGTTCCTCTTCCCTTGGGCGGTCAGCCTGGCGCGCATTGGCCTGCTTGGTTTTTTCTCCATGCTCGGCTTCCTCGCGGTCCTGACGGTTGGCTTTATCTATGAGTGGAACAAGGGCGCGCTGGATTGGGAGTAGCCGTATGAACGCCCCAGACACCACAGCGCTCGCCTGGAACCGCGAGCACCTCCCCCTGGGGCCCGCGCAGGACGCCGTGATCAAGGGCATCACCGGGGAGATCGCCGGCAAGGGGTTCGTCGTCGCCAACATGGACAAGCTGGTGAACTGGGCGCGTACCGGGAGTCTCTGGCCAATGACCTTTGGCCTGGCCTGCTGCGCGGTGGAAATGATCCACGCTTACATGCCGCGCTACGACCTCGACCGGTTCGGCGTCATCCCTCGCGCCAGCCCACGGCAGAGCGACGTGATGATCGTCGCCGGCACGCTGACCAACAAAATGGCGCCGGCCCTGCGCCGGGTTTACGACCAGATGCCGGAGCCGCGCTGGGTGATCTCCATGGGCAGCTGCGCCAATGGCGGCGGCTATTACCATTATTCCTATTCCGTGGTGCGTGGCTGCGACCGGATCGTGCCGGTCGATATCTACGTGCCGGGGTGCCCGCCCACCGCCGAGGCGCTGGTCTACGGCATCATGCAATTGCAAAAGAAAATCCGTCGGACAGGGACGATTCTCCGTGGCTGAAGAGATCGTGGACATCATGCGCGACACCATGGCTGCCCTTCCGGGCGCCATCGGCGCGTATCGCGAGTCGGGCGAGCTGGTGCTGCGCGCCGAGCGTGACAAGGCTTACGCGCTGCTTCAGGCCTTGCGCGACATTCATGGCTTTCAGCAAGTGATGGATATTTGCGGGGTCGACTGGCCGCAGCGCGCCGCGCGCTTCGATGTGGTCTACAACCTGCTCTCCGTCACCCGCAACGAGCGCCTGCGGGTGATCGTGCAGACTGACGAGGCCACGCCGGTGGCCTCGGTGTCTTCGCTCTGGCCGAGCGCCACCTGGTGGGAGCGCGAGGTGTGGGATTTGTTCGGCATCGCTTTCGAGGGGCTGGAGGACCACCGGCGCATTCTCAGCGATTACGGCTTCGAGGGGCATCCTTTGCGCAAGGATTTTCCGCTCACCGGCTATGTTGAGGTGCATTACGACACCGAGCGCAAAGCGGTCGTCTATGACAAGGTGAAGCTGACGCAGGAATTCCGCAATTTCGATTTCCTCTCGCCGTGGGAAGGCATGACCACGCTGCCCGGCGATGAGAAGGCGACGCGGGGAGAACGCAAATGAGCGAGTTGGCGCCGACCACCACCAAGACGATCGAGATCGACAGCCACACGATCAATTTCGGCCCGCAGCATCCCGCCGCGCATGGCGTGCTGCGCCTGATTTTGGAAATGGATGGCGAGGTCATAGAGCGTGCCGACCCGCATATCGGCCTGCTGCATCGCGGCACCGAAAAGCTGATCGAATATAAAAGCTATATGCAGGCGGTGCCGTATTTCGACCGTCTGGATTATGTCTCGCCGATGGCCTGCGAGCATGCCTTCGCGCTGGCCACGGAAAAGCTGCTCGGGATCCAGGCGCCAGACCGCGCGCAATGGATTCGCGTGCTGTTCGCGGAAATCACGCGCGTGCTGAACCATCTGCTGACCATCGGGCATTTTGCGCTGGATATTGGCGCACTAACGCCCGGTTTGTGGGGCTATGAGGAACGCGAGAAGCTGCTGGAGTTTCATGAGGCCGCCTCCGGGGCGCGTTTCCATTCCAATTACTTCCGTCCGGGCGGCGTGGCGAAGGATCTGCCGGCCGGTCTGGAGCAGAGAATCGCCGACTGGGCGACGGAGTTTCCGAAATTCATCGATGACGTGGAAGCCCTGCTGACCGGCAACCGCATCTGGAAGCAGCGCACCGTGGATATCGGCGTGATCTCCGCCGAGGACGCGCTGGCCTGGGGCTTTTCCGGGCCGAGCCTGCGGGGGTCAGGCGTGGCCTGGGACCTGCGCCGCGCGCAGCCTTATGACAAATATGCCGAGGTCGAATTCGACGTGCCTGTCGGCCGTCATGGCGATACCTACGACCGCTACCTCGTGCGCATCGCCGAGATGCGCGAGAGCGTCAAAATCATCCGCCAGGCCTTGGCGAAAATGCAGCCGGGGCCGATCAAGGTGCAGGATCACAAGATCGCGCCGCCGACCCGCCGGCAGATGAAGCAGTCGATGGAAGCGCTGATCCATCATTTCAAGCTCTATACCGAAGGCTACCACGTACCGGCCGGCGCCACCTACACGGCGGTCGAGGCACCGAAGGGAGAGTTCGGTGTGTACCTGGTCGCTGACGGCACCAACCGTCCCTACCGTTGCAAGATCCGCGCGACCGGCTTTTCCCACCTGCAGGCGACGGAAAAGCTTTCCAAGGGGCATATGCTGGCCGACATGGTCGGCATTCTGGGGTCCCTCGATATCGTGTTTGGTGAGATTGACCGGTGAATACTGCAGAGCCAACCGACTTTGTTTTTGACGAGATCGCCGAGGCGGCCGCCGCCAAGGCCATAGCGCGCTATCCGGCCGGCAAGCAGGCGAGCGCGGTGATGGCGCTGCTGGACATCGTGCAGCGCCAGATGGGCCGCCAGACCGGTTCGGCGTGGGTACCGCGCGTCGCCATGGATGTGGTGGCGAAGCGGCTGGGGATGGCGCCGGTGCGCGTCTACGAAGTCGCGACCTTCTATTTGATGTACAACACCAAGCCGGTGGGCAAGTATCACCTGCAGGTCTGCACCACCACGCCGTGCTGGCTGCGCGGCTCGGATGAGATCGTCACGGCCTGCAAGAAGGTCAGCGGGATCAAGGATTTCGGCCAGAGCAGCGAAGATGGCCTGTTCACCATGACCGAGGTCGAGTGCCTCGGCGCCTGCGTGAACGCGCCGATTCTGCAGATCAATGATGATTATTACGAGGATCTGGACGGCGAGAAGACCGAGGCGCTGCTGGAGAAGCTGAAGGCGGGCGCGCCTTTGCCGCCGGCGGGGTCGGTGATCGGCCGCCACGCGTCGGCCCCGGTCTCCGACCAGACCACCTTGCTGCAAGACGGAAATGCGGCGGAGTAACCCAGATGCTCAATGATGCTGACCGGATCTATCAGAATCTCTACGGGCTGCAGGACTGGAAGCTGCCCGGCGCGAAGGCCCGCGGCGACTGGGATGGCACGGCCGCGATCCTCGCCCGGGGGCGGGATACGATCATCGAGGAGATGAAGGCCTCCGGTATGCGCGGCCGTGGCGGCGCGGGCTTCCCGACGGGGATGAAATGGTCGTTCATGCCCAAGCAGAGCGACGGGCGCCCGTCTTACCTTGTGGTGAACGCCGATGAGAGCGAGCCCGGGACCTGCAAGGACCGCGACATCATCCGCAACGAGCCGCACAAGCTGATCGAAGGCTGCCTGATCGCCGCTTTCGCGATGGGGGCGCACACCGCCTTCATCTATATCCGCGGCGAATATTACAACGAAGCGGTGCGGCTGCAGGCGGCGATCGACGAGGCGCGTGAGGCCGGGCTGATCGGCCCGAATGCGTCCGGCTCGGGCTGGGATTTCGACATCGTCGTGCATCGCGGCGCCGGCGCCTATATCTGCGGTGAGGAATCGGCGCTGCTGGAAAGCCTGGAAGGCAAGAAGGGCATGCCGCGCATGAAGCCGCCTTTCCCGGCCGCCATGGGCCTGTATGGCTGCCCGACCACGGTCAATAATGTGGAGACCATCGCGGGCGTGCCGACCATCATGCGGCGCGGCGCGGCCTGGTTCTCAGCCCTCGGCCGGCCGAAAAATGCCGGCACGAAACTGTTCTGCATTTCCGGGCATGTGAATCGGCCGTGCAATGTCGAGGAGGAACTCGGCATTCCGCTGAAGGACTTGATCGAGAAACATGCCGGCGGCGTACGCGGCGGCTGGGACAATCTGCAGGCGGTGATCCCGGGCGGCGCGTCGATGCCGATTCTCAACAAAGAGACCTGCGACACGATCCTGATGGATTTCGATTCGCTCCGCGACGTGCGTAGCGGTCTCGGCTCCGGCGCCATCATCGTCATGGACAAGTCCGCGGACGTGGTGAAGGCGATCTGGCGGCTGGCGAAATTCTTCAAGCATGAAAGCTGCGGCCAGTGCACGCCGTGCCGCGAGGGCACCGGCTGGATGATGCGCATGATGGAGCGCATCGTGAACGGCCAGGCGCAACTTTCGGATATCGACCTGCTGGAGCAGGTGACGAAACAGGTGGAAGGACACACGATCTGCGCCTTCGGCGATGCCGCGGCCTGGCCGATCCAGGGCTTGCTGCGGGCGTTCCGGCCGTTGGTGGAGGCGCGTGTCGCGGCTGCGTCAGCGCGGCCTCTGGCGCAGGCGGCGGAGTAAGAGCATGGCAAAAGTCATCGTCGACGGCATCGAGGTTGAGGTCCCGAACGGCTCGACTGTTCTGCAGGCGGCGGAAGCGGCGGGCAAGGAGATCCCGCGCTTTTGCTATCATGAGCGGCTGTCGATCGCCGGCAATTGCCGCATGTGCCTGGTGGAAGTTGAGAAAATTCCCAAACCGGTGGCCTCCTGCGGCCAGCCCGTGGCGGACGGCATGGTGATCCACACCGACACGGAAAATGTGCGCAAGGCGCGCCGTGGCGTGATGGAATTCCTGCTCATCAATCATCCGCTGGATTGCCCGATCTGCGACCAGGGTGGCGAATGCGACCTGCAGGACGAGGCGGTAAGCTATGGCCGCGACTATTCGCGCTATGACGAGGGCAAGCGCGCGGTTGCCCAGCCCGATTGGGGGCCGCTGGTCAAAACCACAATGACCCGCTGCATCCATTGCACGCGCTGCATCCGCTTCACCACCGAAGTGGCCGGCGTGGCCGAACTCGGCGCCACCGCGCGCGGCGAGAGCATGCAGGTGGGCACCTATGTGCAGAAAGCGCTGAGTTCGGAACTTTCCGGCAATATCATCGATCTTTGCCCGGTCGGCGCGCTCACGTCGAAGCCTTACGCCTTCACCGCGCGCCCCTGGGAACTGCGCAAGACCGACAGCATCGACGTGCTCGATGCCGTCGGCGCCTCGATCCGCATCGATGCGCGCGGCGCCGAGGTGCTGCGCATCCTGCCGCGCATGAATGACGACGTGAATGAGGAATGGCTCGGCGACAAGTCGCGCTTTTCCATCGACGGTTTGAAGCGCCGCCGCCTGGACCGGCCGTGGCTGCGCGAGAACGGCAAACTGCGCCCGGTGAGCTGGGAAGAGGCGTTTGCCGCCGTCGCCGGCAAGGTGAAAGCGACCGCGCCGGAGCGTATCGGCGCCATCGCCGGCGATCTTTGCGATGTTGAGAGCATGCTCGCGCTGAAGGAGTTCTTCACCGCGCTGGGCTCGAAGAATCTGGACTGCCGCCAGGACGGCGCGTTGTTCGATGCCTCCAAGCGGCCGTTCTATCTGTTCAACACCACCATCGCCGGCATCGAAGAGGCCGACGCGCTGCTGATCATCGCCAGCAATCCGCGCCACGAGGCGCCGGTGCTGAACGCGCGCATCCGCAAGCGCTGGCTGACCAGCGGGTTGAAAGTGGGCCTGATCGGCCAGACGCATAATCTGACTTACGGGTTTGAGCATCTCGGTGAGGGGCCGGCGGCGATCTCGGCACTTCTCGACGGGACTCATCCGTTCGCGGAAGTGCTGAAAACGGCGCAGAAGCCGATGGTGATTTTGGGCGCGGGCGCGTTGGCGCGGCCGGATGGCGCGGCGATCCATGCCGCGTCTTGGCGGCTGGCGACGCAGTTCAACATGCTCACGCCGGACTGGCACGGTTTCAACATTCTGCACCATGCGGCGGCCCGTGTCGGCGCGCTGGATATCGGCTTCCTGCCCGGGCCTGAGGGCAAGAGCACGGCGCAGATGCTGGGCGGCGGCGTGGATATCCTCTGGCTGCTGGGCGCCGATGAACTCGACACCAAGGCGATCGGCGCGAACACCTTCGTGATCTATCAGGGCCATACCGGCGATGCCGGCGCGGCGCGGGCGGATCTGATTCTGCCGGGCGCCGCCTATACGGAAAAAGACGGGACTTATGTGAACACCGAGGGCCGCGTGCAGCAGGCAAGGCTGGCGCTGAAGCCGCCGGGCGATGCGCGCGAAGACTGGCGCATCATCCGCGCGCTCAGCGCCTATCTTGGCCATGCGCTGCCTTATGACACGCTGCAGCAGCTGCGCGCGCATCTGGCGCAGTCCTATCCGGTGTTTGCACAAATCGGCGACGTGCGGCGTCTGGCGGGAACGGATCTGGCCGCGCCGGCCGGTGACGCTGCGGCGGTGCGCCGCGAGGGCTTCGTGCCGGTGCTGGCAAATTACTACCAGACCGACCCGATCAGCCGCGCGAGCCCGACCATGGCGGCCTGTGTCGCCACGCATTACCCGGCGCTGGAGGCCGCGGAATGAACGCGTTTTTCTTTCATACCGAGCTTGGCTTCGTCATTCTCACGCTGCTCAAGACGTTGGCGGTGGTTGTTCCGCTGCTGATCGGGGTCGCCTATCTCACCTATTTCGAGCGGAAGGTGATGGGCGCGATTCAGATGCGCAAAGGCCCCAATGTGGTCGGCCCGTTCGGCCTGTGGCAGCCTTTCGCCGACGCGCTGAAAATGGTCTTCAAGGAGACGATCTTCCCCACCGGGGCGGACCGCCTGTTGTTCGCCCTGGCGCCGATGATCACCTTCGGCCTGGCGGTTACCGCCTGGGCGGTGATCCCGGTCAATAATGGCTGGGCGGTCGCCAACATCAATGTCGGCATTCTGTATCTGTTCGCGATCTCCTCGCTGGGCGTGTACGGCATTATCATCGCCGGCTGGGCCAGTAACTCGAAATACGCGTTTCTCGGCGCCCTGCGCAGCGCGGCGCAGATGGTGTCTTACGAAGTTTCCATGGGCTTCGTCATCGTCACCGTTCTGCTGTGCGCCGGCAGCCTGAATTTGAACGACATCGTGCTGGCGCAGCGTCACCTCTGGTACGCGATCCCGCTCTTCCCGATGCTCATCATCTTCTTCATCTCCGGCATCGCCGAGACCAACCGCGCGCCGTTCGACCTGGCCGAAGGTGAGACGGAAATCGTCGCCGGCTTCTTCGTGGAATACAGCGCCATGACCTTCGCGCTGTTCTTCCTCGGCGAATACGCGAACATGATCCTCGTTTCCGCCATGACCACGCTGCTGTTCCTCGGCGGCTGGCTTTCGCCCTTGCCCTTCGTGCCCTTCACCCTGGTGCCGGGCGTGATCTGGTTCCTCGCGAAAATCCTGCTCTGCCTGTTCGTCTTCGTGTGGGTGCGGGCGACATTGCCGCGCTTCCGCTACGACCAGCTGATGGCGCTGGGCTGGAAGGTGTTCCTGCCTTTGTCTCTCATTTGGCTGGTGATCACCGCCAGCTTTCTGGAAATCTTCGGGCTGCTGCCCCATGCTTGATAGGTCAACACCATGATCCGGCTCGACCGTATGGCCCGTGGACTGTTGCTGAGCGAGATCGTCGCCGGCCTCGGCCTCACACTGAGATATTTCTTCAAGCCCAAGGCCACGATCAACTATCCGTTCGAGAAGAACCCGACCAGCCCGCGCTTCAAAGGCGAGCACGCGCTGCGGCGCTACCCGAATGGCGAGGAGCGTTGCATCGCCTGCAAACTTTGCGAGGCGGTGTGCCCGGCCCAGGCGATCACCATCGAGGCCGAACCGCGCGAAGACGGCTCGCGCCGCACCACGCGCTACGACATCGACATGGTGAAATGCATCTATTGCGGCCTGTGCGAGGAAGCTTGCCCGGTGGATGCGATCGTCGAGGGGCCGAATTTCGAGTTCGCCACCGAAACGCGCGAGGAACTGCTCTACGACAAGGCCAAGCTGCTGGCCAATGGCGACCGGTGGGAGCCGGAGCTGGCGAAGCGGCTGGAACTCGACGCGCCCTACCGGTGAGAGGCCAGCCATGATCTCCAATCTTGTTTTCTACATCGTCTCCTTCGTCCTGCTGGCCTCGGCGGTGATGGTGGTCAGCAACCGCAACCCGGTGCATTCGGTGCTTTTCCTGATCCTCGCCTTCATCAATGCTGCGGTGTTGTTCCTGCTCAGCGGCGCCGAGTTTCTGGCGATGCTCCTGGTCATCGTCTATGTCGGCGCGGTCGCGGTTTTGTTCATGTTCGTCGTGATGATGCTGGACGTGAATTTCGCGCGGCTGCGCGAAGGGTTCCAGCGTTATGCGCCGGTCGGCTTCCTGGTTGGCGCCGTGCTGTTCATTGAGCTCGCTTTGGTGGTCTCCGGCTGGACCCTGGCACCCGGCGCCGCGAATGCGCGGCTCTTCCCGACGCCGGCGCACATGGTCAATAGCCAGGCGCTGGGCTCGCTGATCTACACGAATTATCTGCCGCTGTTCCAGCTGGCCGGCGTGATTCTGCTGGTGTCGATGATCGGCGCGATCGTGCTGACGCATCGCGAGCGCCGCCGCGCCAAAACCCAGGATCTCGACCTGCAGCATGCCCGCGTGCCGGCCGATACGCTGGTGATGGTGAAAGCCAAGCTGGGGGCCGGCGCGGAACTGCCGCGCCATGAGGAGGATGCGCTGTGATGACCGTGCCGCTTTCACATTATCTGATCGTCGCCGGACTGCTGCTGGTGATCGGCATTTTCGGCATCTTCATGAATCGCAAGAACATCATCGTCATCATGATGTCGATCGAGCTGATCCTGCTCGCGGCGAACCTGAATTTCGTCGCCTTCTCCGGCGCGCTGCACGACATGGTGGGGCAGGTCTTCGCCATGTTCGTGCTCACCGTCGCCGCCGCCGAGGCGGCGATCGGGCTTGCCATTCTGGTCATTTACTTCCGCAACCGCGGCTCGATCGAGGTCGAGGACGTGACGTTGATGAAGGGCTGATATGTTAACGTTGATCGCCGTTCTCGCACCGCTTTTCGGTTCCGCGCTCGCGGGCGTCGGCCGCCCGTTCCTTGGCAAGCAGCTGGCGATCGGCGCCAGCATTCTGTTCATGATCATCTCGGCCGCCGCCGGGGTGGCGTCCTGCCTCATGCTGGTGCATTCCGGCGTGCCGGAGGCGCCGCTGCATGTGGCGAACTGGATTTCGGTCGCCGACTTCACGCCGGGTTGGACGCTGCGTCAGGACATGCTGTCGCTGGTGATGGTGGCGATGGTCAGCGCCGTCTCGCTGGTGATCCATGTCTACAGCGCCGGCTACATGGCGCACGACAAGACCGTGCCGCGCTTCTTCTCCTACATCTCGCTGTTCACCTTCGCGATGCTGATGCTGGTGACGGCGAACAACCTGGTGCAGCTGTTCTTCGGCTGGGAGGGCGTCGGCCTGGTCTCCTACCTGCTCATCAATTACTGGTATGAGCGGCCGGCCGCGAATGCCGCGGCGATCAAGGCCTTCATCGTCAACCGCGTGGGCGATTTATTCTTCGCGGTCGGGATCGCGCTCGTTTACCTCATCTTCAACACCATCTCCTTCGGCGGCATTTTTTCCGCCGTCGCCGCGCATGCGGGCAACCGCTACGCGCTGTTCGGCACCAGCTTCCCGGTGCTGGAGGTGATCGCGATCCTGCTGTTCATCGGCGCGATGGGCAAGTCGGCGCAGTTCATCCTGCACACCTGGCTGGCCGATGCGATGGAAGGCCCGACGCCGATTTCTGCGCTCATTCATGCCGCCACCATGGTCGCGGCGGGCGTGTTCATGATCGTGCGCATGTCGCCGCTGATCGATCACGCCCCGGTGGCCATGGAGGTGATCACCGTGATCGGCGCCACCACCGCCTTCTTTGCCGGCACGGTCGGCTGCCTGCAGAACGACATCAAGCGCATCATCGCTTATTCCACCTGCTCGCAGCTCGGCTACATGTTCATCGCCGCCGGGCTCGGCGCTTATCCGGTGGCGATCTTCCACCTTCTCAACCATGCTTTTTTCAAGGCGCTGCTGTTCCTGGCCGCAGGTTCAGTGATCCATGCCATGTCCGACGAGCAGGATGTGCGGCTGATGGGCGGCCTCTGGCGCAAACTGCCGATCACCTGGGTGATGATGCTCATGGGCGGTCTCGCGCTCTCCGGCATTCCGCCGTTCTCCGGTTATTACTCCAAAGACGCCATTCTCGGGGCGGCCTTCGCGACGCATAGCGCCGTTGGCTTGTATGGCTGGGTGTGCGGCACCGTCACGGCCGGGCTCACCGCATTCTACACGGCGCGGATGGTTCTGCTCACCTTCCACGGCACCTCGCGCGCGCCCAAGCATGTGCAGGAGCATGTGCATGAAAGCCCTTGGGTGATGCTTGGGCCCTTGCTGGTGCTCTCCGTCGGCGCGCTGTGCAGCGGCTTCGTGCTGCGCGGCTCCCTCATCGGCAATGGGTTCCGCGCGTTCTGGGGGAGCAGCATCGACGTGCCGGGCACGATCATGCAGTCGCTCGACCAGATCCCGGCCTGGGCCGCGCTCGCCCCGCTGGCCGCCGCGATCATCGGGCTGGCCGTCGCCGCCATCATGTATATCTTCGTGCCGTCGCTGCCGGCGACGCTCGCTCAAGCCTTCAGGCCGCTTTACCTGTTCGTGCTCAACAAATGGTATTTTGACGAGCTCTACGATGCGCTTCTTGTCCGGCCCAGCCTGAAGCTGGCGAAATTCGCCTGGCGCTTCGGCGACGAGCAGGTGATCGACGGCGTGCCGACCGGCCTTGCCACGCTCACCTCCGACGCCTCGACGCAGACGGTGAAGCTGCAGACCGGCTCGATCGCCCTCTATGCCTTCGTTATGCTGATCGGCCTGCTCGGCTTCCTCAGCCTCTTCCTGTGGGTCCGCTAACATGAACCAGGCCGGTTTCCCGATCCTTTCGCTCATCACCTTCCTGCCGCTGGTCGGCGTGCTCTACCTCGTTACCCTGCGCGGCGACGAGGCGGCGGTGGCGCGCAATGCCCGCTTCGCCGCGCTCTGGACCAGCCTCGTGGTCCTGGTGCTGGGTATTTACCTGTGGAGCGCGTTCAACCCGGCCACGGCCGGCTTCCAGTTCGTGGAAACCGTCCCCTGGCTCACCGGGCTCGCCGTGCAATATCGCATGGGGGTGGATGGCATCAGCCTGTTCCTGATCCTGCTCACTCTGTTCATCACGCCGGTCGCGATCCTCTCCGCCTGGTCGATCACGCGCCGCGTGCGCGAGTTCATGATCGCCTTCCTGCTGTTGGAAACCATGACGGTGGGGATGTTCGCGGCGCTCGACTTCGTGCTGTTCTACATCTTCTTTGAGGCCGTGCTGCTGCCGATGTATTTGATCATCGGTGTCTGGGGCGGGAGCAAGCGCATTTTCGCGGCGGTGAAATTTTTCATTTTCACGCTCGCCGGCTCGCTGTTCATGTTGCTCGCGCTGGTCTGGATGTGGCGCAATGCCGGCACCACGGACATCGTGACGCTGCTGCACACACCGATCCCGCCGCGCGTGCAGATGTGGCTGTTCATCGCCTTCCTCGCCTCGTTCGGCGTGAAGGCGGCGGTGTGGCCGCTGCACACCTGGCTGCCGGATGCCTATGGCGAGGCGCCGTTGCCGGGCACCATCATGCTGGCGGCCGTGCTGTCGAAAATGGGCGCCTACGGTTTCCTGCGCTTTGCCGTGCCGATGCTGCCTCAGGCCTCCGCCGCCGCCGAGCCGCTGATGTTCACCCTCGGCGTGGTCGCGGTGATCTATGTGTCCTACGTGGCGCTGGCGCAGACCGACATGAAGCGCATGATCGCCTATTCTTCGGTCGCGCATATGGGCGTGATCGTGATCGGCATCTTCACCTTCACGGTCGAGGGCGTTGAGGGGGCGCTGTTCCAGATGCTCTCGCACGGTATTGTCATCGCCGGCCTGTTCGTCTGCTCCGGCATTCTGCTGTCGCGCGGCCAGACCATGGCGCTGGGCAAGCTGGGCGGGCTTTCCACGCGCATGCCGGTTTATGCCGCGGCACTGATGTTGTTCTCGCTGGCGAATATGGGCCTGCCGGGCACGTCGGGCTTCATCGGCGAAATTCTCGTCATTGTCGGCGCGTTGAAAGTGAATTTCTGGGTGTCGCTGTTGGGCGGCGCGGGCATGGTGTTGGGCGCGGCTTATATGCTGGTGCTGTTGCGTGCCGTGCTGTTCGACAAATTCACCCGGCCTGAACTGGCGGACCTGAAAGACCTTACCGCTGGGGAATATGCCATGCTGCTGCCGCTCGCCGTGATGGTGCTGTGGCTTGGCATCTACCCCGACAGTTTCACGCATATTTTTGATGCGCCCGTCACCGCCATGGTGCAGGCGCATGTCGCCGCCCTCGCACCGCACACGGCCATCGCCATGGTGAGCAAATGATGTCTTTCCTCCCCCTCATTCCCGCTCTGCTGCTGGGCCTCGGCGGCATGGCGCTGCTGATGTTCGGCGTGCTGTCCAAGCGCGAGCGGGCCACCTGCTGTACCGTCGGCGCGCTGATTCTGCTGGTCCTGGCCGGCGGCTTCACCCTGGCGGCGCCGGAGGGCAAGCTGTTCGGCGGGCTGCTGTTCATCAGCACCTTCACCCGCTTTGCCGATCTGCTGGTGATGCTGGGCGCTGGCGCGGCGTTGATCCTCTCGCTCGATTATAATCGCCGCGAAGCCATCGCCCGGTTCGAATATCCGATCCTGGTGCTGTTCTCCGTGCTCGGCATGATCGTGATGATCTCGGCGTCAGACCTCATGACGCTTTATGTCGGGTTCGAGCTGCAATCGCTGGCGCTGTATATCTGCGCTGCCCTGGCGCGGGATTCGCTGCGCTCCACCGAGGCGGGGCTGAAATATTTCGTCCTCGGCGCGCTCGCCTCCGGCCTGCTGGTCTATGGCATTTCGCTGGTCTATGGGTTTGCCGGCACCACCAATTTCGCGGCGCTTGCCGGTATTCTGGCGCATGGCGTGGGTTACGGCACAGTGATCGGCATCGTCTTCGTGCTGGTCGGCCTCGCCTTCAAGATCTCCGCGGCCCCTTTCCATATGTGGACGCCGGACGTGTATGAGGGCTCGCCGAGCCCGGTCACCGCGCTGTTCGGGACCGCGCCGAAAGTCGCCACCATGGCGCTGCTGCTGGCGGTGATGATCGGGCCGTTTGGCGGCCTGCTGCGTCAGTGGCAGATGCTGGTCGAGATTCTCAGCATCATCTCGATGGCGCTGGGCGCGCTGGCCGCGATCGGGCAGACGAACATCAAGCGCCTGCTGGCCTATTCCTCGATCGGCCACATGGGCTACGCGCTGATGGGCCTGGCCGCCGGCACCGTGGCCGGCATCCAGGCGACCTTGATCTACATGGCGATTTACGTGGTCATGTCCTTCGGCAGCTTCGCCTGCGTCATCGCTATGCGCCGCCGCGGCCAGGCGGTGGAGACCATCGCCGACCTGGCCGGGCTGTCGGCCGAGAAGCCGGGCTTTGCCCTGGCGCTGGCGATCTTCATGTGGGCGATGGCCGGCATCCCGCCGCTCTCCGGGTTCTTCGGCAAGCTTTATGTCTTCTCTGCCGCCGTGAATGCCGGTCTGGATACGCTGGCCGTGGTGGGCGTGGTGACAAGTGTGATCGGCGCGTTCTATTATCTGCGCGTGATCAAGGTGATGTATTTCGATGCCGGCCGGCCGGAGTTCGACCCGATGGCGGGCGGTGTGCGCTTCGTCATGGCGGTCGGCGCCGTCGTCACCTGCCTGTTCGTGTTCCTTCCCGGCCCGCTGATCAGCGCGGCCGATGCCGCAGCCAGGGCGTTGATGGGGTGATCGCCTGGCGGCTTGAACGTCACGACGAGCTCGGCTCGACCTCGGATGAATGTGTCGCCCGCGCCAAAGCGGGGGCGGCGGCAGGGCTGGCCGTGCAGGCGCGGCGGCAGCTGGCCGGGCGCGGCAGCCGCGGGCGGGCCTGGACCGCGCCTGAAGGCAATCTGAATCTCTCGGTTCTGCTCCGCCCCGGCCGGCCCGCGGCGGCGGCGGGGCTGTTTTCGCTCCTCGCCGGCATCGCCGTGGCCGAGGCGCTGGCGCCGCGAAGCCAAACCGCGCCGATGCTGAAATGGCCGAATGACGTGCTGCTGGACGGGGCCAAGCTGGCCGGCATCCTCATCGATGCCATGCCGGACGGCGAGCGGCTCGACTGGCTGGTGATCGGCATCGGTGTGAATCTGGCGGTCGCACCTGAGATTGCCGGCCGCCGCACCACCTCGCTCAGGGCCCATGGTGGCAACCTCTCCGCTGACGACGCGGCCGATGCGATTCTGGCCGGCCTCTCCGCCTGGCACGACGCGCCGGGCGCCCGCATCCGGGAGGCCTGGTTGGCGCGGGCGCACCCTGTGGGCACGCCGCTCACCGTGCGGGGGGCTCGGGGCGAGCTACATGGCAGCTTTGCCGGCCTGTCTGAAACAGGCGAATTGCTGTTGCGGGACAAAGATCGTATCGAGCCCATCAGCACGGGCGACATCCTGCTCGGGCAGGCCTGAGGGAAGCGGTAACCCATGTTACTGGTCATTGATGCCGGCAACACGAACATCGTCTTCGCGGTGCATGACGGCACGGAGTGGCGCGGCGCGTGGCGCCTGGCGACCTCGGCGCAGCGCACTTCGGACGAGTATGGCGTATGGCTGGAGGCATTGCTGACCCGCGCCGGCATCACACCCGGGCAGATCAACCGCGCGGTGATCGGCACCGTGGTGCCCGCGGCTTTGTATCATTTGCGCCGGCTCTGCCGCGACTGGTTCGACGTCGAGCCCCTGGTGGCCGAGGCTTCGCTGGATTGGGGCTTCGCCATCAAGGTCGATCATCCCGGCGAGGTCGGCGCCGACCGGCTGCTCAACGCGTTGGCCGCGCACAACCATTATGGCGGGCCGCTGGTGGTGGTGGATTTCGGCACCGCCACCACGTTCGATGTGGTGGATGCCAGCGGCGCCTATCTGGGCGGGGTCATCTCGCCCGGCATCAACCTCTCCATCGAGGCGCTGCACCAGGCGGCGGCGCGGCTGCCGCGCATCGGCATCGGCCGCCCGCAAGCGGTGATCGGCCGCTCCACCATCCCGGCCATGCGTTCAGGGATTTATTGGGGCTATGTCGGGCTGATCGAGGGGCTGCTGGCGCGCATCGAGGGTGAGTTCGGCGCGCCCCTGAAAGCCATTGCCACCGGAGGCCTGGCCCCGCTATTTGCCGAGGGCACCACAAAATTCACCGCCATTGATTCGGATCTGACTTTGGACGGGCTGCGCCTGCTCTCGCTGCGCAACCCGCCGCCGCCTTTGCCGCGCGACCGTGCGCGGTTTATCGAGAGTGACTAGAGCGTGATAGGTTTAAGACATGTCTAAGCAAAAAAACTTTGCTCATTTGGGCCGTGCTGATTGCAGCGCCGCAGGCCTAGAGGAACAAAAGTTTTTTGCGCCGCTTTCTTTCAAAAAAGCGGCTGCTTTCCTGTTTCCGCTCAGGTTCTAAACAGTTTTTTCCAGGAGCTTCTTATCTGATGGCAAAATCCTCCGGCAAATCCTCGGGTCCGATCCGGGGCGATGCCCAGGGCGGGTTCATTTTCATTCCCCTCGGCGGCACCGGGGAGATCGGCATGAATTTCAACCTTTATGGCTGCGACGGGCTGTGGATCGCGGTTGATTGCGGCATGGGCTTTTCCGGCCCCGATTCACCGGAGGCGGAGATTCTGCTGCCGGATCCGAGCTTCATCGCCGAGCAACGTGAGGCGTTGCGTGGCCTGATCATCACCCATGCGCATGAGGACCATATTGGCGGTGTGGCCCGGCTCTGGCCGCAATTGCGCTGCCCGATTTATGCGACACCTTTCTGCGCCGCGGTGGTGCGCCGCAAGCTCGCCGAGGTTGGGCTCGGCCGCGAGGTGAAAATCCATGTGATCCAGCCGGGCGGGGCGTTCGAGCTGGCGCCGTTCAGCCTGCGCTATATTCCCATGACGCATTCCACGCCGGAAGCGCAGGCGCTGGCCATCACGACCTCCTACGGCACGGTGCTGCATACGGGCGACTGGAAATCCGACCCCAACCCGGTGGTCGGGCACCGGATGGACGAGGCGGCACTGCGTGAGCTCGGCGATGCCGGGGTGCTGGCGCTGGTGTCGGATTCCACCAATGCGATGAATGAGGGCCATTCAGGGTCTGAGGCGGAGGTCGCCAAAAGCCTGAAAGCGCTGATCGGCGACCTGCCGGGCCGCATCGCCGTGACCTGCTTTGCCAGCAACATCGCCCGTGTCTCCGGCGTGATCGAGGCCGGAAAGGCGGCGGGCCGGCATGTGGCGCTGGTCGGCCGTTCCCTGGGCAATTATGTCGCCGCCGCGCAGGAGGCCGGCTACATGCAGGATGTGCCGGATTTCGTGCCCGAGGAGGAGATCGGCGCGATCCCCGACGACAATCTGCTCCTGGTCGTGACCGGCAGCCAGGGGGAGCCACGCTCCGCCTTGGCGCGAATCGCCGCCGACACGCATCGCTACGCGGTGCTGGGCGAGGGCGATTGCGCGATTTTCTCCTCGCGCATGATCCCCGGCAATGAGCGCGCCATCACCGCCGTGCAGGACGCGCTGGTGCGCCGCGGCGTGGATGTGATCACCGATGACGACCAGTTCACCCATGTTTCCGGACACCCGGCGCGCGACGAGCTGAAAAAGCTCTACCGGCTGGTGCGGCCCCAATATATCGTGCCGACCCATGGCGAGTGGCGCCATCTCTCGGCCCAGGCGGAGTTGGCCGAGGCCGAGGGCATTCCCGCGTTGCGGCTGGAAAATGGCGACGTGCTGCAATTTGCCCCAGGCAAGCCGGAGATCGTCGATTCCGTGCCGGTGGGTCGGCTTGCCGTCGATGGCGAGCGGATCGTGCCATTGAAAGGCGGCGTGCTCGGCGCGCGCCGGCGCATGCTGTTCAACGGGGTGGTCGTGGGCAGTTTCGTCGCCGACAGCACCGGCCAGCCGCTCGGCACCGTGCGCGTTTCCGCGCCTGGCCTGCTGGACGATGCCGATGGCATGTTCCGCCTCAAGGTCGAGAAGGAGTTTCTCGAGCTGCTGCTCGACCTGCCGCATAAGCTGCGTGCCGATGAGACGGCCTATATCGACGCCGCCCGGGCCGGTTTACGCAAAATCATGGGCAAGCATTTCGGCAAACGGCCGATTGTGGAAGTCCATATGCTGCAGGTGAACGAACGGACCTGAGTAAAATTTCATCGGAGTCTGAGAAGGCCTTCTCACAACCTGGTGAAATTTTGTCGTTTTGAAGCCGATAGCCTAAAATACATACAAAGACGCGCACGTTTTTTAATAGACGCGCGGTCTCCGACCCGTGCAAGATGCGCTTCAGGATGAGGTTTGGTTCTTCATCCTGTCGTGTGACTGGCGTTTCCTCCCTGAACTTGGCCCGCCGCCCCCTGGGGCTGGCGGGCTTTTTTCTTTCTGGGTATGGAACGAGTGAAGGGAAGAAAGGGAGGGCTTCTTTTTTGAAAAAAAGAAGCAAAAAACTTTTTTTGAATTTGGGCCGTGCTGGTTTCGCCGGCACCGCCCTGGTTTCAAAAAAGTTTTTGCGCCGCTTTTTTCAAAAAGCGGCCCCTTTCTTTTGACCCGATGCCGGCCTTGCGCGAAATCACCGACCTCACGATTTGCCGCGCGCTCTTCGCCGCCTGGGTGTTCTCCTATCATGTGGATCTTTATCTTGGCGTGGCGCATTGGCTCGGGCCGTTCGCCGGCTGGTTGGGGCGCGGCTATCTCGGCGTCGATGGGTTTTTTCTGCTCTCCGGGCTGATTCTGGCGCGCAACGATCGGCAGTTTTCGCCGCGCGCGCCGGGGCGGTTTGCGCCCAAAGCCTGGCGCTTCTACAGCCGGCGCCTGGCGCGGATCTACCCCGTGCATGCCGCCACGCTGTGCCTGCTGGGTATGTTTCTGCTCCTGGCGCGGATGCAGGGTATATTTCCCCGGGAGGCCAGCCGGTTCGGGCTGGTGCCGCTGGTGGAGAATGTATTTCTGATCCAGGGCTGGGGTTTCGCGCATGCGGGCAGCTGGAATTATCCCTCCTGGTCGATCAGCACGGAATGGGCGGGGTATTTGCTGTTCCCCGCCTTGTGGCGGGCTTTGTGCCGGTGCAGGGCGGTGGTGGCGGGGCACGTGACGCTGGCCGGGTTTCTTGTCCTGGGCCTGCTCGTGTCCTGGCATCACCAGAGCCTTAATTTTGGCTTCTCTCAGGGATTATTACGCTTCTTCCCGGAGTTCCTGATCGGCATGGCCACCGCGCGGCTGCTGCCGCCTCTCGCCGGCTACGTCCCGGCGCGGGGGGTGGTCCTGGGCGGCTTGGCGCTGATCGTCGCCGGGGCCGGTTGGGGGCGGGATTTTGCGGCGGTGCTGGGGCTCTGGCTGCTGCTCACCGCTTTTGCCGCGCAGGATGAAGCCGAAGGGCCGCCGCTGCTCGGGCGCCCGGCCGCGTGGCTTGCCTTCGGGCGGCTCTCCTACGCTTTCTATATGAGCTTTGCCGTGGCGGAGCTGCTGCTGGTAAATGGGTTCCGGCAGCGCGGCTGGGCGCCGGCGGCGCACCCGTTCCTGTTCGCGGGCGGGATGTTCGCGGTGACGATGGGGCTTGCCTTGGCGCTGCATCTGGCCGTGGAGAGGCCGGCTAGGCAACGCGTGGCGCAGGGAAGGGAAAGGCTACTTTTTGTGAACAAAAAGTAGCAAAAAAACTTTTTAATGCTGGGTTATGGGCGTTGTCACCGACGCAGCCCATGGCCCAGCATAGCAAAAGTTTTTGCGCCGCTGTTTTCAAAAAGCGGCTGCTTGTTTGCCTTGCGCCCAAACCGCTTTAAACAGCCTCAGCCCCTCATTCCGAAGGTTCTCCATGCGTTTGTCCCAAAGCCTGATCCCCACCCTCAAGGAAACGCCGGCCGAGGCGCAGATTGCCTCGCACCGGCTGATGTTGCGCGCCGGTTTGGTGCGGCAGATGGCGTCGGGCATCTATGCCTGGCTGCCGGCGGGGCACCGGGTGCTGAGCAAGATCGCCAATATCGTGCGCGAGGAGCAGGACGCGGCGGGCGTGCAGGAAATGCTGATGCCAACGATCCAAAGCGCCGATTTGTGGCGTGAGAGCGGCCGCTACGATGCCTACGGCAAGGAAATGCTGCGCATCACCGACCGGCATGAGCGCGAGCTGCTATATGGCCCGACCAACGAGGAGATGATCACCGCGATCGTGCGGGATTCGGTGAAGAGTTATCGCGAGCTGCCGCAGATGCTCTATCACATTCAGTGGAAATTCCGCGACGAGGTGCGCCCGCGCTTCGGTGTGTTGCGCGGCCGCGAGTTCCTGATGAAGGACGCCTACAGCTTCGACCTCGACAAAGCGGGCGCCGTGGTCGCCTACAAGAAGATGATGCTGGCTTATATGCGCACCTTCCAGCGCATGGGCATCACCGCGATCCCGATGCGCGCCGATACCGGGCAGATCGGCGGCGACCTCTCCCACGAGTTCCACGTGCTGGCGCCGACCGGCGAGAGCGGCGTGTTCTATGACGCCGCCTTCGAGACGGGCGACGCGCTGGCGAGTGACAATGTCGAAACCTTCTACGAGCAGATGACGACGATCTACGCCGCCACGGATGAAAAACATGATGTCGCCGCATGGGAGAAAATCCCCGAGGAACGGCGCCGTGAGGGGCGGGGCATCGAGGTCGGACAGATTTTCTATTTCGGCAAGAAATATTCCGAGACGATGAATTTCGGCGTGGTCGGCCCCGACGGGAACAAGATCTTCCCCGAGATGGGCAGCTACGGCATCGGCGTCTCGCGCCTGGTCGGCGCCATTATCGAGGCGTCTCATGACGAGGCGGGCATTATCTGGCCGGATGCCGTGGCCCCGTTCCGCGCCGCGATTTTGAACCTGCGCCAGGGGGATGCGACGACCGACAAAATCTGTGCCGATCTGCACGCCAGGCTGGGAGCCGATGGCCTCTATGATGACCGTGAGGAACGGGCGGGCCAGAAATTCGCGGAAGCCGACCTGATGGGGCACCCCTGGCAGATCATTGTCGGCCCGCGCGGGGCGGCGAACGGTCAGGTGGAGCTGAAGCGTCGCGCCACCGGCGAGCGGTTCGAGCTTTCCGTTGAAGACGCGCTGGCGAAAGTTCTCGGCTGATGTTCGGCGCCTTTGAGCGGAAGGTTGCGGCCCGTTACCTGCGCGCGCGCCGCGGCGAGCGCTTTGTCTCGGTCATCGCGATCTTCTCTCTGGTCGGCATCGCGCTCGGCGTCGCCACGCTGATCATCGTCATGTCGGTGATGAATGGGTTTCGCCAGGAACTGCTCGCGCAGATCCTCGGCCTCAATGGCGATATCGGCGTGTATGGCGCCGGCGCGCCGCTGAGCAATTACCAGGACATCGCCAACCGGATCAAACAGATCCATGGCGTGACCGCCTCTTTCCCGATCGTGCAGCAAGAGGTGCTGATGTCCGGCCCGGCCGGCGGGGCGGCCGGCGGTGTGGCGCGCGGCATCACGCCGGAAGGGCTGCAGGCGCTGCCCACCGTCCAAAATCATGTCATTGCCGGCAGCCTCTCGGCGCTGCGGGGTGATAATGCCATCGCCATCGGCAGCGGCCTGGCCCGGCAGTTCGGCGTGACGGTCGGCTCGACCATTTCGCTGATCCTGCCGCAAGGGAAAGCCACGATCATCGGCACCATCCCCAGCGTGCAGAGCTTCCGGGTCGTGGCGGTGTTCCAGACCGGCATGGCGCAATATGACTCGAGCTTCGTGTTTCTCCCCCTGGCGGCGGCGCAGACGCTATTCCAGGTGCCGAATGCCGCGACGCAGATTCAGGTTTTCGTGCAGGACCCCGACCACGATGCCAAGGTCAAGCAGGACATTGCGAATATCCTGCAGGACACGCCGATCAGCATCCAGGACTGGCGCCAGAACAATGACAGTTTCCTCGCCGCCGTCACGGTTGAGGGCAATGTAATGTTCTTGATCCTGACACTGATCATCCTTGTCGCTGCTTTCAACGTGATCTCCTCGCTGATCATGATGGTGAAGGACAAGGCGCGCGACATTGCGATCTTGCGCACCATGGGGGCGAGTTCCGGTGCGATTCTGCGCATTTTCCTGATGTGCGGCGCTTCGGTGGGCATCCTCGGCACGGTGATCGGCTTCGTGGTCGGCGTGGTGTTCTGCGCCTATATCGAGCAGATCCGCGAATTCGTGCAGCGCATTACCGGCACGCCGCTGTTCGACCCGACCGTGTATTACCTGGAATCCCTGCCGGCGAAGCTGGACTGGCACCAGGTGACGGCGGTGCTGCTCCTTTCCTTCACGCTCTCCATCCTCGCCACCCTGTATCCAAGCTGGCGTGCCGCCCGCATTGACCCGATCGAGGCTCTCCGCCGTGAATGACATCCTAGTCCTACAAAATGTCCGCCGCACCTACAAGACCGAGAGCGAGGCACTGACGGTGCTGGACGGTGCGGCGCTGGCGCTGCGCCAGGGCGAGATCGTCGCCCTGGTCGCGCCCTCGGGCTCGGGCAAGTCAACGCTGCTGCATCTGGCAGGCCTGCTGGAAAAGCCGGATGGCGGCGCGGTCCTCATCGACGGCACAGATGCTGGCACGCTGGGCGATGCGGCGCGAACCAAAATCCGCCTGAACACGATCGGCATCGTCTATCAGTTTCATCATCTGCTGCCGGAATTCACCGCGCTCGAAAATATCACGCTGCCGCAGATGATCGCCGGCAAGAGCCGGCCCGAGGCCGAGCAGCGGTCTCTCGAATTGCTGGCCAAGCTCGGCCTGGCGGCGCGGGCGAACCACCTGCCCGGCAAATTGTCGGGCGGCGAACAACAGCGCGTCGCCATCGCCCGTGCGCTCGCCAACAACCCGTCAATCCTGCTGGCGGACGAACCGACCGGGAACCTTGATGTGCACACCGCCGACATCGTGTTCGATGAGCTGCTGCACATCGTGCGCTCAGAAAATGTCGCGGCGCTGATCGCCACGCATAATCCGGATCTGGCGCAGCGCATGGACCGCCAGCTTAGCTTGCGTGACGGGAAGTTGTATTA
>DATJHR010000178.1:0-5923 GCA_035493735.1 Acidocella sp.
AGGATGCCGGAGACGGGGTTTCCGGCCATCAGCATGGCGATCATTTTCGCGCGGCGGTGCGAGGGAAACCAGTAAGTGAGGTAGAGCACCATGCCGGGAAAGAAGCCCGCTTCCGCGATGCCGAGCAGAAACCGGATCGAGTAGAACTCCCACGGCGTTTTCACGAACGCCGTGCAAGCCGAGACCAAGCCCCACACCACCAGAACACGGCAGATCCACAGCCGTGCGCCGACCTTGTGCAGAATCACGTTGCTCGGCACTTCGAAAATAAAATAGCCGAGGAAGAACACACCGGCGCCGAAACCATAGACGGCGTTGCTGAATTTCAGCGCATCCATCATTTGCAGCTTGGCGAATCCGACATTCACCCGGTCGAGATAGGCGATGATGTAGCCGATGAAGAGGATCGGCATGATCCGCCAGGCGATTTTGCTGTAGAGCGCATCAGTTACGCTGAAGGCTTTGGCCTCGGACCCGGCATAGCTTGCCTGAGACATTTTCCTGTTCCTTAAGTTTGTTTTTTATTTAGGAAGAGGCCGCTTTTTGAAAAAAGCGGCGCAAAAACTTCTTTGACTTTGGGCCCGAGGCGCTGAAATGGCATGGGCCCAAAGTAACAAAGTTTTTTTGCTACTTTTTGTTCACAAAAAGTAGTCTTACTTACTTAAAACTGCTCGACCGGCGCCGGCGTCTCACGGGAATAATCCATCCCGCAATATCCGCCGCCCTGATATCGCTCAACAACCGGGTTACGGCTGGTCTTGCCGTCCAGTTCCGGCGTGTACCCATCGGCACTGTCCGTCGGCTCCCAGCCGATGATCTCCCGCCCATCCTTGCGCCACCAGGTCATGCGCTTGTTCTTCGAAGCCCCCAGATGACGATGCAGCCGGTCTTGCCCGTGCTCGGCGCCAGCGTGCTGCGCTCCACCAGGCGCAGCAGATCGCCGTAGGAGAACCAGGTTGCCAGCATCCGGTCGTCGATCGGCTTTGGCGTGCAGGAGCCGATCCGCAGGAACACGCTCTCCACGCCGTGCTTGTCCCAATACAGCCGGCCCATCAGTTCGCCATAGGCTTTGGAGAGGCCATAATATCCGTCCGGGCGCAGATAGCTGTCATCGTCGAGCACCTCGTCGCGCTCGTGAAAGCCGATCGTGTGGTTTGATGAGGCGAACACGACGCGGGCTTTTTCCCGGCGCGCCGCCTCATAGACGTGATATAGCCCGCGAATGTTCGGGCCGATCACGGTTTCGAACGGATGCTCGACGGAAATGCCCCCGAAATGCAGGATCGTGCCGCAACCTTCGGCGAGGCGAAGGATCATCGCCCCGTCATTCAGATCGGCAAGCGTGAAGCTGGCCCCTTCAGGGACAGCGCCGGGAAACGGCGCGCGATCCGTCAACCGCAACTTCCAGCCGCGGCCGGCCAGTTCCCTGGCCAGCACCTGGCCTAACGCACCGGAAGCGCCGGTCAGCAAGACGGGGTGTTGGGGGATAGTCATCACAAGCTCCTTCCACGAATTCGATCAGGCCGGTTCACTTCTGGGCGCCGCCGCCAGCGTCGCCACGCCGATGGCGGGCCGCTTCACATACACCGCCATGGCCACCACACCCGCGGCCGCGAGCGCCGAGGCGATCGCAAAAGCGCTGCTGTAGCCGCCCAAATATTGAACGGCGATCCCGGTCGCGGTCGGCCCGATGATGCCTGAGATGTTGCTCAGCAAATGGATGAAACCGCTCACGCCACCCACGCGCGTTTCCGGAACGATTTCATGAATCGTTGCCCAGCAGGACTGCACGGAACAAGTCAGCATCATCACCGCCACCGCGATCAGCGTCACGGCGGCCAGCGCACCCGGCGCGACATTCACGGCGATCAAGGCGATGGCGGCGAGCGCCAGAGGAACGATCGTGGTGAGTTTGCGCGCCATCAACCGGTCATGCATGCGGCGATACGCAAAATCGCCGATCACGCCGCCGCCCGCATAGCCGATAAAGCCGCAAGCCCAGGGAATCGCCGCCACGAACGCCATTTTTTTCACATCCATGTGCAAGGCCGAGACCAGATAAGTCGGCAGCCAGGACAGGAAAATATACAGCGTGTAGTTCACGGCGAACATGCCGAGCCCGAGCGACAGCGTGCTGGCGCGCCCCAGATAGGCACGCAGCGGCAGCGCCTTGTCTGTCGCGGTCGGCATCGTCGCGGCGCGGCTTTCCCTCACCAGGGCGATCTCCTCGGGCCCGACACGGCGATTCTGCTTCGGCCAGTCTGTGACGAAATACATCCAGGCCACAGCCCAGATCAGCCCGAGAACACCAATGGCAAAAAACGCCACGCGCCAGCCATAGGCAATCGTCAGCAAGCCGACAATCGGCGCGGCAATGGCGCTGCCGACTGTCTGACCGGAAAAGGTAAAACCAATCGTCCGTGACGTTTCCTCGCGCGGAAACCAGTTCGTGATGGTACGGTTGGTTGTCGAATTCATCGGGCCTTCGGCAAAACCGAACAAAGCCCGGACGATGAACAAGGACATGAAACCGGTGGCCGCGCCGGTCAGGCCACATAGCACCGACCAGACGGTCGCTGCCCAGGTATAGACAATACGTGGACCGTATTTGTCAGCAAGCTGGCCACCGACAAACGCAAAAATTGCATAACCGAAGAAGAAGACGCTGAAGGTGACACCGAGCGCCGAGGGCGAAAGGCCAAGGTCCTTTTTGACAAATGGCGCCGCCACGCCGAGCGCGGCGCGGTCCATATAATTGATGATCCCTGCCAGAAACAGCAGGAACGCAACGACATACCGATATTTTCCGGCCCTCATATGGTTTCCTCCTTTAGATCTCTATTCCCCAGCGCTCGCCTAGAGCATGATGTAGCCTTCCATTTTCTTATGGTTTCAACTCAAAAAAACGCGATTGTGCAGGGGCTGGCGCTCGACAGCGCGGCACCACCCGGTGTCAGATTTCCATCGGTTTCATTGATGACGAATTGTGAGATGAAGTCGCCCTGCTCAGCCGCGACGATCAGGCGCGTGCCGTCCGGGCTCAGCGTCATGAAACGGGGATCACGGCCATTGGCCGGAGTCCAGCCACGCACCACCAACGTTTCCGACCCGGCATCGAAGACTAAGCGGGTGATGCCGTCCTGGCCACGGTTGGAGACGTAAACATGCCGTCCGTCCGGCGTGATGACGATCGCCGCCGTGGTGCTGGCGCCGAAGAAATCCGGCGGCAAAGCCGAGACCAGATGCAGCGGTTCGAGAACGCCCGTCTCCTCATGCCAGCGGCAGGTCGCGACCGTCGAATCAAGCTCATTGACGACAAAGGCGAACGGCAGGGTCGGATGGAACACCATGTGGCGCGGCCCCGCCCCCGGGCGCATCGTCGCTTCGCTGGCCACCGCCAAGGTACCCGCCGCGGCATCCAGCCGCAACACAAACACGCGGTCGAGCCCCTTATCGGGGACGAGAATGAAACGGCCGCCCGGCGAACAGACGATGTGATGCGGATGCGCGATCGTCTGCTCCGTCCGGTGCGGGCCGGGCGCCCCCGGCAAATCGAGCAGGTGAGACACGTCATCAAGCGCGCCGTCCGGCCGCACCGGCAACAAGGCCACCGAGCCGCTGGCATAATTAGCCACTACCAGAAACTGCCTTGTAGGATCGAGCGCCTGGTGGACACCGTTCATGCCGCCGCTGGCCGCCTTGGCGATCTGCCGCAGCGCGCCGGTTTGGCGATCCACGGCAAAGGCCGACACGTAATCGGCGTCGCCATGCACCGCATAGAGCACGGCGCGCGCCGCATCCATCACCAGAAAAGACGGGTTGACGAGATCACCGACATGGCCGGCCGGCGACCAAGCCCCCGAGACGGGATCGATGGCATAAATACCGATGCCCTTGCCGCGCGCCTTGCGCCGTTCCGTCGTGAAGCAGCCGACATAGGCGACACGTGGCCCGCCTGCCGGACGCGGCGATGACGCCCTGAGGTCGTTAGTGCTCATCGCCATCGCCACCCCCACTTTATTCCGCGGCCTTTGACTGGGCGCGGTATGCCTCGTAACGCGCCTTGGTCTCGGCGTTTGGCGGATACAGGCCGGGCAGCGCCGCGCCGTTTTCCACTTCGTTGACGATCCAGGCTTCAAGCTTTTCCTGTTCCACCGAGGCGGCCACCACATCGGCAACCAGCGCCTGCGGGATCACCACCGCGCCGTCATCATCGACGACGATCACATCATCGGGGAACACCGCAACGCCGCCGCAGCCGATCGGCTGTTGCCAGTTCACGAAAGTGAGGCCCGCCACCGACGGCGGGGCCGCCGCACCCTGGCACCAAACCGGCAGATCCGTGCCGAGCACGCCGGCGACGTCACGCACCACACCATCGGTGATCAGCGCGGCGACGCCACGCTTTTTCATGCGCGCGCAGAGAATGTCGCCAAAAATGCCGGCATCGGTGATGCCCATGGCATCGACCACGGTGATGCAGCCTGCCGGCATGGCTTCGATCGCCGCACGGGTGGAGGTCGGCGAGCTCCAGGATTCCGGCGTCGCCAGGTCCTCGCGCGCCGGCACGAAACGCAGCGTGAAGGCCTGGCCCACCACGCGCTTCTGCCCCGGCTTCAGCGGCTTCGTACCGCGCAACCACACGTTGCGCAGGCCCTTTTTCAGCAACACCGTGGTCAGCGTCGCCGTGGTCACGCCCTCAAGCGTCTTAATCGTCTTCTGGTCCAGTGCCATGTTTACCTCTTCCTGACTCAATTTCAGTTGAACAACGCGCCTCAGACGCTGGCGATCAACCCGCCATCGACGCGGATCACCGATCCGGTCAAATAAGCGGCGCGCGCGCTCGCCAAAAAGGCGACCACATCGCCATATTCCTCGGGCTTTCCGTAACGGCCGACCGGAATGCTGCCGGTGCTCTCGGCGGCAACCTCTTCCACGCTGCGCCCCTCGCGCTTGGCCTTCGCCTCGTCGAGGAACTTGATGCGGTCTGTGGCGATGCGGCCGGGGAGAATGATGTTCGCGGTCACGCCGTCACGCCCCACCTCGCGCGCAAGGGTCTTCGACCAGCCCACCAGCGACAGCCGCAACGCGTTGGACATGCCGAGATTGGGAATCGGCGCGACCACACCCGACGAGGTGCTGGTAATGATCCGGCCCCATTTGCGCGCGCGCATCCCCGGCAGCACGGCATCCGTGATGGCGATCACCGACATCACCATGGACTGAAAGAACTGCGTCCATGTTTCCGCCGGCTGGCCGCTGGCGGGAGTCGGCGGCGGACCGCCGGTATTATTCACCAGAATATCGACCGGACCGAGTTCGCGCTCGATGGTCTGGATGTGGCCCGGGATCAGCGACAGATCGGCCAGATCCCAGGTCAGGCCGCAGCTTTTCACGCCCAGCGCGGTCACCGCCGCCTTGGTCGCCTCGATCGCCTGCGGGTTGATATCCCCCACGGCGATGTTCACCCCCTCCGCCGCCAGCGCGGTCGCGATCGCGCGGCCAAGGCCGCCGCCGCCGCCAAGCACCAAAGCGGTTTTGCCTCTGATGTTGAAATCCATGTTTCATCCCCATCTGCGCGGGCTATCCGCGGCTTGTCGTCAAGCGGGATGATAGGCGAGGCCAAGATTTAGAAAATATAGGTTTTTGTTCGTTTAGAAAATAGTTTTTGTTTCTCATCACCCAAGGAAGGAAGAAAGTGGCCGCTTTTTGAAAAAAGCGGCGCAAAAACTTCTTTGAAACTGGGCCGGCGGCGCCGAAACAAGCACGGCCCAATTCAAAAAAGTTTTTTGCTTCTTTTTTTCAGGGCTTGTTGGGAATCATCGTGAATTGATGATGGCTGCGACGAGATGGATCATGGCGCTAAAGGCCTGATCCGTCTTGTCTGAGCGCATGGCGATGCGTTTGAACTCCTTGAGTTTGC
>DATJHR010000179.1:0-7360 GCA_035493735.1 Acidocella sp.
TCGCTGGAACAGGCAATTGCCTATATCGAGGATGACGAGCTGGTCGAAGTCACCCCCTCGGCCGTGCGCATCCGCAAACGCCACCTCAACCCGCATGACCGCAAGAAGGCCGAACGCTCCTCCAGCGACGCCGCCTGATACGCAAAAAGCCCGGCTTTGGCCGGGCTTTTTTTTGGGGCAAGAAAGGGAAGGCTTCTTTTTGTGAACAAAAATAAGCAAAAAAACTTTATTCACTCTGGGCCGTGGGCGTTGTCGGCGACACAGACTCAGGCCCGGCATAACAAGAGTTTTTGCGCCGCTTTTTTTAAAAAGCGGCCACTTTCTTTGATTATGGCACCAAGGCGCCCAGAACTTTTGCCTTGGCTTCCGGCTCGACATGGATGGTGATCACCACCCCTTCCATTTCCCGCTTCAGCGCCTCCTCGATCCGGTCGCAGATCTCATGCGCTGCCGCCACCGACATCTCGCCCGGCACCACAAGATGGAATTCAAGAAAGCTCGCATGGCCGGCCTGGCGGATGCGCAGGTCATGCGCTTCCAGCGCGCCTTTGGCATGCAGCCGCACCAGCTCCTGGATGCGCGCGGTCATGGCCGGCGGCGGCGCCTCATCGAGCAGCCCGCTCAAAGACCGCAAAACGGTAGCCCCGCCCATCACCGCAATGTGCAGCGCGATGCACAGAGCGATCAGCGGGTCGAAGATCGGCAGCCGCAACAACGCGGCCCCGGCGAGCGCGACGACGATGCCGGCGGAGGTCACGGCGTCGCTGAAAAGATGCCGCGCGTCCGCGCCGAGCGCCGGCGAACGATAGGCCCGGCTCACCTTGGTCAGCACTAGGCCCCAGCCGGCGTTCACCAGCCCGCTGAGAAAATTCCAGCCGAGCCCCGCACCCAGCCCAGCCCGCCAGGGTGCCAGCGGCGCCGGATGGAACAATTCGCCGATCGCGCGCTCAAAGATCAGCACCGCCGCGACCAGGATCATCGCCCCGGTTGCCACCGCGCTCAGCAACTCCACCTTGGCGTGGCCGTAATGATGCTCCCGGTCGGCCGGCTTGGCCCCGGCGATCAGCGCATACAGCGCCAGGCTCGAGGCGGCGACATTCACCGAGGCTTCGAGCGCATCGGAGAACAAGGCCGTGCTGCCACTGACCCGGGCCGCGAGAAATTTCAACGCCAGCACCACCACGCCAATGACGATGCTGGCCGCGCCGAATTTGACAACCGGTCTCATAGCCCCTGCTAACAAGGCATCCTCCCGCAATGCAACGTTGACTTCGCGCGCGTTCGGTGGCCTTTCCCCGCCCTTTCAGAAAACTTCCTTGACGCATACGGAAAGGCAATTGACAGTGGCACGAGTCGGGGTTGTGATAGGTCGCACACGGGACCCGAGAAGTTGTCCCGGAACAAGAAGAAGAAGAAGAAGGAGCGATTCGCCGATGCCTGAACCTAAAAGAACAATCGGGCCCCATCTCCTCTCCGCATTGCTCGCTCTGGGATTAAGCTTCGCTGCGCCCGCCGCCTATGCCTCCGACCCGCTTCCGAGCGACGCCATCGCCCCGCCGGCCAATGTCAATATCGCTCTCTTCTACAACTATTTCACCGATGCCGGTGCGTTCGGCAGCGCGGATAACGGCGGCACCTACAGCCAGAATACACATATTTCCACCGATATTGTGGTGGCCCGCTATATCCGCACCTTCAATGTCGCCGGGCTGCTCTCCGGCGTGGACGTGTATGAGGAATATTACGGCTTTGTCGGCAACCAGCGTGTCGGCATCGGCAATATTCCCAGCGCCGCACCCGGCCTGCTGCCGTCCTACGGTCCCGGTTATGGCTCCTTCTCGGCGCAAAGCGGCCTCGGCCAGCCCAATATCGGCGTCTTCACCTTCCCCATCAACAATGCCGCCACCGGCACCTATCTCGTCCTCCATCCCTGGATCGCGCCGCCGATCAGCAGCTTCAACAAGAATTATGCGCTGAATCCGGCACAAAACACCTGGACGTACGAGATGGAAGTCGGCCTGTACAAAACGCTGATCGGCACGCCGGCCACACGCAACCTCTCGATCTCACTCTGGGGCGAAGCCTATCTCTTCAGCCCAAACCATAGTTCGGCTTATGTTACTCCCACCATCTTCGCCAACAGCATCCCGCCGATTTACGCGTTCGCGCACCTCCTCAATCCGCGGATCCCGGCCAGCAACCCGCTGGCGCCATCCACCGTGACGCCGGCGAGCTTCCATGAGCAACCCTCGGAAGAATTGCGGGTCTATCTGCCCTACGAGTTCTATCCCGCCACCGATGCCGTGATCGCGCCGGGCCTGTTTCAGAGCTTTGGCGGCAAACAATATTACACGCTGAGCAATGGCGTGAAGGTGGATAGCGGCAACCGCACCAACGAAACGCAGCTGCGCCTGGTCGTCAGCAGCTTTGTTTCGCCGACCATCAATATGACGCTGGAAGGTGAGTACGACGTCGCCAATCGCGGCGGCCCGCTGGAGCGCGCCGTGGTGGTGCGCCTGGCGAAGTTTTTCTAAGTAAGGCGGAAAGAAGTGGCCGCTTTTTGAAAAAAGCGGCGCAAAAACTTTTTCGACTTTAGGCCCGAGGCGCTGAAACCGCACGGGCCCAAACGAACAAAGTTTTACCCTTCAGGCCCGGAGCGGCGCAGGCGCTTGATCTCACCGCGATGGTGCTTTGCGTCCAACCGCCGGGTTTTCGAGGCTTTGGTCGGCCGAGTCGGCTTGCGGTAGACCGGGGCAACGGCGGCGGCGCGGACCAGTTCGAACAACCGCGCGCGGGCGTCTTCACGATTCTGCGCCTGGGTGCGGAAGCGGTTGGCGGTGATCACGATCACGCCCTCCTGGCTCAACCGCCTTCCCGCCAGCGTGCGCAGCCGCGCCTTCACCGGCTCCGGCAGGGTCGCGCAATTTGCCAGGTCGAAACGCAGTTGCACCGCGGTCGCGACCTTGTTCACATTCTGCCCGCCCGGCCCCGAGGCGGCGATGAAACTCTCGGACAGATCCGCCTCATCAAGCCCAAGGCGCGGGGTGATCTGGATCATCATGCGCCCCTCCCCCGGCCATGATCATGCCAACGCGAAAAAGCCGGCGCTAGGAGCACCGGCTTTGCAATCACTACCAGCACCGGCCCAGGCTGGCCGGCAGGCGTTCAGCCCGCCTTGGCTTCCTTCTTCGCCAGCGCGCGCTGCAGGCGGCGCTTCAGCACCAAGCCTTCGCCCGTCAGCTTGCTGTCATTCTGGCCGAGCAGGTACGAGTCCAGCCCGCCATTATGCTCGATCGTGCGAATTGCGCGGGTCGAGAGGCGCAGGCGGACATTGCCCAGCACGTCGGAGAGCAGCGACGTCTCCTGCAGGTTCGGCAGGAACCGCCGGCGGGTCTTGTTGTTCGCATGGCTGACATTATTGCCAGCTTGCACGGTCTTTCCGGTCAGATCACAACGGCGGGCCATAGCTCTATCCTCAAACGACGCAAAAAACGCAAAGCGGGCTGGCAGCGGCCAGCCCGAAATTTCCGGCCTTATGGGGCAGAATCGTCCCTCCGGTCAAGCCTCGCCGGCGTGGTCCTTGCCGGCTTTCTCATGCATTTCGCCTGACTCAACACTGGCGATCGCGTTATTGAGGATCTGCACGATCACATCGTCCGGCAGGGTGCGGCTGAGCAGGCCCATCGCGCCGCCCAGCAGCGCCGAGGCGATGGCCAGCGAGCTGACATTCTGCCCCATCATATATTCAATCGCCTTGTCCACCACCGATCCGGCGAGGTTAAGGTCCCGTTCCGGCGGCGCCTGTCTGTCTTCCATAGTCGATTCCACTCAGAGATTTTGTGTCTATCTGGTTGCTCGCGCGGCCCTTACCAGCCTTGACGAAATTATTCCGTGACCTCGGAGACCGTTTTGAGCAATTCCACCGCATCAGGCCCGGCAATCTCGGCCGCCTCGTCCAGCTCGACCTGGGCCGCCCACATGCCGGCATAGACGCCGCCCATTTCCAGCAGCGCCGTATGGCTGCCGCGCTCGGCGATCTGGCCACCCTGGAGGACCAGAATTTCGTCTGCATCGGTGACGGTGGACAGCCGGTGGGCGATCACCAGAGTCGTGCGGTCATAGGCCACACGGCGCAAGGCTGAGCTGATCCCCTGCTCGGTGGCGGTGTCCAGCGCGCTGGTCGCCTCGTCGAGGATGAGGATGCGCGGATTTTTCAGGATGGTGCGGGCGATCGCCACACGCTGCTTCTCGCCGCCCGAAAGCTTAAGCCCGCGTTCGCCGACCTTGGTATTGTAACCCTGGGGCAGCGAAACGATGAAATCGTGGATCTGCGCGAACCGGGCCGCACGCTCGATCTCTTCCACGCTCGCCCCAGGCCGGCCATAGGAGATGTTGTAGAGGATCGTGTCGTTGAACAGCACGGTGTCCTGCGGCACCACGCCGATGGCGCCGCGCAGGGAATGCTGCGTGTAGTCGCGCACATCCACGCCATCCACCAGAACCTGGCCCGACACCGTATCGTAGAAGCGGAACAGCAGGCGGCTGATGGTGGATTTGCCCGAGCCGGTCGGCCCGACAATCGCCACCTTATGCCCGGCCGGCACGGTGAAGCTGACCCCTTTGAGGATCTCGCGGTCGGGATTGTAGCCGAAATGCACATTCTCGAAACGCACTTCCGAAGGCGCGCCCTGCGGCGCCAGAACCTTCGCGCCGGGCTTGTCGCTGATTTCCTGGTTGACGCGCAGCAGTGAAAACATCTGCTCCATGTCCACCAAGCCTTGATTGACCTGCAGATACACGAAGCCCAGGAAGTTGAGCGGCACGTAAAGCTGCATGAGATACGTGTTCACCAGCACGAATTGGCCCACGGTCATGGTGTGATGCGCCACGCCACGCGCCGCCATCAACATCATCACCGCCAGCGCGAGCGAAATGATCGTCGCCTGGCCGATATTCAGCGCGTTCAAGGAAACCTGGGCTTTTACCGAGGCTTTTTCATAACGCGCCAGGCTCTCGTCAAAACGCCTCGACTCGTGGGCTTCGTTACCGAAATATTTGACCGTTTCGAAGTTGAGCAGGCTGTCGATCGCCTTGGTCTGCGCCTCGTTATCGGTCTCGTTCATGGTCCGGCGGAATTTCGTGCGCCAGGCCGTGAAGGTGAAGGTGAACACCATATACATGCCGACCGCAGCAAAGGTGATGATCGCGTACCAGGCGTTGAACAGGTGCCAGAGCACGCCCACGGTCAGCAGCAGCTCGATGATGGTGGGCAGAACGTTGAACGTCATCATGCGCAGCACGTTCTGGATGCCGAGTGTCCCGCGCAGAATGATGTTGGAGAGCCCGCCGGTCTGCCGGTCCATATGAAACCGCATCGCCAGGCCATGCAGATGCTCGAAGGTCTGGCGGGCGACGACGCGGGAGGCGCGCATCTGGACCGCGGCAAAAATCGCGTCGCGCAACTCACCGAACCCGGCCGCGGCGATGCGCGCCAGCGCATAAGCCACAATGATCGCCGCCGGCACCACCAGCGGCCCGACCTTCGGCGTCAGATGGTCGATCGCGTGGGCATAAAGGATCGGCACATAAACCATGGCGACCTTGGCCAGCAGCATGGCGACGGTGGCCAGCACCAGCCGCACCCGCAAGCCCGGCGCATTTTTCGGCCATAGATAAGGCGCTAGCGACCAGATCGTGGACCAGGAACCGCGCGACGTCTTGGCGGCGACGTTTTTTGGTCCGGTATGGGGGTTGGCAGAGGCAGCGGAACGGGTCATGTCTGCGACATGGCATTAGACACGCCGCTTGCAAAGCTCCTTCATCACATCTCAGCCGTTCATAATGCTGTTCTGCCCGGCGAACGGTTGGTTTTCTGCGCCGGCGCGCATCATATCGGCTACCTGCGCCCCGACCTCGCCACCAGATTGGCGGCGCTGGAGCCTGGCGTCACCATCAGGGCGGGGCGGGTCACGCTGCCGCTGGAGAAGCTGCCGAACCTCAACGAGTTGGCCGCTGCGTTGGGCATTCATGCACGTTCTGAGAATTTCGACATCCGCGAAACCGCCGACAGCCCGGTGCTCGGCGTGCTGGACCGCGGCGCCCTGCCCAGCTTCGGGGTGATCGGCGTCGGCGTGCATCTCAACGGCCTGGTGCGCCGCGCGGACGGCTGGCATGTCTGGGTCGGAAGGCGCGCCGCCGACAAAAAACTCGACCCCGGCAAGCTCGATAATCTGGTGGCAGGCGGCGTGCCCTCCGGGCTTACCCCGTTCGAGACCCTGCTGAAGGAAGGCGAGGAGGAAGCCGCCCTGCCCGAGGCGCTGACCGCCAAGGCGCGCCAAGTGGCCCGCTTCTCTTACAGTATGGAGCGCGCCGAGGGGCTGCGGCGGGACGTGATTTACGCCTATGACCTGGAGCTCCCGGAAGATTTCCACCCGCATCCAACCGACGGCGAGGTCGAGCATTTCGATCTCTGGCCGCTGCCCCGCGTGCTGGAAGTCCTGTCCACCACCGACGAGTTCAAATTTAACGTCGCCCTGGTGCTGACCGATCTCCTGATCCGTTTCGGCTTGATCAAAGACCAAGCCGCCGAAACATTGCGCGCCGCGCTGGAAAGGAAGTGAAGGCTACTTTTGTGAACAAAAAGTAGCAAAAAAACTTTGTTAATTTGGGCCGTGCTGGTTTCAGCGCCATCGGCCCAATTTCAAAGAAGTTTTTGCGCCGCTTTTTTCAAAAAGCGGCCTCTTTCTTCCGTCGCCTCTCTTGGATGAGGTCGATAAAACCGCGCAAGCCCGCCGGAACATGGCGATGGCCTGGGTAATAGAGGCACAGGCCGGGGAATGGCGGGGTCCAGTCGGCCAGTAGCTGAACCAGGCGGCCTTCGCGCAGATCGTCAGCGACGTCCCACGCGGAGATGTAGGCGAGCCCGTACCCGGCCAGGACCGCCTCGCGGATCAGGCTGGACTCGTCGAGCGTGAGTCGTCCGGAGACGTCGATCAGCACCTCCTTGCCGTCCTTCTCGAACTCCCACCGGTAGACCGCGCCGCCGGACAGGCGCATGCGGATGCAATCATGTTCGGCCAGGTCGTCTGGCGCGACCGGGGGCGCGCGTTTTGTTAGGTAGTCGGGAGAGCCCACGACGATCAGGCGTTCGTCCTGCCCGAGCGCAACGGCGATCATGTCGGCCGGCACTTGTTCGCCCAAGCGAAGGCCGGCGTCGAATCCTTCCCGCACGATATCGATGAGCTTCCCTTCGGTGACGATTTCGACTGACATTTCGGGGTAGCGGTTCAGATACGCGAAGACGAGCGGCCGCAGGATCCGTCGTGCCGCCCCCACCGTGCTGTTCAGGCGCAGCAGGCCG
>DATJHR010000180.1:0-6097 GCA_035493735.1 Acidocella sp.
ACTTCCCTTTCCCGAACACCACCACGCTCTCGACATTCTCTGAGAACGGAAACTGGTCGATCGGCGTGGCGTTCAGCACCGTGTAGCCGGCGCGGTGGAGCTGGGCCGCGTCGGCGGTCAGCGCGTCCGGGTTGCAGCTCACATAGATCACGCGCGGCACGTTGGCGGCGATGAGGAAGCGCATCTGCGCCGCCGCCCCGGCGAAAGGCGGGTCCAGCACGACGGCGGCGCGGCCCGCCATGTCGGCGGGCTGCAGCGGGCGGCGATGCAAATCGCGCTGCGCGATGCTCATGCGCCCGGAGAGGTTCTGCGTGCGGATCGCCTTGTCCTGGGCCGCCACGGCAGCGGCGTGGCCTTCATAGGCTTCCACCCTTGCCTGCTGCGCCAGTGGAAAAGACAAAGTGCCTGAGCCCGCGAACAATTCAGCGATGCGGGATTTGTTGGTGAGTTTGGGCAAGCCCGCCAGCACCGCGGCGACGATGGCCGCCTCCCCCTCGGCGCTCGCCTGAAGAAACGCCCCCGGCGGCGGCTCGACTTTCACGCCGGCGAAGGAGATCACCGGTGGGGCGAGCATGATGGCCGGCTCCGGCTCCTCGGTGCCGGTGGCAATGCTGATGCGCGGCGCGTTCTGCGCCCGGGCGAAGGCGATGATTTTTGTCCGGTCCGGCCCGGTGAAAGCCGCGTCCATGCGCAGCAGAATGTCCGGCCCGTCATCGAGCCAGTTGATGATCACGGAGCCGGCGCGGCGCAACGCTTCCAGGTGGCGCAGCAAGACCCGCAAAGGCGGCAGCAGGCGCAGGATCTCCGGGCGCAGCAGCACGCATTCCTGCATGTCCACCACTTCGGTGCCGCGCGCCTGGTGCAGGCCGAGTGCGAGTTCCGCACCACGCCGCGTCACGCCCAGATCCACACGCCGGCGCGTGCCAAGCGGCGTTTCCACCAGCGGTGCAACCGGCGCCGCCGAATACCCGGCGCGTGCCAGGGCGTTTTTCAGGCGCTGGAATTTATCGATGGCATGGCGGTCATCCACGGCGCAGCCGCCGCAAATGCCGTAGTGAACACAGTGGGTCATCGGCATGGGCGTTGCCGCTGACACAGCCCTTGGCCCAGCATAGCAAAAGTTTTTGCGCCGCTTTTTTCAAAAAGCGGCCACTTTCCTCTCTCTGAGGGAACCGGCCGGGCGCATGCCTGATCTAAAGCCATCATTCGCTAGTCCGGTAGCGCAAGGGGCGCCAGCCGGTCAAACAGGTCGCCCGGCCCGGCATTTTCCGGCGCCGTCGCGCCGCCAAAATGATGCATAATGCCCCACACCGCGTTCAGCGCGGTCTGCACAGCGCCCTCCACCCAGCCCGGCGTCCAGGAAATATCGTCGCCGGCGAGAAAGATGCCGCGCTCGGCCGGGGGCAGACTCTCCTGCATGAACTGGCAGAACATGCGGCGGTTATAGCGGTAATGGCCGGGCAACGCGCCCTTGAAAGCCCCGAGGAAACCAGGGTCGTTTTCCCAGGAGACGGTGATCGGGTCGCCGACGATATGGCGTTTCAAATCCAGATCCGGATAGATTTTTTCCAACGCGCCGAGCATCAGATTAACGCGCTGATCCGCCGAGAGCGGCAGTACCTTCATTGCATCCGACATCCAGGAATAAGACAGGCAGATCACGCCTGGCCGGTCCGGCCCGTTATCGAACAGATAGGTCCCGCGTGTCAGCCGGTCGGACAGGGTGGTGCTCATGCGGTAGCGGTTCGTGCCAGCATCGCGCTCGCGCCAGAACGGCCGGTCGACCATGACGAAGGTTTTCGAAGACTGCATGTAGCGCGTGCGATCCAGCGCCATCCATAATGGCTGCGAAAAGAGCTGCTCGTCGGTGGCGATTGCGGTGCTCAGCAGCCAGGATTGGCAGGTGCTCAGCACCGCGCCGTAAAGACGCGTATCGCCCCAGCGATCCGTCACCGCGATGCTGTCAGACGAGGCGCGTGCGAGGCGCACAACACCGGGGCGCGGCGCGCCACCATGCAGCGCGCTGAGCGACACGCCGTCTATTTTGTGATTCCACAAGCGGCGCGGCAACTGTTCTGCGCCGCCCACCACCAGGCGCTGCCGCGTCTCGAATCCCGTCGCCACCACGCGCAGAATTTCCAGCATGGAATTGGGGAAATCCGAATCCCAGCCGCCGGTGCCAAACCCCACTTGGCCGAAGATCTCGCGATGGCGGAACGATAATTTCTGGAATGACGGCGCGGTGGCGATGAAATCGTAAAACGTCCGCCCGTCCCAGAGCGGGACCAGCGCGTCCCAAAGGGCTTTGATCTTCGCCACGTCGCGGGCGCGGATCGCCGCCGACAGGTTAGGAAATTGCACGCAATCTTCGAGCGCCGCCGCCCAGGCCTGCTCCACCTCGCGCAGCACAGGCGGCTTGTCGGCCGCGTTTTCAATGTAGGCGATCTCTCCTTCAAGATCGATCACCGTGCTCAGACTGGCCGGATCCAGCGGATTGGGAAAAGGCCGCGTCTTCAGCCCCACCAGATCGAGATAATGGTAGAAGCCGCGGCTGGCAGTGGGAAAACGCATGCCCCCCAATTCGGCGACAATGCCGTCCGCGCCTTGGAAAAAATGCGATCGCAGCCGCCCGCCGATCCGCCCCTGCTCATACAGAACCGGCTTGAAGCCAAGCTTCATCAGCTCGTAAGCGGCGATGATCCCCGCCAGCCCGGCGCCCACAATCGCGACTTCCGTGCCCCGCGCGGCTTCGGGAATATGCCCCAAGCCGGCAGGATGCTTCAGCCAGTCATCATAAGCGAACGGAAAATCCGGCCCGAAGGCGGTCACCTGCTCCGTCATATTCCGCACTTCGAAAAAGAAAGAGGCCGCTTTTTGAAAAAAGCGGCGCAAAAACTTTTGTTCCTCTGGGCCATGGGCTGTATCAGCGACAACGCCTATGGCCCAGCATTGATAAAGTTTTTTTTCTTCTTTTTGTTCACAAAAAGAAGCCTTCTCCTTCGCTTACCATCAGAATGCCGAAAGCCCGGTGATGGCGCGCCCGAGGATTAGCGCATGCACGTCATGCGCCCCCTCATAAGTGTTCACGGTCTCCAGATTCAGCATGTGGCGGATCACGTGATATTCATCGACGATGCCGTTTCCGCCGTGCATGTCGCGGGCCGCGCGCGCGATCTCCAGCGCCTTGCCGCAGGAATTGCGCTTGCACAGCGAAATCATTTCCGGCGCCGCCTCGCCCGCATCCATCAGCCGGCCAAGGCGCAGCACCGCCTGCAGGCCGAGCGTGATCTCCGTCTGCATGTCGGCAAGTTTCTTTTGCACGAGCTGGGTCTTCGCCAAGGGCCGGCCGAACATCTGGCGGTCCAGCGTGTAGCCGCGCGCCGCCGCAAAACAGAACTCGGCCGCGCCGAGCGCGCCCCAGGCGATGCCGTAACGCGCATTGTTGAGGCAGGCAAACGGGCCGCGCAGCCCCTTCACGCCGGGCAGCATGGCCTCATCAGGCACGAACACATCCTGCATCATGATCATGCCGGTGACCGAGGCGCGGAGTGAGAATTTGCCCTCGATTTTCGGCGTCTCCAACCCGGCGGAGGCCCCGCGCTCGATGAGGAAGCCTCTGATCTCGCCGGCATCGTCCTTGGCCCAGACCAGCAGCAGGTCGGCGAACGGGGCGTTGGAAATCCAGGTTTTCGCGCCGCTCAGCAAAAACCCGCCATCAACTTTTCGCGCCCGCGTGCGCATCGCCGCCGGGTCCGAGCCCGCATCCGGCTCGGTGAGGCCGAAGCAGCCCACCCATTCTCCGCTGCGCAGCTTCGGCAGATACCGGTCCTTTTGCGCCGCCGACCCGAACGCCCAGATCGGATACATCACCAGCGAGGACTGGACCGAAAACGCGCTGCGATAGCCGCTATCCACCCGTTCCACCTCGCGCGCGATCAGCCCGTAAGCGACATAGGAGACGTCGGCGCAACCATGGGAATCGAGCGTCGCGCCGAGAAAGCCCATCTCGCCCATTTCGCTGAGGATCGTTCGGTCGAAGCTTTCGTGGCGGAACGCCTGCAACACGCGCGGCTGTAATTTTTCCTGGGCGTAGAGGTGCGCCGCATCGCGGATCGCACGCTCATCGTCACTCAACTGCCCCTCCAACCGCAGCGCATCATCCCAGGCGAAGGGGGAAAACCCTCCTTTGTGATGACGCCCAGCGGCGGGGGCAGGATCGTTCACGCGGCCATGTCCGTGCCGCCATCCGGATCCACGGTCACGTCCTCTTCATCGACCGGTTGGTCCAGAATCGCTTTCAGCGGCCCGCGGCGGCGGATTAGCATGAAGGCCGGAATCTCGTTGCCGAAGCCACGCACCGGCGGGCCGTCATTCCGGTCGCCCCGGTCATTCCGGTCACGGTCACGGTCACGATCGCGGTCGCGGCGGCGCGTGTCCTCGCGGTCGCGCGGCGGCTCGTCCCGGCGCTGGTCGCGCGCCGGCTTGGCCCCACGGTCGCGCGTCTCTTCCTGGGGCTTGTCGCCGCGGCTGGGCTTCACCGGCTTGCCGCGGCCACGGTGGCGGCCACGGCGGCCGTCGCCCTCGGCCCATTCAACGACGTCGAGGCCAGGAATTTCCACACGCGGAATCGGCCCGGCGATCAGCTTCTCCACCGTCTCCACGGCGAGCCGGTCCTCCGGCGTGGCGATGGTGTAGGCCCGACCTTCCTTGCCGGCGCGGCCGGTGCGGCCGATGCGGTGCACGTAATCCTCGGCATGGTGCGGCACGTCGAAATTGAACACGTGGCTGAGCCCGCCAATGTCGATGCCGCGCGCGGCGACGTCGGAACAGACCAGCAGGCGCAGCTCGCCGGCCTTGAATTTCTCCAGCGTGGTGAAGCGCACCGATTGCGGCAGATCGCCATGCAGGGCGCCGGCGGAAAACCCGTGCTTGAGCAGCGATTTCAGCAGAATGTCCACATCGCGCTTGCGGTTGCAGAAGATCAGCGCGTTCTGCACATCCTCGGACCGGATCAGCCGGCGCAGCGCCTCGCGCTTGTCGTGCTCGTTCACCAGCACTAGGCCGGAGGTGATGGTGGTGGCCACCGTGGCCGGCTTGGCGACGGTGATCTCCTTCGGGCTGCTCAGGAACGCGTCGGCCAGGCGGCGGATTTCCGGCGCCATGGTGGCGGAGAAGAACAAAGTCTGGCGGGTGCGCGGCAGCAGCCCAACGATGCGTTCGATATCAGGAATGAACCCCATATCCAGCATGCGGTCGGCTTCGTCGATCACCAGCACGCGCACATCGGTGAGCAGCAGCCCGCCGCGCTCGAACAGGTCGATCAGCCGGCCCGGTGTCGCGATCAGCACGTCCACGCCTTTGGTCAGCGCGTCCTTCTGGTCGCTCATGCTCTCGCCGCCGATCAGCAGCGCGTGATTGAGGCGCAGATACTTGCCGTATTGCACGAAATTTTCCGCGACCTGCAGCGCCAGTTCGCGGGTCGGCTCGAGGATCAGCGAGCGAGGCATGCGGGCGCGGGCACGGGAGCCGGAGAGAATGTCCAGCATCGGCAAAGTAAAGCTGGCGGTTTTGCCGGTGCCGGTCTGCGCCGTGCCGAGCACGTCGCGGCCCATCAGCACCGCGGGAATGGCCTGCGCCTGGATCGGCGTCGGCCGCAGATAGCCTTTGTCATGGAGCGCGCGCAGGATCGGCTCGGACAGGCCGAGCGGTCCGAAACCATCTTCCTCAACCGGCTCTTGGCCGCCCATTTCGGGGCCGACCTCAGCCTCTGCGCCGCTGTCACCCACAGCCGCCTCCTCGCCCTCTCCAGCCGCGCCGGCCTCCCCTTCAGCGATCAGCGCCGGGCTCACGTCAGCCACCGCCTGATCTGCCGGTTCGGTCTCTGCCTGGGCTGTGGCCTGGTGAATGTCGCTGTCTTGCGTCGTCGCCGGCGGAACAGCGTTCTGTTCCACGTCGCTCTCAGGGATATCTGACAAAAATCTGGATCCGTTCGTCTTGTGTTAAGGCGCGCGCGCCACGGCGCGCATCGCGCAGGCGCGCTCCTCATCGCCGCCCGTAACGCAAAATGGTTCGGAAAGTCAAGAAATCCCGGTTCTGA
>DATJHR010000181.1:0-10769 GCA_035493735.1 Acidocella sp.
TGTGCCCACGCCCAAGCCCAAGGCTTATTCGGACAATTTCCGCTTCGACCGCAAGGTACCCTGGTCACACTGAGCCCCGCGCCATTGATCATCCCCAACGAGGCGGTCTCGCGCTGCTCTTGCCTGCTCGGCCAGGAATGACAGTGGGCAAGGGCCGCGCCAGTGGTGAGAATCGCCAAGATTTCAGTCTAGACTGGCGCCACGACCCCGTAGCTCAGATGGATAGAGCATCGGATTTCTAATCCGGCGGTCGCAGGTTCGAATCCTGCCGGGGTCGCCAATGTGTTTAGCCGCGAACTCGGCGGTGCGGACGATGTGCGGAGCGGGTCTGGTTCCGTGCCCCTACGCTTGGTCATTCAACGGGATTGCCTGAAAGGCAAACTGGAAGTGCCGCAAATGCGAGAGGTGCCCGAGCGACAGTTTTCCGGCCACTTTGGCGAGAAATTGATAAAACCGAGTCCGGCGGTCATTCGTCAGGCGGTGATCATAGTGTATGCCTTGCACTTTTATGACGTGGTAGCCCGCTTCTTCCAACACCCGGCGAAAGCTCTTTGTGGTGAAGAACGCAAGGTGGGTTCTGTCCAAAATCCCCGCATCGGCATAGCGCCAGTCATTCTCGAAAACGGCGCGGAGCAGGGTGTCGTAAAAACATACATTGGGAAGCGACCCAATCAGCGTTCCGTTCGGCGACAAGAGCATTTTCACTTCGGCCAGGAATGCCCGGTGATCGGCGATATGTTCGATTACATCGTTGCAAACGATGACGTCGAAATACTGATGCGGTAGTTGGCCCTTCACGGCATCAAAGGTGCCGTGCAAAACACGCGTAAGTTTCTCGCTGGCTTCAAAGCCGGCATCCGTTGGTTCAACGCCCCACTTCTCGTCGCATCCGACAATGGACGCGATAAATCCGCCGGTCCCGCACCCTATTTCCAGAACCCGCCGCCGAGTCTGCGGGACGAAGCGCAGCATCTCAGGTCGCGGGTTCTCATAATACGCCCTGTCCATTGGCGTCCCCTCCGCAGCCAGGCCAGATCGTATTTCGGATCGCCCCGGTGGCCAATCTTAGCCTAGTTCTACCAGCGTTTCCGCTGGACAACCCTAGAATTAAGGCAAGGACCGCGCGTGGGCGCCTTCCTCGGTGGGACGGCACTGGCCGCGTGTCAGGCGGAAACGCTGTCCGGGAGCCTCCTGCAGACCTGCAGCGCTTTGATGGGGCCCCTGTGGGCTCTGGGCCTACGGCCGGTCGCATCGGCAGCCTTTAGGCTGCTTCCACCACGTCCAAGCCGATGTTCACGAATAAGCTGGCGGCCTCATGGCTGTCTATTGAGAAGAGAGAAGCTATGACCCTGGACAAAAGCGGAGACATCAGAAGGTGTGCTAATGGCATCAGAGCCGTTCATGGCGACCTTGGCCCATTTGAACCCTGCTCGCTCGCATGAGAAAAGAAAGAGCCGTTCAATGGCATGGGCCAGCGTGCCATCTATCCAGCACGGTTCCTTCGGAAAATCAGCAAAGCGCAATCTCAGACTTACAAGCGGCTCAAGAGCTGCGCCCCTCGCCCAAAACATCGACCCTGTAGGAAAGTCCAGAAAGTCGGTTTCGCTTAAATCGATATCCATTTGCCATCCCAGTCGCCTTGCGGTTCTGAAGTTTGCGCCCCAGCCAAATCCGCCGAGCTTTTTGCGCAATCTGTGGAAATGCGCCGGCACAATCATTCCAATGTCAGGGCATTGCCGGAATATCTCAAGGATGCTGCCGACGATTGCCGGCGACCCCGCCAGGCATTGAAGCAGGTAAACGCGCCAATCGTCGCCAAAATCAAAATGGCCGCTTTTCTTCGCGTGCAGGCAAAGCACGAGAGGATACCTCTGATAGACATCGGCAAAGGTTATCAGCTTGGGGGCAATGTCGCGGCCTCGGTTCTCTACCACCCGAATTGTCACGCGACCGTAATTCCATGGAATGGCGTTACGGATCTCGTTAGCTTTTTCTTCGCTATCGGTTGAAATGAATAGGTCTGCGTACAGACCAGAAGCCTCCAACGCGGAGAATATTTGGCTCGCCATTTCAACATAATAGAGATGGCACATAACCGCGACGCGTTCGCGCTGCTTAGCCGCCGCATAAGCGAAGGGCACAGCCATACTGCGTTCATCACTGGCGGACCTCATGCGGCCCTGCGGGCTAGATTGCTTCAGCCCGATTTTCTTTAAAGCGCGCGGTGCAACATCGTCCGTGAGAAATGTGCAGGCGCGACTGAATGTTTTAGCGGTCATCATAAGAAGCCCCAGGCGGCAATGCGAACGTCATATTCCCCAATGGGTCATTACGACCATCATCGAGATAGAAGTAAGAATAAATGCATGTGCATTTGGGAAAGACCCTAATCGCCCTTAAGTGGCCACTGCGACATCGATCGCTATCGGCGCGAGCATAATGACCGTCGAGTAGCGGCGTACTGGATCTCTTCCATGGCTATCTGTAACTCCAACGAACGATCGTTTGGAGTATGATGAACAGCAGAAATGCCCCGGCGATCAGCCACGCCATCCGTTTCGATATGCACTCCATCAGAGACAAAACATCCTAAGTTCGCTGTAGGTCATGCGGCGATAGGTAGGACGCCCAGCGACCATCCGATACATGCACGGACAGCCGGTTACGGTCTCGCCGTTCTCGTCGATTACTGTTTCGCTTTTGCCGAGGTCGTAAGGCTGCCAATCCGGCACCACCTCGCGTCTCCGAAATCTTGGAATCTCAAAGCACGCGAATGCGCGCAATAGCCCCGCTGCCGACATTCAAGCCTCCCCAGGCCAGAGGAACCTTACGCCGATTCCGGAATATGCAAATCCAGAAATCCGACGCGGCGTCAGCCAGCGGCAACATGAAAATCCACTTATCAGCTAAGCGCATTGGTCCAAGGCCGACCTGATGATCTTATAGGTTGTTACACTCCATAGCGGTGCCGCGGTATTGGCGGAAATTAGCTATTGCTCCTGGGCTCATAGCTTTGGAAATCTGCACCGATAAGACTGGCATCCTGGTGCAGCGGATCGGCGGCAAGGCGAGACTTCACTCTCCTCACGGTTGTGCCACGGCTCATAAACAGCCATTGAGATTTTCTTCAGCAGTGCCGCGATGAACCATCCCGCGCGCATGCTGATTTGAACCGTGTAGGCAAGTTTAGCTGTGGGCCGACATGCCGCGTTGGGCGACAGCCCGAATGTTCGCGCACAAGCGCTCGTCCCTTCTTTCTCTCTTCCGGAGTTCGTAGTTACCGAACTTCCCGACAACAGCAAAATCGCTCTCGATTGCGCGCTCGAAATATACTTTCTCCGGCGGTTGCGGATTCGCCATGGAGGGGAAAACAGCGTGGAAGGTCGCGTTCGTCCAGCTGCGGTCAATTACAACCCAATCGGCGCGCCTAATTGTTTGCACGCATGCGCCAGCATACTGGGCCGCAGTCGTGTGCTGCGGAAGAAAAACATCCAAGCGAGCGACGTGTTCATGGCCAGTCAGGAACGGCAACATGGGGTCGTACGGATAAAACAGAAAGCGCTGGTTGGATCCGATTGTTGCAATACGCTGCAGCAGCCCAAGTTCTCCATCGGGCGGCACAATTCGAACTTTTCCAGCGGCAGTCTGGATCTGGGGGGCTCTGACTGTGGCTTTGACGGTCCGATAGTAACCTAGCAACGAAGCCAAGGTTACGCCGAGGAACGCAACCATGATCGCCTGGGTTCGCCATCGGCTCTGTGGCATTTCTACGAAGCTGATTGATACGAGCGGAAGTATGAGAGGAACCGCAAATAAGAGGTGGCCGGCGTCGGGACGCGGAAAACACCCAAGAAAGCCGGCCATTCCAAATGCCAAGGCCGCCCTGAATTTGTGATCCCGCAGGATTCGCGCCCGCCCTTGGATGATGGCCCATGTCGCGAGTACGGCGGCGACGGGGAACACCAAGGTCGTCGCAAAATACTGCACGCCTGTGCCAGACCCAAACGGTACGGACTCAATGCTGCCAATGTACCGGGTTGCAGCGAAGACTATGATGTCCCGATAGGCGGCAACGAAAGATCCATTGGCTACCACGTAAAGCAACACGAGCGCTGCAATCGAGGCGCCGCCCCCGACATATTTCCAGGTATCGATTTTGTCCCCCCGAACCAAAATCGTAAGGAAGGCAGCCAAGACCACCAAGGCTCCGCGGCCGCTTGTGGTCAGGGCGCTGGCTCCTGCGGCAAAGCCGCAAAAGAAGGGATGTATGCGCTGACTTCGGCCGGGCAGCAGGCTGAGAAAGGCGATCATGGAAAAGAGCGTTGTGAACCAGTGATGGTCTATCGCTGTCCAGTGGCCCTGAGACGATATTGCCCAAATGAAAGTAAGCGCGGCCGATACCGGCCTTGATTCAGATGTCCGCAAGCAGATCAGACAGGTGAAAAAGGAGATTCCGGCGATAAGCAATACGACGAGAACGCGGGCGCCGGCCAAAGAAGGGCCCGCGAGCATCAACCAAAGCTGCGTAACCAAAAAAGCAATAGGGGGATGGTATTCAAAAAAATCCTTGTAGAGCGTCTTGCCATTATTGAGGAGCAACGCTCCATGGATGAAAATTCCCTCGTCACCGAGCCAATAAATCGAACGCAGAAATGGAAGACACAGTGCCGCGCATATAACTCCGATGACTGCGGCATCCGCGACAGAGCCGGACCTTGCAGGTTTCTCTTTCTCGCGAAGATTCACAAGGTGAACTTCATAAGATACAAATTGCGGGCCTGACTCTTTGATCTATCTAAGGCGGCAGTCCAAGCTGGCGGACCGAGGGTGATCACCCTCCGTCAGACCCACCAGGCTAGCCAAATTAGGCTCCTCTTTGACGGAATCAAGCGCGGGCGGCAGCTCCCTCAATGGAAACCTGGCATCAGTCAAAAGAAGAGTGGTGCGCCTGACCGATTGTCAGGTAGCGCAACTACACCCGGCAACACCGTTCCACTGGGGCGGCACTCTCGTTGATACGGATGGCCTATCCTGCCAAAGAGCATGGTGATTGTATCGGCTGCGAATTTTGGGGCGGATAGAACATAAAGGTGTCGCCGCCAACAAATTTCGCTGGCAAGCCGGCGGTACCTGCCGCTAGGGATTGTGGCAAATGTCGTTTCGTGCCCAGCTATGGAGAAAATTGGGACGGGTGACTTGAAGCGGTGGCGTCGGAAATCAGGCATTGATTGGCGGCAGAGTACGACCTTTCCTAAGCGCACGACGCCGCTCATGGTCCCGGCGGTCGTTGGGCTTTTAATCGGCATTGGCGGCTCTATTGCTCTAACCGATTTCTGGCCGAGAACGTCGCTGCGATTTTTTCAGCCCACCGTTTCCGCGCCCACTTCCGTCTCATCAAGCCAATACAAATTATGTTTCACCGGACGCGGCCAAAACTGCGTCGTGGATGGCGACACCATCTGGAAGGATGGAGTGAAAATCCGCGTTGCCGACATCGATGCGCCCGAAACACATCCGCCGCGCTGCGCTTTTGAGGCGGACCTCGGACGGAAGGCAACACTGCGGCTGCAGGAGCTTCTAAACCAGGGCCCCGTGGATCTCGCCGCTATCGATCGCGATGAAGACATTTACGGGCGCAAATTGCGTGTCCTTAGCCGAAACGGGCAGTCGCTTGGCGTCCAGCTCGTGCAGGAAGGGTTGGCCCGGCCATGGGCTGGTTCGCGCAAGCCTTGGTGCTAAGCAGTACCACCGCGGAGGGCAGGGGCCTATGCCGATCCAAAATGTCTGCCGGATTGACTAGCGCGTAAATCTTATGGGTGCCGGTGAAGCATTCCCCATTCCACGCCCGCTTCACGATATCGCCAATGTCCCAAAGGGATTGCCGTCAGCACCTTTGGCGGAAGCCACCTTGGCAATAGTTGGCAACGGTGGCCCTCCAATTCGGCTGAAAATTTTGCGGGCGTCCCCCGGCTATTCCGGAACCTTCCCGGGCTTTCGCTGTTTATACGGCGCCGGAATAATGGCGCCATGCGCTAACGATGAATAACGGTCGGCCTCGAGGGATGCCACGATGCGAGTAATCCCTGCTGGAATTGTTGGGCTTTTCCTCGTGTCACCGGCGGCGGCGCTGCCGACTTTCCAGCCAGGCTATGACCTCAAATGCGCGGGAAACATGTCCGGGCTGGATGGTGCCGATGCGCCAGCGCAGGCGTCGCCTTTTACAATGACGCTTCATGTCGACCTAAATCACAAGTTGTTCTGCCAAAATGGCTGCGAAACCCGGGAGAAAATCTCCAAGGTACTCCCCAGCAACATCATATTCCGGGCGGTCAATGCACCTTTGCCAAATCGCCTTTGGGTGGCCGACACCGGACAGTTCTCCTACACATGGGCGGAGGCAGCCGCACAGGGTGACAAGCGTTCGATGCGCTCCGCCCAAGGCTTCTGCACCAAAGTGGTGACCGGTTCCTCCCTTGACAGGGAAGGCGTCAAGCAGAAGTTATCCGTCCGGGCGTCCAAGCCTCCCATCGGACAAAAGCTCGTCGACCGGCCTCGGTCAGGGGAACTCAGCGCCGGGGAAATCAGAGCCCTCATCGCCATTCAGAATCATCGGCCGGTCCCTGGTTCGATGCACACCAGGCTCTGGCTCAAAGGCCTGGCGCAGTTCGACGACGATCTGTGGGTCGTAACGGACAAGGGCGAGGCATTCCTAGCCGGCGCCAGACGCTGATGAGCGCCCATCTGAACTGATCTCCGCCAAAAGCCGGATTGGATCCGGGCGGATGCTTGGCGCATCGGGCCACCCGAACCAAACCCAACTCCCCGGGGTCTTTCCATTCGGCGCCAAAACAGGTCTTATTGTCGGTGAGAGTGGGCACGGAGGTCCAGATGAAACATTTGTTCAGCGGGCTTTGCCTGGCTTCAGTGGCGTTACTCACGACACCGGCTTACGCCCTGTGCGTGTCGGAACAGGATATTCGCGACACCAAGCCTTCCGACGACGGCAAGCAGATAACCTTGAAGATGCGAGATGGGCGTGTGCTGGTGAACCACCTGCAGGGCATTTGCCGGGACATGCGCTTCACGGGCTTCACCTGGGTTCTGCATGGCAGCCACGATATCTGCGAAAATCAGACCGTTCTGCATGTCCTGCAGTCGGGCCAAACCTGCATCCTTGGTCGTTTTGAGGAGGTGAAGGTCAAGCCTGTGCCTAAAACGCCTTAGCCGGATCGCCCGGCGGTCCATTCGGTTGCCCTTCCTTGCCGACCTGCCGCGGTCGTCGTCAATTCTCCGGCTGTGGCAGGTCCACGCAATCGCGGCGACCTTCCTCCAGACATTTCTCCCTCTGGAGATTGTTGTGCAGCACATGGACCAGCCACACGATCAGAACCAGCACGACCAGCGCGGCGAGTATGCCGATGATGTTCTTGCGCTGACGTTCGTTGTCCGGCGGTGGTTCGGTCATGGAATGATCATTCCGTGAATCGCTCCGGCACGCAAAGCCGCCCGGTCTCGCTGGCCTGGGCGATGGCGACCGTGGCGGCCAAGGTGCGCGCGCCGTCCGAGACCGAAATAATCGGCGCCTCGTTCAGCCGGATCAGCCGCTGGAAGTGGGCGAGTTGCGCTTTGTAGGGATCGTGATAGCGCTCGGGCAGGACCTCGCCAGTGATGGGCTTGTCCCAGCCGATCGCATCAGGCGCCGCAGCACGCCAGAGCTTCAACACCGGAAGCTCCAGGCTGCCTTCGGTCCCGGTCAGGCGATAGGCGCTTTGGCCCGCATAGGGAAAAAGCGGATTTTCCCGGCTGCCCTGCTCGATGGTCCAGGGCGAGAAAGCCGCATCGGTCAGGGTCAATGTGCCCAGCGCGCCATTGTCGAAGCGCAAGAGGGCGGCGGCGCTGTCCTCTATCGCATGTGCGCGCATCGCCGTGCTCTTGATGCCGCCCACGGTGGCGATCTCGCCGCAGAGATGGCGCAGCAAATCAATCTCATGGATGGCGTTGATCAAGAGCGGGCCGCCGCCGGGCTGGATACGCCAGGCGGTTTGAAAATATTCATCAGGCTTGCGCGTGGCCCAGAGCACCGAAGCTGCCACCAGCCGGCCGATCCTGCCGCCCTGGATCACGGCCCTGGCGTCCTCAACGGCGGCGAGATAGCGGCGATGATGGCCCACCAGGGTCCTGACGCCGCTCTTCGCCACCAGGCGCACCAGGGCCGCCGCCTCGGCGATGGTGGCTGTGACAGGCTTTTCCATCAGAAAATGAATGCCCCGTTCGCAGCACAATGCGCCATGCGCGAGATGCAGGCCGTTGGGCGTGGCGATGATCACGGCTTCTGGCCTGACCCGGTCCAGCATTCGGCTTTCGTCTGTGAACCAGGCCGCGCCCCTGAGATCGAACTGCCCCGGATCAGCCACGGGATCGGCGACCGCGAGCAGGTCTGCAGCTTCGGGCATGGCCAGGATGGTCTCAATATGCCGCCGTCCGATCAGGCCCGCGCCCAGCACGGCGATGCGCAAGGCTTTCATAGCGCCGCTTCCTGTCTTTCGGTCAGGCGCCGTGCCGCGGCGAGCAGGCGGCGCGCATGCCGCAGCGGCTCTTCTCCCGGCGGCCCCGCGATTTCTGCTTCGCAAAAGTCGCCACTAGGAAATGGCACCTCGATGCTGACCGGACAGCCGGCCGGCATCGCCTCCAGCAGCGCGCGCAGCGGAAAGTCGCCTTCGCCCGGCGGCAGGCGCCGGGTGCGGGCTTCGGTGATCAGGGCTTCGTGGCCGGCCGGGCCTTGGCGGGGGCCGTCGCAGAGCTGGGCATAGCCGATGCTGCCGGCCGGCGCGGCGCGGAGGTCGGCCACGGTATCGCCGGCGCGCATCCAGTGCAGCGCATCGACCAGCACCTGAAGATTGGGCTGGCCCGCCGTCTTTATGATCGCCAGCGCAGCGCGCAGCGACTTCACGCTGGAGAAAGCCATATATTCCAGGTCCACCGTCAGGCCGAAGGGGACGGCCAGTTCCGCCAGCCGGGACAACTTGCTGATGCAGACGCCTGTATTGTCGCAATTACACACGGCCTTGATGCGGCGCGCACCCAGCAGAGCGGCGGCTTCGATCAGCGGCAGATGCGCTTGGGGTTGCATGCGTTCGTTGATGCGGATGATCTCGACATCCCAGACCTTCAGGCCTGTATCCCGCAGCAGCGGCAACAGCGCGCGGCATACCTGCACCCGCTCGTCATCGCCATAAACCCGGTCCGTCGGCGTGGCCGGCGAAAGACGAAGGTCCACCAGGTCGAAGCCGGCATCGGCGGCTATCGTCACCAATTGGTCCGGCGGGCAGGCGATCAGGCTCAGATGGGCCAGCGACAGGGCGCGGCGCGCCGGCATCCCGACTTCAGATGACACGGATTGCGACATGGCCCTGGCAGTCTCTCCGCCGGCCGATCATGCCCGTGCGGAACCTGTCTGGAAAGCCGGCTAGACGCGATTGGGCTGAAGCTTTGCCCCGGCCGTCCGGGCGCGGACCATCAGGGTGAAGGCCAGGCCATGGGTGATCATCAGCAGGGGCACGAACAGGATCGGAATGGCGTACGTCGCGCCCAACTGTCCCGCCAATTCGGGCAGGCCAACTTGGGTCCCGTGATAATAGTCGACCAGGATGTCGGCCGCGCCTGCCAGATTGAAGGCGGTGGTGAAGAACCAGAAAGCCGGACGGATCCGGAAGCTGACAACCGCCAGCATGGCCAGGATGCCGGTGACGAAGTCGCCATAGGCGGCAAAGATGGCAAAGGCGGGGGGCAGGCCGGCGCCCACCACGCCCGGAACCAGGAAAGCCAGCCCGAAAAAACGGAAGCTATGCAGCACGGCGATCGCGCGCTGCACCTCGACCGGATCCACCGCCTTGAGCCTGGGCAGGACATAGAGCGTGAGGAAAAACAGCCAGGGCACATAGCCCAGGATCAGATGCATCTGGAAGATATGGGCCGGGGCCATCGCCGTTTCCTGCTCGCGCTGCGATGCCTGAGATAGCGCGGCTTCCCGCCTTCAGCTATCCGCGATAATGTGCATGCCCTATGAAGCAGAACTATACAATCCGGCAGGGTATGCTGGACGGGGTGGAGGCCTTCCTGGCCGTCGCCCAGCACCGCAACTTCCGCCGTGCCGCCGCCGAACTCGGCGTGACCCCCTCGGCGATGAGCCAGGCGGTGCGGGCGCTGGAAGCCCGCATCGGCGCGCCCCTGTTTCTGCGCACCACACGCAGTGTGGGCCTGACCGAAGCCGGGGAGCGTTTTTTTTCCCGCGCCCGCCCCGCCTATGAGGAGCTGGTTGCTGCGCGCGAAAGCGCACGCGGCCTGGGGCAGGGGCCGGCCGGCCTGCTACGCCTGACCGTGCCGCGGGCGGTGGTGCGGGTCCTGCTTCAGCCGCTGGTCGCCTCATTCGTCCGCGCCTATCCGGATGTTGCGGTGGAAATCTCGGCCAGCGAGGCGTTGGTGGATCTGGCCGCGAAAGGCTTCGACGCCGGCATCCGCATCGGCCAGTTCATTGCCGTCGACATGGTGGCGGTGCGGCTGACGCCGCCCTTTCCGCTGATCCTGGTGGGCAGCCCGCGTTATCTGCGGAAGAAAAAACCACCGGAGCGCATCGAGGACCTGAAGGATCACGCCTGTCTGCGTCTGCGCCGCGCGGGCGGTGCGATCGCGCCCTGGAGCTTTGTCAGCGGCAACAAGCAGGTCGAGATGATGCTGTCCGGCCCCCTGATTGCAAACGACTTTCCGATCCT
>DATJHR010000182.1:0-15469 GCA_035493735.1 Acidocella sp.
ACATTGTACACATGTTTGTAGCCGGCGGCTTTGGCGGCCTTGGCGGCGGCGATGCTGCGGGTGCCGGTGCGGCACAGGAAATAGAGATGGTCGCTATGGGCCAAATTGGCGCGCGTCAGAGCTTCAATGAAGTTCGGGTTGGGCTGCATCGAGGGAAAGATCTGCCATTGGATCAACACCGGCTGTTTGCCGGTCTGGGTCAGGTCCGGCAGGCCGACAAAGCTCCATTCGGCACTCGTTCGCACATCGCACAGCGTCGCGGCGGGGTTGCTCATCAGGGCTTCCCAGACCTGTCGCGGCGAGACATCTTCGATCATAGTCACCCCCGCAAGTCGTTCTTGATGGACGACTGTGGACTAGCATAGCGAGGACGAGAGGCCATGGAAACAGGTGTGGATGGGCTGGTAGGGGCGATCGGGAATACCCCCCTGATCCGGCTGAAGCGGGCTTCAGCGGCCACGGGATGCGAGATTTTCGGCAAGGCGGAATTCATGAACCCGGGCGGCTCGGTGAAGGACCGGGCGGCGCTGGCGATCATCCGCGCGGGCGAGCGGGATGGAACGTTGCGTCCGGGCGGCACCATCGTCGAGGGCACGGCGGGCAATACCGGCATCGGGCTGACGCTGGTGGCGAACGCGCTCGGCTATAAGTGCATCATCGTCATGCCGGACACGCAGAGCATGGAGAAAATCTCTTTTCTCCGCATGATCGGTGCGGATCTGCGGCTGGTGCCCGCCAAGCCTTACAAGGACCCGGGTAATTATGTGCATGTGTCCCGGCGCATTGCCGAGGAGATTGGCGGGTTCTGGGCCAACCAGTTCGACAATCTGGCTAACCGCGACGGCCACCGCCTCACCACCGGCGCGGAAATCTGGGCGCAGACCGGGGGCAGGGTGGATGCCTTCACCTGTTCCTGCGGCACCGGCGGCACGCTGGCCGGCGTCGCCCAGGCCTTGAAGGCGCAAAAGCCGGATGCCCGCATCGTGCTCGCCGATCCGGAGGGCAGCGCGCTCTATGGCTGGGTGAAAAATAATGATCTGACCGTCACCGGCAGTTCCATCACCGAGGGCATCGGCCAGGGACGCGTCACCGCCAATCTCGAAGGTGTTGCCATCGACGATGCGGTGCGCATCAGCGACACCGAAGCGCTCGAGCAGATTTTCGATCTGCTGATTCATGAGGGGCTTTCGGTCGGCGGCTCCACCGGCATCAATGTCGCCGCCGCAATCCGCGTCGCGCGCGATCTCGGGCCCGGCCATACGGTGGTTACCATGCTGTGCGATGGCGGCGCGCGCTATCAGAGCAAATTGTTTAACCCTGAATTTTTGCGCAGCAAGAACCTGCCGGTGCCGGGCTGGATGTGAGGAAGAAGAAAGAAAAGGGCTACTTTTTGTGAACAAAAAGTAGCAAAAAAACTTTGTTAATTTAGGCCGCCGATGTCAGGTCGCTGGCTTCCAGCCTTGAGCGGCTTGCAGGAGCGGATACTGCCGGGACTCGTGCCAGCTGCCGAGGATCGTGTTCTCGATGTTCAGCGGCGGGGTGACCTTGGGCTGCAAACTGAGCCGCAGTGCCACGCTGTGATCGACCATGTCGGTGTTGCCGACCATGGTCGCGCTGCCGGAAGGCGCGGTGAGCCGCACGGCGGTTAAGGTGCCTTCGCCGTTGCTGAAGGTGGCGGACACCGCCAGGCTGTCGAAAGCGCTGGTGCCGGACGTGACGGACGCCCGCAGATGCCGGTGGCCGGGGCTGTTCAGCGCCCTGACGAGGGCGGCCAGGTCGAATCCGGTAATCTGACCATGGGCGGCGGTTAGCGTCGTCGTGCCGGAAAGGGTCGCTCTCCAGCTACTCGGCTCATAGCCGCTGGCGGTGAGATCGGCCGTGGCGGTCACGGTGCCGTCCGGCAGCGTGAAGGGGAACTCGATCGGCAGATCCAGCTGCCTCGCATCGAGCCTGGTGCCGGCGAATTTCAGCGCGAGTGCGGGCGGTGCGCCCGAGGGGATGGTGGCGGTGAAACTTCCGGTCAGATTGCCGCCGGCGATCGCGCCGCGGGTCAGCACCGCTTCCAGGCCGTTTGCGCCCACAGTGACGGTTCCTTGCGCCGCGCCAAGGACCGGCTGGCCGGTATAAAGCACGCGGTTGGCGCTGATTTTCAGCGTGCCGGGCAGTTGGCTGACGCGGGACCAGGGCAGCGCCATGATCAGGTCAAGCGGCGGCAGGGCCAGGGTGTCGGCGTCGACATCGCCGGCGACGGCGCCGTTGGTGCTGACCACATGGCCATTGGCGGTCAGGGCACCGAAGGACAGGACGAAATCCGGTAGCCCGAATTGCGTGGGCGAGATCAGCATCCTCGCCCTGAGCGAGAGCGAACCGGCGCCGGGCCAGGCCAGGCCGTGATTGACATGGAAAATCGTCGCCGCGGCGATGGCGTCGGGGTTGCGCAGCGTGGCCGGCCCGCTGGCTGTGCCAGTATTGAGATCGATGGTCGGCGCGGCGGTGAGCGTGAAATCGCCGAGGGTGGCCACGGCGCTGGTGGCGAGGGCGCCCGGAGGTCCCTCGGCGACCAAGGTGAGGTTGAGCCGGGGCTGCAGCAGGGCAAGGGGCGGCCGCCAAGCGGCGGGCAGGAGTGCTGCCAGCGGGGCGGCGGAAGGCAGCGTGACAAAGCTTTGCGCATTGCTGACCTGGCCCTTGGCGTCCAGCGCCAGGCTGCCGGCAGCTAAGCCGTTATACAGCCGGGCCGAGACACGGCGGATGTTCAGTCCTTTGCCGAGCGTCCCGTCCAGCAACAGGTTGGTGAGCGGTACCGGTCCCAGCGTCGCTTTGGCGGCGGTGATCTGCCCGTCAGCCGAGAAAGCCACGTTCGGGCGGTGGGTGAACCAGCTGAGCAGCGGGGTGAGGTCCAGCCGCGTGAAAGCCAGCGAGCCGTTCGCATGATGGCCGTGGATGATCAGCTCTCCGGTGACATGGTCGCCGTCGATCTCCCCGGTCAGATGCTGCAGCACCGGCTGATCCCGGGTGCCGGACAGCGTGGTGCTCAGCGTCGCACTGGTCCAGCCGGGCGGCGCGGGAATGCCATAACTGCTCAACAGGTCGGGCAAGGAGGGAATTTGCAGCGTGGCGTTGCCGCTGATCGCGCCGGCCGGATCGATGGCGAGACTGCCGGTGAGCAGGCCGCCGCTCGCCAGGCTTGCTTGCGCCTGGCTGGCCGAAATGGTGCCGGCATTGTCGGCGAGTGTGGCCCGGAAGGTAGGAAAACGCTGCCCGAGGACGGCCACGTTCGTGGCCTTCAAGGCCATGTCAAGCCGCATGCGGGGCCAGAGCGCCCGCACGGCGGTCAGGGCCGAGAGGTCAAGATTCTCGCCGGTCAGCGTGGCGGACAGTTCCGGGGCCGGACGGAGGAAACGTAAGCGCGCGCTGCCCGCGAGCCCCGCGGCGCCGGCATGGATCTGCAGCATGGTGGCGCTCAGCGCGGTGGCATTGGCGTTAAGATCGGCCTTGGCCGTGAGGTGCGGGGCGTTGAGGCCGAGCCGGCCGGTGACTTCGCCGGCGCTGTTCAGGGCGCCGAGGAATGCCCCGGTGACGTCGCCGCTTTTCACGTCGACCCGTAGGGGCGCGGTGCCGGTGGCGCCGGTTCCGGCGAGCGCCAAAGTGAGGGACAGCGAACGGCCTTGCGTTAGCCCGTTCCCCGAGACGGTGATCGCGCTGTCGGCGCCGGTAACGATCGAGGCGTTCACATTGTCGAGGTGCAGTTGGCCAAGCGTGACGGCGCCGTCCTGGATCTGCGCATGCAAGGCCGCGAGCCAGCTGGGCGGGGTGACGGCGGCGCTGCCGCCGGGGAGCGGCCAGGGCAGGTCGATCTGCGGGGAGATCAGGGTCAGGCTGGTGGCGTGCAGCTGGCCGTGCAGCAAGGCCGGCAGGGAAATGGCCAACGTCAGGGAGCGTGCCTGGATCGTCTCATCGTCAGGGCCGGTGATGGTGACGTGATCCGCGACGAGCTGCGGCGCCGGTAACAAGGCGAGCGAGAGATTGCCGTTGATCCGCACCTCGCGGCCGGTGAGCGAGGAGGCGAGCGCCTCGATCGTGCCGCGATGCGTGCTGGAGGCCACGAAGCTGGGCAGAGCCAGGATGGCAGCCCCCAGCAGAATCGCGAGACTGAGGGGGAGGAGCCAGAGATGTTTTCTGCTCACGAGCGACACGTCTTGGCGATGATCCGCTCCTCACCACCGCGCACAACAATGTCGGTGCAAGCACCGTCGCGATCGCTCGAGAATTGCCCGCCTATGAAATCTGCCATCGAACCCGTTCTCGTTGATGTCCGGTTTTGGTTCAAGGGTTGGGCTATGTTAGGCTGAATTAATGACATATTGGGGCAAAATCATCGGTGGCGTCGCGGGCTTCGCCATGGGCGGGCCGGCCGGGGCGCTCTTCGGCGCGGCCTTGGGGCATGCGGCCGATGAAGGCGTGGTGAGCAGCATCGCCGCCCGGGCGCTGCCGTTCGAGGCGATGAAGATGGCGGCGCTGTTCGGACGGCGCGACCAGATTTTTGCGGTGAATGTCACGGTGCTGGCGGCCAAGCTGTCGAAATGCGACGGGCCGGTGACGCGCGCCGAGATCGACATGTTCAAGCGCAGCTTTGCGATCCCCGAATCCAGCCTCCCCGAGATCGCCAGACTGTTCGACCGTGCTCGCGCGTCCGCCACCGGCTATGAGGCGTACGCGTTTCAGCTTGGCCAGGCCTTTGCCGACAACCGCATTCTGCTGGAGCAGGTCCTGGCGGGGCTGTACCAGATCGCGCGTGCTGACGGCCCGGTGAATGCCGATGAGGCGGAGTTCCTGGAGACGGTGGCGCAGCGCTTCAGGCTCGACGCCACGGCCGCCGACCGGGCCGGGCAGGGGAAAGTCGCGCCGGTCCAGCCGGCTGACGATGTGTATGCGGTGCTGGGGCTCGACCGGAAGGCCAGCGATGAGGTGGTGCGGGCGCGTTGGAAGGCGCTGATGCGCGAGAATCATCCCGATAGCCTGGCCGCACGCGGCGTGCCCCAGGCGATGATCGATGCCGCCTCCGATCGCGTGGCGCGGATCAATGCCGCCTACGACATCATCAAACGTGAACGCAAACTTTGAGGGGCAAACGTTGATCCGCAGCACCTCGCCGAATTTCGATGCGCGGCCGGGGGAGGTGGACATGCTGGTGCTGCATTACACCGGCATGCAGAGCGCCGGGGCGGCGCTCAACCGGCTCTGCGATGCGGCGGCGAAAGTCTCCGCCCATTATCTCGTGGATGAGGATGGCACCATCTATACGTTGGTCGAGGAGCGAAACCGCGCCTGGCATGCCGGGGTGAGCTTTTGGCGCGGCACCACCGGGCTGAATGACCGATCGATCGGCATCGAGATCGTCAATCCCGGCCATGAGTTCGGCTACCGGCCCTTTCCGCCGGCGCAGATGCAGGCGGTGCGGGCGCTGTGCCACGGGATCCTGGCGCGCTGGCCGGGCATTGTGGCGCGCAACGTGGTGGCGCATTCCGACATCGCGCCGAACCGCAAGCAGGATCCCGGCGAGTTGTTCGACTGGCGCGGGCTGGCCGCTTCAGGGATCGGGTTATGGACTGATTCTTTTGCCCCTCCGGGCGATCTGCGCGGGGATCTGGCGGCCATCGGCTATGATATGGCGTTGGCTGAAACCGATGTGATCACCGCCTTTCAGCGGCATTTTCTGCCCGGCCATCTGACCGGTGTGGCGGACAGCCAGACCGCCGGCCGGGCGGCGGCGGTGCGGGCCTTGGCTGACCAAAGCACTGACAAAAGCATTGACCAAAGCTGAACGAGGGTGCAGGGACCGTCTATCCAGACGGTTGGACGGCCGCTGGCAGGTGTCAAAACCCTGCTGGAGGAAAGTCCGGGCTCCACGGAAATACGGTGCCGGCTAACAGCCGGCGGGGGCGACCCCAGGGACAGTGCCACAGAAAACAAACCGCCGTGGGTTCGCCCGCGGCAAGGGTGAAACGGTGCGGTAAGAGCGCACCGCGGCCCTGGTGACAGGGCTGGCAGGGTAAACCCCACCGGGAGCAAGACCGAATAGGGGCGGCCGGCGTCGTGCGAAAGCATGGGCGCGGGAGTATTTTCGATCCGCCGCCCGGGTTGGTCGCGCGAGGCGGGCCGCAAGGTCCGTCCCAGAGGAATGGCCGTCCAGCGCCGTTCGCGGCGTGGACAGAACCCGGCTTACAGACCGTCTGGATTTTTGCCTTCCCCATGATCTGAAGCGCAACGACCGTCGCGACAATAACGATGAAGGGGCGGGCTTTCGACGCGCCATTTCCGCACGTTTCGGAAGCGTGTTGCATTCGTATGAAAACATCTTCATCCGCGAGGAAAAGAACAAAACAGGAACATTTGAATCCGAGAATCCGCAGTTATTTGCAGGAATGTTGCGTTCGACTCGAAGGCGAAAAAAAGCGATTCCTTTTGACGGGGCGTTATCGCCCATGCTAGTGGGGCATAAACCCATGAATACCCATGGAATGGTGGAAGGCCCCGCGTCGCGTCGAAATGAGTCAGTTCTTCGGCAACCACGAGAATCGGCTTGATGCGAAGGGGCGCGTGTCCGTCCCGGCGCCGTTTCGTGCTGCCTTGAAGGGTGATCTGGGAACGATTTCGCTGATCCTGCGGCCTTCTTACATTCCCGGCTGCATCGAGGTCTGGCCGCGCGCGGCCTATCAGGTTTGGCAGGAGAAGCTCGATCAGATGGATCATTTCGATCCCAAGCGCGAAGCGCTGGCGACCTTGCTCTACAGCGAGGCCTGGGTGGTCGAAACCGACAAGGAAGGGCGCATCCTCATTCCGGGCGATCTGGTTGAATATGCCAACCTGACGGGCGCGGTGAATTTCTTGGGGCGCGGCGACCATTTCCATATCTGGGAACCGCAGGCGGCGGCTGAGTTCCGCAAGGCCTCGCGTGCGCTGGCGCCGGGCTTCGCGTCGAAGGTGCCGGCATGAGCGAATTCTCGCACATTCCCGTGCTGCGCGACGAGGCCGTGCGCATGCTGGCGCCGGCTTCCGGCAAAATATATCTCGACGGCACGTTCGGCGGCGGTGGTTACGCGCGGGCGATTCTTGATTCGGTCGATTGCCGCCTGGTCGCCCTCGACCGCGATCCGGCGGCGGTGGCGCGGGGACGCGACCTTGCCGTGCATTATCCCGGCCGCCTGCAAATTTTTGAAGGCCGGATCAGCCGCATTCTCGACCTTCTCGGCGCCGCCGGTGTGGGCGCGCTGGACGGCGCGGTGTTCGATCTCGGTGTTTCCTCCTACCAGATCGACGATCCGGCGCGGGGCTTTTCGTTTCGCCATGACGGGCCGCTGGATATGCAGATGGGGAGCGCGGAAATTACCGCGGCGACGCTGGTAAACACTGTGCCCGAATCCGAGCTTGCTGATATTTTGTACCAATTCGGAGAGGAGAAGGCGTCGCGCCGGATCGCGAAGGCGATCGTCGAGCGGCGCCGGCTGCAAGCATTTACGACGACGGCCGATTTGGCCAGCGTGATACGGGGTGTCGTGAGAGCGGATAAGTCAGGTATCGACCCCGCGACGCGCAGCTTTCAGGCGCTGCGTATCGCGGTGAATGACGAGCTCGGCGATGTTGCCGCCGGGCTGGCGCAGGCGGCTTCGCTGCTGGCGCCGGGCGGGCGGCTGGTGGTGGTGAGTTTTCATTCGCTGGAGGATCGGATCGTGAAGCGCTTTTTCGCGCAGGCGGCCGGGCGCACGCCCGGCGCGTCGCGGCATGACCCTGCCTCGCTGCAGGAAACGTCACGGCCGCAATTCAAATTGTTGACGCGCAGCCCCGTGTTGCCGAGCGAGGCGGAGGTCAAGGCCAATCCGCGCGCGCGCAGCGCCAAGTTGCGCACGCTGGAAAGGCTCGCAGCATGATCCGTCCGTTAACCCTGATCAGCGCCTCTTTGTTCGTCCTGTCGGGCGCGTATCTGTTTGCCGTGAAAGAGCGCTCGCAGGTGCTGGAACAGAAGATGGCGCAGGTGGCGCAGGCAACAAGGCTCGACGAGCAGCGCGTCCGGGTCCTGCAGGCGCAATGGGCGCTGGAAGTCGATCCGTCGCGGCTGCAGCAGCTCGCCGCCAATTTCACCACGCTGCAACCGATGAAGCCCAGCCAGATGGTGGCGCTGCCGCAGCTGGCCGCGCTGCTGCCGGCGCCGAACAGTCCGGTGCCGGGAGACAGCCAGCCCGCCCCAGCGCTGCCGTCCTCCAACGCGGCTCCTGGGGCGGTGGCGCAGGCCGCGCCGGCGCCGGCCCTGCCCAAGGCCGGGGCGCCGGTGCACCTCGCCAGCGCCGACCGCGATGTCCCGGCGCATCGGCCGGCACCGTCCGGCGTCGTCACGCCGATCGGGGCACAAGTGAATTTCGTCAGTGCCGAGCTGGTCCAGCCGTCGGCCGCCATCGTGCCCGTGCGCCATGTCCCGGTCTCCGAGGCCGTGCGCCGGCTCTCGCCGACCGAGGTGGCGCGGCATAAACGGCTGGTCCGTACGGCGCTGCGCCGGGAGGTGCTGCCGCGGCATCCGTCCGAATCGCATCTTTATATGGCCCGCTCGACATATGTGATGCCCGTGCCGCAGGCGCCGATGGGCGCGCGGGTTGTGCAGGTGCGCGCGGTGGCGGCGCCGACCCCACCCGTGCCGCCGCCCATGACAGAGACCGGCGGGTCGCTGCTCGGCATGGCGCAGTCTCCAGGGACCGGTAATTGACATTAACGCTCAAGCCCGGACCGGAACCGCCCGCGCGCCGCCCTGGCGCGCCGGAACGCGGGGCCGTGCCGCGCATGGAGCACGCGCGCGCGACCGCGCCGCTGCCGCCGGCGGCCTTGGAAAAGACGCGCGGCCGGCTGCTGTTGAGCGCGCTCGGCTTCACCGGCCTGTTTGCGGTGCTGACGCTGCGCCTGGTCTACACCACGGTCATTGACCCGATTTTGCCGCCGCCGGCGGTGATCAAGGCGTTGCAGCCGGTGCTGAACATCATGCCGCCGCCCCCCGATCGCGCTGATATCGTTGACCGCAACGGTACGATCCTCGCCGTTTCGCTGCCCGGGGCGGAGCTTTATGCGGATCCGCGCCAGGTCACGGATCCGGAGCAGGCGGCGGAAAAACTTGCCGGCGTGCTGCCGGGGCTGGACATGGCGGGCACGGAACGCAGGCTCGCCTCCAACAAGGACTTCGTTTATCTTGATCGCCAGCTCACCCCGCCCGAAGAGCTGGCGGTGAACCGTCTCGGCATCCCCGGCGTCTATTTCGAGAATACCGAGACGCGGCATTATCCTGACGGCGACCTTGCCGCGCATATCCTGGGTGGCGTTGGGGTCGGCGATGTCGGCATCGCCGGGGTAGAGGAATATTTCAACAAGCGCCTGACCACCGATCCCGCGCCGCTGCGGCTGTCGATCGATGCCGGCATCCAAAGCATCGTACATGACGAGCTGGCCGCCGCTGTCAAGGAATTCCAGGCGCCTGGTGGGTGCGCGATCGTGATGAGCGCGAAGACCGGCGAGGTTTTGGCAATGGCCAGCCTGCCGGACTACAACGCGAATGATATTGGCACGGCCAGCGGCAACGCCCAGTTCAACCGTTGCGTGAATGGCGTCTATGAGCCGGGCAGCGTGTTCAAGCTGCAGACCATGTCGATGGCGCTGGATTCGGGCCTCGTTCATTGGTGGGACTATTTCGACACGACACACCCGCTGCGCGTCGGACATTTTTACATCCGCGATTTTGAGCCGGCGCATGTGTGGATGGCGATGCCACAGATCCTCAACGTGTCGTCGAACATTGGTGCTTCGCGAATTGCCTCGATCCTCGGGCCGAAGATCGAGCAGGCCTGGTACCGGAAGATGGGCTTCTTCAAGCCTGTGGATGTGCAGCTGCCGGGGCCGCCCTGGCCGCAACATCCCCCTTTCAATAATTGGGGTCTGGCGGCGACCATGACCGTGTCGTTCGGCGGCGGCATTGCGGTCAGTCCGCTGCAACTGGTGGCGGGCGTGGTGCCGATCGTGAATGGCGGCATCCTCTACAAGCCGACGCTGCTGGCCGTGAACCCGAACGACCCGCCGGCGGGCGTGCAGGTGATGAAGCCGAGCACCTCGGACATCATGCGCCGCATGATGACGGACGTGGTGGCCGAGGGAACCGGCGTTTATGCCGCCGTGCCGGGCTATATCGTTGGCGGCAAGACCGGCACTGCGCAGGTGGTCGGGCCGAACGGGCGCTATCTGCTGCACACCAATAACGCCTCGTTCATGGCGGCGTTCCCGATGCAGGATCCGCAATATGTGGTCTATGTGCTGGTGCTGCAGCCAAAGCCGGATGCGTCGACGCACGGCTTTACCACCGGCGGCTATATTTCCGCCCCAACGGTCGGGCGGATCATCGCTCGCATCGGGCCGATGCTGGGGATCATGCCGGCGAGCGGCGCTGAGCTGGCGGCACAGACCGCGGCGCTGGAGGTCCCGCTGCAGCCGACGCCGCCGCCAGGCCGGGTGGCGCTTGGGCCGAACAATCCGCTGCCGCCGGGCGCGAATGCCTTCGCTTATTTAATGATGGGATTGAAGCCGCCGGGCATGGACGACACCGCGCCAACCCGGCTATCGGACCAGCGGGCGGCGCAGAAGGCAGCAACGCTGCTCCCCGCTTCACCCGTGGTGAAGCGGCCCGCCAAGCCGGTTGCGGAACCGGTCTTTCCGGCGATCAGCAGCCATCTTGAGACGGAGCGGGCGCTGCCGGCGGATAATGAGTTTGCGGAACGGTGAGTTGAACGGGGTACGCGGTATCACGGCGGATAGTCGGGCGGTTCAGCCGGGTTATATGTTCGCCGCCTTGCCCGGTGCCAAAGCGGATGGACGGCGTTTCATCGCCGAGGCTGTGGCCCGTGGCGCGGTCGCCGTGCTGGCGCCCGAAGGGACGGTCTGGCCGCCCGGCGTGCCGCCGCGTCCGCTGCTCTGCACCGCCTCGCCACGCCAAAAACTGGCGCAATTCGCGGTCGAGCTGGCGGGCAAGCTGCCGGAGCGGCTGGCCGCGGTCACCGGCACCAACGGCAAAACCAGCACGGTGGATTTCTTGCGGCAGATCCTCTGCCTCTCGGGGCGGCGCGCCGCCTCGCTCGGCACGCTGGGCGTCATTGCCGAGGGGATGCCGGTGGTGGAATCGCTGACCACGCCCGATCCGGTCACGCTGGCCAACACCCTGGCGATGCTGGCGCACGAGGGAGTCTCGGACGCCGCCTTGGAGGCCTCGTCGCATGGCATCGCGCAAAGCCGGCTGGATGGCCTGAGTTTTGCCGCCGCCGGGTTCACCAATCTGACGCGTGATCATCTCGATTATCACGGCTCGATGGAGGCCTACCGCGCGGCCAAATTGCGGCTGTTCGAGGCCCTGCTGAAGCGCGGTGCGGCGGCGCGGGCGATGGCCGATCTGGATGCGGTGACGCTCGGCATGCTGCGCGAAATCGCGCTGGCGCGCGGCCTCGATTTTCGCGTGCTCAGCATCGGGCAGGTCGCGTCGCTGCCCGCGGGGCAGGAGATTCGCGCCGAGGGGCGGGATGTGACCCTGCCGCTGCCTGGAAAATTCCAGGCGGATAACGCCGTTCTCGCGGCCAGCCTGGCGGAGGCGCTGGGGGTGCCGGATGCATTCTCCTTCCTGCCGAAGCTGGTTGGCGTCCGTGGCCGTTTGGAACGCGCCTTGGTGCTGCCGAACGGCGCCAGCGCCTATGTCGATTACGCGCATACGCCCGATGCGATTACCCGCGTGCTGAGCGCGCTGCGGCCGCACGCCACGGGAAAACTGGTCATTGTGTTCGGTGCCGGCGGCGATCGGGATGCCGGCAAGCGGCCGCTGATGGGTCAGGCCGCCACGGCCGGCGCGGATCGCGTGATCGTGACCGACGACAATCCGCGCAGCGAGGATGCGGCGCGCATCCGCGCGGCGATTTTGGCCGCCGCACCCGGTGCGATCGAGATCGGCGACCGGCGCGCGGCGATCGCCGCCGGCCTTGGCGAATTGCAGGCTGGCGACGTGCTGGTGGTCGCCGGCAAGGGACACGAGCAGGGCCAGATGATCGGCGGGACGACGATCCCGTTCGACGATGCCAGCGTGCTGCGTGAGCTGGGCGGTGCGGCGTGACCATCTTATGGGACGGAGATGAGCTGGCCCGGGCGGTGGGCGCAGCTTCGCGCGGCTTCGCGGTCAGCGGCATCAGCATCGATACGCGCACGGTCAAGCCGGGCGATCTGTTCGTGGCGCTGCAGGGCGTGCGGGATGGGCATGATTTTGTCGCCGAGGCCTTGGCCAAGGGCGCGGCGGCGGCGCTCGTCTCACGGCCGATGCCTGGCAATGTGCTGCTGGTGGAGGACACGCTGGCGGCGCTGGGGCGGCTGGGTGCGGCGGCGCGGGCGCGCGCCCAAGCCCGTATCGTCTCGGTGACGGGCAGCGTCGGCAAGACCACGACCAAGGAGATGCTGCGCCGCTGCCTAGCCGGGTTCGGCACCGTGCATGCCGCGGAGGCGAGCTTCAACAACCATATCGGCGTGCCGCTGACCCTGGCGCGGATGCCGCGCGACGCGGATTTCGCGGTGTTCGAGATCGGCACGAACCATCCCGGCGAGATCGCGCCATTGGCGGCCCTGGTGCGGCCGCATGTGGCGATCATCACCTGTGTGGACCGCGCGCATCTCGGGCTGATGGGCTCGGAAGCGGCGATCGCTGCCGAGAAGGCCTCGATTTTCTCGGCCCTTGAGCCGGGAGGAACGGCGGTGCTGCCGGCAGGCACGGTTCACGATGAGATTTTGCGGGCTGCTGTCCCGGCGGGCGCGCGGGTGACGACGTTCGGCGAATGCGGCGCGGCGCGGCTGGCGGCGCTGGAAAATCGCGCCGATTCCTGCAGCGTGGCGGCGGAAATCGGCGGCGTGCGGGAAAAATTCGTCCTGGCGGCGCCGGGGGCGCATATGGCGCGCAACGCAGTCGCGGTGCTGGCGGCGGCGGCGGCCCTGGGGCTGGAGGTGAGCCGCGCCGCGGCGGCATTGGATGGGTTTGCCCCTTATGCCGGGCGCGGTGCGCGACGTGAGGTGACATTGCCGGACCGCGGCAAAATTCTGCTGCTGGACGAGAGCTACAACGCCTCCGGCGCGTCGATGCGGGCGGCCTTCGCGGTGCTGGCGCTGCAGCCGGGCCGCCATGTGGCGGTGCTGGGCGACATGCTAGAATTAGGCGACGCGGCTGCGGCGGAGCATGAGGGGTTGCGGCCGGCCGTTCTGGCCGGCGCGGACCTGGTTTTTACCTGCGGAGAGATGATGAAGCGTTTGTTCGACACCCTGCCGGCGGCGAAACAGGGTGGGCATGCCGCCGCCGCGGCCGATTTGGCGCCGCTGGTGACGGCGGCGCTGCGGCAGGGCGATGCGGTTTTGGTGAAAGGCAGCTATGGCAGCCGGATGCGCGATGTGATCGCGGTGCTTGAGGGGCGCGGCTGATGCTCTACGCGTTACTCCTGCCGCTCGCCGGCCATGTCCATATTTTCAACCTGTTCCGCTATATCAGCTTCCGGGCCGGAGCCGCGTGCCTGACCGCTCTGATCATCAGCTTCTGGGCCGGGCCGAAGCTGATCCGCTTCCTCAAATCCATGCAGAAGCACGGCCAGCCGATCCGCCTGGACGGGCCGGAGCGGCATCTGATCGAGAAAAAGGGCACGCCGACCATGGGCGGCGTGCTGATCCTGTTGGCATTGGGTCTGTCCACGCTGCTCTGGGCCGATTTGCGCAATGGCTATGTCTGGGCGGTGCTGCTGGTCACACTGGGCTATGGCGCCATCGGTTTTGCGGACGACTTTCTCAAGCTCACGAAGCGCAACACCAAAGGCGTGCCCGGGCGCACCAAACTATGGGCGCAGGGGGCCATCGGCCTGATTGCGGCGGTGTGGATGACGCGACTGATGCCGCATCCGCTCGGCACCGAACTGGCCGTGCCAGTGTTCAAGAACGTGATGATCTCCTTTGGCCTGTTGTTTCCGCTGGTGGCGATGTTCGTGATGATGGGCGCCTCGAACGCGGTGAACCTCACTGACGGGCTGGACGGGCTGGCGATCGTGCCGACGATGATTGCCTCAGGGGTGTTCGGGGTGATCGCCTATCTGGTCGGCAACCATGTTTTCGCCTCTTATCTGCAACTGAATTTCATTCCCGGCACGGGCGAGCTGGCGGTGTTCCTGTCCGCGCTGATCGGCGCCGGGCTCGGCTTCCTATGGTTCAACGCGCCGCCGGCGGCGGTATTCATGGGCGATACCGGCTCGCTCTCGCTGGGCGGCGCTCTGGGGGCGGTGGCGGTCGCGACCAAGAACGAGATCGTGCTGGCCATTGTTGGCGGCCTGTTCGTGGTTGAGACCGTGTCGGTGATCGTGCAGGTGTTCTGGTACAAGCGCACCGGCCGCCGGGTGTTCCTGATGGCGCCGCTGCACCATCACTTCGAGAAAAAGGGCTGGGCCGAGCCGACGATCGTGATCCGTTTCTGGATCGTGGCGATGATTCTGGGGCTGGTGGGACTTGCCACCTTGAAAATTCGATGAATTTCGCGCCGGTCTTCAAGGGACAGCGTTTCGCGGTACTGGGCCTGGGCCGGGCCGGCTTGCCGGCGGCGCGGGCGCTGCGCGCGATGGGCGCGGAGGTGTTCGTCTGGGATGATTCCACGTCCGCCCGCGAGGGGGCTGAAGATTTTTCGGTCATGCGTCCCTCGGAGGTGCCGGGCCGGATCGACGGGCTGGTGCTCTCGCCCGGCATTCCACACAGATTGCCCAAACCGCATGACCAGGCGGCCTGGGCCTTGGCGCAAGGCGTGCCGGTGCTCACCGATGCGGAGCTGCTGTACCGCGCCGTGCGGGGTAGCGGCAGCCAAGCGAGGTTTGCCGGCATCACCGGCACCAACGGCAAATCCACCACCACCGCGCTGCTGGCGCATATTTGCACCGTGGCCGGCATTCCCAACGCGGCGGGCGCGAATCTCGGCCCGGCGGCTTTGAGCCTGCCGCTGCTGCCCGATTCCGGCGTGTATGTTCTGGAAATGTCCAGCTACATGTTGGAGCGAATCGCCACACTCCGCTTCGATGCCGCGGCAATGCTCAATCTTTCCCCGGACCACTTGGACCGCCATGGCGACATGGCCGGCTACGCTGCGGCGAAGCGGGAGATTTTTGCCCGGCAGAAGGCCGGGGACACGGCGGTGATCGGCATCGATGACGAGCCCTCGCGGCAGCTGGCCGTATGGGCGCGCGGGCAGAAAGCGCGGGTGATCGAGATTTCCGGCGCGGATTTCGCGGTCGGGGACGCAAAAGCGCTGCCTGGTGCCCATAACGCGCAGAACGCCGCCGCGGCCGCGGCGATGGCCCGGGCCCTGGGCGTTCCCGCGGCGGCGATCGCGGAAGGGATCCGAACCTAT
>DATJHR010000183.1:0-6868 GCA_035493735.1 Acidocella sp.
CCTTCCCGCACGATATCGATGAGCTTCCCTTCGGTGACGATTTCGACTGACATTTCGGGGTAGCGGTTCAGATACGCGAAGACGAGCGGCCGCAGGATCCGTCGTGCCGCCCCCACCGTGCTGTTCAGGCGCAGCAGGCCGGTCGGAGTGGATCGGTGCCGGTTCACCGCGTCGGCGGCGTCCCGGATCGTGGCCAGCGCCGGCGCGACCTGCGCCACGAATTGCTCGCCGGCCGGGGTTGGCGACACGCTACGGGTCGTGCGGTTGAACAGCCTCACGCCCAGGCGCGCCTCAAGCTCGGCAACCGCCTGGCTCAAGGCCGTGCTGGAGAGGCCGAGTTCAATGGCCGCCGCACGAAAACTCCGACGGCGTGCGACCGCCACCACGGCCTCGAACTCGATCAGCCGCCCCTTGTTCATTCCCCGATTTTATCCTGATTTCCCGATCAATTCATCCCGGATAATGCCACTACTGACCATTATCTGCCAGGCCCATCTCCGAGGCTCGAAAAACGGAGATCCGCATGCGTAACATTGAGCACAGCTATATAGACGGCCAGTTCGTCGAGCCCCACGGGAGAGAACTGTTCGATCTGCACAACCCGACGACCGGCGGGGTCATCGGCCGGGTGCGCCTGGGCGATGTGGAGGATGCCCACGCGGCGATCGCGGCCGCCAAACGCGCCTTGCCGTTGATGGCGCGCACAACGAAGGCCGAGCGGCTGCACATGCTCCAGGCGCTGGAAGCCGCCATGCAAGCGCGCGCCGACGAGCTGTACGAGGCTATGCTGGAGGAATACGGCGCTCCTGCCGTCTTTTCCCGCTGGGTCGCCGACTACGCGCCCGCCTCCTTCCGCGCGGCCGCCCAGACGCTTGCCGACTTCCCCCTCGAGCAGGATATCGCTTCCGCCCGCGTCGCCATGGAGCCGGTCGGAGTCGTGGGGCTGATCACGCCCTGGAACGCCAATGCCGCCTTCATCTGCGGCAAGCTCGCCTACGCCATCGCCGCAGGGTGCACGTCGGTCATCAAACCCAGCGAGATGAGCGCCCTGCAGACCGAGGTGGTGCTGCGCGCCTTGCACGAGGCCGGGTTACCGGCCGGGGTTTATAACCTGGTGAACGGACGCGGCGCGGACGTCGGCGCGGCAATCGCCGCTCACCCCGACGTGGCCAAAATCTCCTTCACCGGCTCCACAACCGTCGGCAAGGCGATCATTCGTGCCAGCGCGGACACGCTGAAGCGTGTGACGCTGGAACTCGGCGGCAAATCGCCGACCATCGTCCTGGACGATGCGGCGCTCGAGACGGTCATCCCCGCCGTGATCGGAACCGGATTCATGAATTCGGGCCAGGCCTGCATCGCCGGAACCCGCGTGCTTGTCTCCGAAGCCCGCCGCGAAACATTCGAAGCTGCCCTGAAGGCGGCCATTGAGACGGAGGTGAAGGTGGGCGATCCGCGCGATCCCTCCACCAGTATCGGCCCCATGGTCAGCCAGACCCAATGGGAGCGCGTGCAACGCTATATCCGCCTTGGCGTCGAGGAAGGCGCAAACCTGCTGACAGGTGGCGAAGGCCGGCCCGAGGGGCTGACCGGCTATTTCGTGCGCCCGACGGTTTTCACGGATGTCAAAAACGACATGCGGATCGTGCGCGAGGAAATCTTCGGGCCGGTGCTCGCGATTCTCACCTATCGCGACGAGGACGAGGCCGTAGCCATCGCCAACGACACCAGTTACGGCCTCTCCGCCTACATCTTCGGCGACCAGGCGAAGGCCGAACGAATCGCCGCGCGTCTGGAAAGCGGACGCGTCGTGATCAACGGCGCCGCCCATGAGCCACTGGCGCCGTTCGGCGGTGTGAAACAGTCCGGCCTCGGCCGCGAGGGCGGCCCCTTCGGGTTGAGTGCCTATCTGGAGCCGAAGACCGTGCTTGGGGCACGCCGATGAGGCAAGGAAAGCAAGGGAAGCGCTACTTTTTGTGAACAAAAAGTAGCAAAAAAACTTTGTTAAACTGGGCCGTGCTGGCGGAAACGCCGCGGACCCAGTTTCGAAAAAGTTTTTGCGCCGCTTTTTTCAAAAAGCGGCCTCTTACATTGCTTTCGCTTGACTTCCCCGCCGCCGCGGCGCAAGAGCGGCCCTGGCTAAAACGCCGTGCTGCGAGGGTTCGCACCACGGCGCATTTTGCGTTGTGGAGTATTTGGCACCATGTTCGACTCGCTGTCGGGCAAGCTTTCCGGGGTTTTCGACAGGCTGCGCCGCCGTGGCGCGCTGAACGAAGAGGACGTGTCCGAAGCGCTGCGGGAGATCCGCCTGGCGCTGCTGGATGCCGACGTGGCGCTGCCGGTGGTGAAGGACTTCATCGCCGAGGTGCGGGCCAAGGCGGTGGGTGCGGAAGTGCTGCGCTCGGTCTCGCCCGGCCAGATGGTGGTGAAGATTGTCAATGACACGCTGGTCGAGGCGCTTGGCGGCACGTCCGTTCCCATCAACCTGCTCGCCCCTGCCCCGCTGCCGATCCTCATGGTCGGCCTCCAAGGTTCCGGCAAGACCACGACGTCTGGCAAGCTGGCGCTTCGGCTGCGCACCCGTGAGCGGCGCAAGGTCTTGCTGGCCAGCCTGGACACCCAGCGCCCCGCCGCGCAGCTGCAACTCGAACAGCTGGCGCAACGCGCGGAAGTGACCTCGCTGCCGATCATCCAGGGCCAGACCCCGCTGCAGATCGCCAACCGCGCCATGGATACCGCCCGGCGTGAACTCTATGACGTGGTGATCCTGGATACTGCCGGCCGCCTCTCCATCGACCTTGCGCTGATGGAAGAGGTCAAAGCCATCCGCCAGGCGGTCAATCCGGTGGAGACCCTGCTGGTGGTCGACGCCATGACCGGCCAGGACGCGGTGACCACCGCCACCGCCTTCAATGACGCGCTCGGCATCACCGGCATCGTCATGACCCGGCTGGACGGCGATTCCCGGGGCGGCGCCGCGCTTTCCATGCGCAAGGTCACCGGCGCACCGATCAAGCTGGTGGGTCTCGGCGAAAAGCTCGACGCGCTGGACAATTTCGACCCCGAGCGCGTCGCCAGCCGTATCCTGGGCATGGGCGACATTGTCGGGCTGGTGGAACGCGCCGCCGAGACGATCGACCAGGCAGAGGCCGAAAAGCTTGCCAAGAAAATGGCGAAAGGCAAGTTCGACCTCGAGGACTATGCCTCCCAGCTTAAGCAGATTTCGAAGATGGGCTCGCTCTCCGGCATCCTCGGCATGCTGCCCGGTGTCGGCAAGCTCAAACAGCAGATCGAGGACGCCAATCTCGACACCACCATGTTCAAGCGCCAGGCCGCGATCATCAGCTCGATGACGATCCAGGAACGGCGCAATCCGGACATCCTCAAGGCCAGCCGCAAGAAGCGCATTGCGGCGGGCTCCGGCACCTCGGTGCAGGAGGTCAACAAGCTGCTCAAGCAGTTTGACGACATTTCGACCATGATGAAGCGGATGAACAAGATGGGCGGCCAGCAGGCGATGATGCGCCAGATGCAGGCTGCCATGGCGCAACACAGAAACGGCCGCCGGCCGTTCTGATTTCCCTTAAGTTTTAACCTCAGGAGTTACTATGCCTCTTAAAATCCGCCTTGCCCGCGCCGGTGCCAAGAAGCGTCCCTTCTACCATATCGTTATCGCCGATGCGAACAGCCCGCGCGACGGCCGCTTCATCGAGCGCGTCGGCACCTACAACCCGATGCTGCCGGCCGACCATGCCGAGCGCGTGACCCTGGTGACCGAGCGCCTGACCCACTGGATCGCCAACGGCGCGCAGGCGACCGACCGCGTCGCCCGCTTCCTGGGCAAGGCCGGGCTGATCAAGATGCCGGTCTATGTCGAGCAGCCAAAGAAGTCCGCGCCGAAGAAGAAGGCGCAGGAGCGTGCCGCCGAGCGCGCGAAGGCCGCCGCCTAAGCACGGAGGATAGGTGACCGACCGGTTGATCCTGATGGGCGTGATCGGCAAGCCGCATGGCGTGCGCGGGCTCGTGCGCGTCAACAGCTTCGCGGCAGAGGCCGAGTCCCTGGAAGCCTACCCGCTCATGGACCGCACAGGCCGGCGCTTCGCGCTGGCCTGGCTGCACGACAATGTCGCGCAGCTGAGCGAGGTCACGCCCCAAGGCCACCGCCGGATCACCGACCGCACCGAGGCCGAGACGCTCACCAACCTCGAACTGTTTGCGCCCCGCTCCGCTTTGCCTGAACCCGATGACGAGGAGTTTTATCTCGCCGACCTCATCGGGCTGAAGGCGAAGAGCGAAACCGGCGCGGAACTCGGCACCATTGCCGCCGTGCATGATTACGGCGGCGGCAGCAGCCTGGAGATCATGCCAGGCAGCCTGCTGGTGCCTTTCACCCGCGCCGCCGTGCCGGTGGTGGATTTTTCGTCCGGCCATGTCGTCATTGTGCCGCCGACGGAAGTGACGGTGTCACCATGACCTGGCGCGCCGACATTCTGACCATCTTCCCCACCATGTTCCCCGGCCCGCTCGGCGAGTCCCTCGCCGGGAAGGCGCTGGCGGAACAGACCTGGTCGCTGGGCGTCACCGACATCCGCGATTTCGGGCTGGGGCGGCACCGCAGCGTGGACGACACGCCGTTCGGCGGCGGGGCGGGCATGGTGATGCGGCCGGATGTGGTGGACGCGGCGATCGGCGCGGTCGCGGATGAGCGGCCGTTGATCGTGCTCACCCCGCGCGGCACGCCGCTCACGCAAAAACGTGTGCGCGAACTGGCCGCCGGACCGGGCGCGGTTCTGCTCTGCGGCCGCTTCGAGGGCATCGACCAGCGCGTCATCGAAGCGCGCGCGGCCGAGGAGATCAGCATCGGCGACTACATCCTCTCCGGCGGCGAAACCGCCGCTCTGGTGCTGCTCGACGCGGTGATCCGCCTGCTCCCCGGCGTGATGGGGGCGGCCGAGAGCGCGACGGAGGAAAGTTTTTCCACCCCGCTGCTGGAATACCCGCATTACACCCGCCCCGCGGTCTGGGCGGGACGCGCCGTGCCGGAGACGCTGACCTCCGGCAACCACCGGGCGATCGCCGCCTGGCGCCATGCGGCCGCCGCGCAAACCACCAAAATCCGCAGACCGGACCTCTACGATCAATACATTGCATCCGGCGCGCCTGCGCCCTAAACGCTACCGAAAAGGATTTTTGTTATGAACACCATCCAGACCATCGACGCCGAACAGATCGCCAAGCTGACCGAGGGCAAAACCATCCCCGATTTCGCTCCCGGCGACACGCTGCGCGTCAACGTCAACGTCAAGGAAGGTGAGCGCTCGCGCGTGCAGGCGTTCGAGGGCGTGTGCATCGCCCGGTCCAACCGCGGCATCAATTCCAGCTTCACCGTGCGCAAGATCTCCTATGGCGAGGGCGTGGAGCGCGTGTTCCAGCTCTACGCGCCGACCATCGCGGACATCCATGTGGTGCGCCGTGGCGATGTGCGCCGCGCCAAGCTCTATTACCTGCGCGGCCGCCGCGGCAAATCCGCCCGCATCGCCGAGAAGGCGCGCGAAGTCGAGACTGCTGCTGAGTAAGCGAGTACGGAGGGGGCGCTGCCCCCTCCACCCCCGCTAAGGGCCGAGCCCTTAGAACCCATTCGTAAGGGTTATGGAGGCGGGGGCACGGGTGTTTCCAACGCCCGTGCGGCCCCCGCCTCCATAACCCTTTTTGCGGATCCAACGGCGCCGCCGTTGGCAGGGGGGCCAGGGGGACAGCGTCCCGCTGGCCTTCCTTTACATGAGGAGGCACAGAAGCAATGGCACGAACTTTGTTCGACAAAATCTGGGATGCGCATGTGGTGGAGCGCATGGAGGACGGCACCTGCGTCCTTTATATCGACCGCCACCTTGTGCATGAGGTCACCAGCCCCCAGGCTTTCGAGGGCCTCCGCCTCGCCGGCCGCCAGGTGCGCCGCGCGGATGCGACCATCGCCGTTGCCGACCATAACGTGCCGACCGAAGACCGCACCCAGGGCATTGCCGAACCGGAAAGCCGGCTGCAGGTGGACACGCTGGAGGAAAACGTCGCGGCCTTCGGCGTGCCCTATATCCCGGTGACCGATGCGCGGCAGGGCATCGTGCATATCGTCGGGCCGGAACAGGGCATCTCCCTGCCGGGCATGACCATCGTGTGCGGCGACAGCCACACCAGCACGCACGGCGCGCTGGGCGCGCTGGCGTTCGGCATCGGCACCTCCGAGGTGGAACATGTGCTCGCCACCCAGACCCTGCTGCAGAAGCCCGCGAAGAACATGCTGGTCCGCGTGGACGGCACCCTGCCCGCCGGCTGCGGCGCCAAGGACATCATCCTCGCCATCATCGCCAAAATCGGCACCGCCGGCGGCAATGGCCACGTGATCGAATATGCCGGTGAGGCGATCCGCGCGCTCGACATGGCCGGCCGCATGACGATCTGCAACATGAGCATCGAGGCCGGCGCCCGCGCCGGGCTGGTGGCGCCGGATGAGACCACTTTCGCCTATGTGAAGGGCCGCCCCTACGCCCCGAAAGGCGAGGATTTTGACCGCGCGGTGGAATACTGGAAGACGCTGCCGAGCGATGAGGGCGCGCAGTACGACAAGGTGGTGGTGCTGAACGCCGCCGAGATCATCCCGCAGGTGAGCTGGGGCACCTCGCCCGAGGCGGTGGTGCCGATCACCGGCCTGGTGCCGGACCCGGCGGCCGAGCCCAACGAGTCCCGCCGCGCCCAGATGGAGCGGATGCTGAAATATATGGACCTCACCCCCGGCCAGAAGCTGGCCGGCACGAAAATCGACGTGGTGTTCATCGGCTCCTGCACCAATTCGCGCATCGAGGATCTGCGCGCC